>JAKOVT010000161.1 GCA_029781935.1 Actinomycetes bacterium | reverse complement strand
GGCCTGGTGCCCGAAGGCGAACCGGCCCTTGTCGCAGTTCCACTCCTCGTTGACCTCGGGGGTGTCCCAGGCCAGTCGGCGCAGCACGGTGCCGCGGCGCACGTCGGTGCGCTGGCCGCAGCCCGAGGCGCAGTGCTCGCACACGGTCGGCGTGGACACGAGGTCGAACGGGCGGGACCGGAAGCGGTACTTCGCGCTGGTGAGAGCGCCCACCGGGCAGATCTGCACGGTGTTGCCGGAGAAGTAGGAGTCGAACGGCTGATCGCTCGACGTACCGACCTGCTGCTTCGCGCCCCGCTCGAGGAGGTCGATGAACGGGTCTCCCGCGATCTGCTCGGCGAAGCGGGTGCAGCGGGCGCAGGAGACGCAGCGCTCGCGGTCGAGCAGGATCTGCGCCGAGACGTTGATCGGCTTCGGGAACGTGCGCTTGATGCCGTCGAACCGGCTCTCGCCGCGCCCGTGCGACATCGCCTGGTTCTGCAGCGGGCACTCGCCGCCCTTGTCGCAGACCGGGCAGTCGAGCGGGTGGTTGATGAGCAGGAACTCCATGACGCCCTCTTGCGCGGCGCGCGCGACGTCGGAGGTCTCCTGGGTGCGGACCTTCATGCCGTCGGCGCAGGTGACCGCGCACGCCGGCTGGGGCTTGGGCTGGCCCTCGATCTCGACCAGGCACATGCGGCAGGCGGCCACCGGCTCCAGGAGCGGGTGGTCGCAGAACCGCGGCACGGCGATACCGAGCTGCTCGGCGGCTCGGATGATCAGCGTGCCCTTGGGCACGACGACGTCGACGCCGTCGACGTTGACGCTGACGCCGTCGACCGGCGCGGCCGCGGGGGTCGAGGGACCCGAACTGGTGATGGTCATCGCGCTGCAGCTCCCGCGAAGACGGTGGCGGCGACCGGGTCGAAGAGCTGGTCGGCCGGCGTGTGGGTTCCGGCGAGGAACTCCTCGCGGAAGTACTTCAGGGCGGGCGCGTACGGCGTCGCGGCGGCGTCGCCGAGCGCGCAGAACGAACGGCCGGCGATCTGCTTGCAGATCTCGTCGACGGTGTCGATGTCGACCTCCTCGGCGGTGCCGTTCTCGAACCGCTCGAGCAGCTGCTCGAGCCAGAACGTGCCCTCGCGGCAGGGGGTGCACTTGCCGCAGGACTCGTGCTTGTAGAAGTGGATCCAGCGGCTGATCGCGCGGACGACGCTCGTGGTCTCGTCGAAGACCATCGGACTGCCGGTGCCGAGCATCGTGCCGTTTGCGGCCATGTCCTCGTAGGTGAGCGGGACGTCGAGGTGCTCGGGCGTGAGCATCGGCACGCTCGACCCGCCCGGGATCCAGAACTTGAGCTCGTGGCCGGCGCGCACGCCGCCGGCGTAGTCGAGCAGCTCGCGCATCGTCGTACCGAGGGGCGCCTCGTAGATACCCGGGCGCTCGACGTGGCCGGAGACCGCGAACAGCTTGAAGCCCGGCGACTTCTCGGTGCCGAACTGCTTGAACCACTCGGCGCCGTTGCGCACGATCGTGGGCAGGTTCGCGATGGTCTCGACGTTGTTGATGACCGTGGGGCCGCCGTAGAGGCCGGCGACCGCGGGGAACGGCGGCTTGAGGCGCGGCTGGCCGCGACGACCCTCGAGCGAGTCGAGCAGCGCCGTCTCCTCGCCGCAGATGTAGGCGCCGGCGCCGGAGTGCACGACGAGGTTCAGGTCGTAGCCGGAGCCGAGGATGTCGGTGCCGAGGAAGCCGGCCGCGTAGGCCTCGCGCACGGCGGCGGCGACGCGACGGATGACGTGCGGCACCTCGCCGCGGATGTAGATGAAGGCCCAGTTCGCGCGGATCGCGTAGGCCGCGTGGATGCAGCCCTCCACGAGCGCGTGCGGGTTGTTGTACATGAGCGGGATGTCCTTGCAGGCACCCGGCTCGGACTCGTCGCCGTTGACGACGAGGTAGTTCGGACGGCCGGTGTTCTGCGGGACGAAGCCCCACTTCATGCCGGTCGGGAAGCCCGCGCCGCCGCGGCCGCGCAGCCCCGAGTCCTTGACCAGGGCGATGACGTCGTCGGGGTGGACGCCGAAGCTCACCGGGACCATGGCGTAGCCGCCGTGGCGGCGGTAGCCCTCGATCGTGTGCGAGTCGGCCTCGTCCCAGTGGGCGGTGAGGATCGGGGTCAGCGCCACGGCTCAGGCCTCCGACTTCTGCTGCTGGGCGAGGGCGACCAGCGGCGACTCCGCCGGGCCCTCCGGAGCGGTCATGCCGCGCTCCTGCGCCACGGCGAGACCGGCGAGCATGCGGTCGTCGGTGCCGCCCTCCTGCGCGAGGCCGTCGTCGAAGCCCGCGAGCGTGCGCTCGATCTCCTCGAAGGTGCCGATGCGCGGGCCGCGCGTGGAGTAGACCTCCTCGCCGCGCTGCAGCTTCTCGACCACCTCGAGCGCGCGCGGGACGTCCATGTCGTCGAGGAACTCCCAGTTGGCCGTCATCACCGGCCCGTGGGTGCACGCCGCCTGGCACTCGATGCGCTCGAGGGAGATGAGGCCGTCGGACGTGACCTCGTCGTGGCCCACGCCGAGACGCTCGGACAGCGCGCCCCAGATGGCGTCGCCACCGAGGACGGCGCACAGCGTGTTGGTGCAGACGCCGACGTGGTAGCGGCCGACCTTGTGCCGCTTGTACATCGTGTAGAACGTCGCGACGGCGGCGACCTCGGCGGTGGTGAGCCCGACGACGTCGGCGCACAGCGCGATGCCGTCGGGGGTGACGGTGCCCTCGGCCGACTGAACGAGGTGCAGCAGCGGCAGGAGCGCCGAACGGCTCTGCGGGTAGCGACCCGCGAGCTCCACCGCGTCGGCGCGGGTCTGCTCGGTCAGTGCCATGTCGTCTCTCTCACTCGTCGTCGTCTGCTCGTCGCTGCCGTCGACCGCTACCGGTCGACACCGTGTCCACGGGGGCGGAGCCGTCCGGCTCGCTGGACCTGCTGGGGTCGCTGCGCTCGCCGTGCTGGCCTCACCTGTCCACACCACCCATGACGGGGTCGATCGACGCCACCGCGCCGATCACGTCGGCCACCTGGCCGCCCTCGCACATCGCGGCGGTGGCCTGGAGGTTGTTGAAGCTCGGGTCGCGGAAGTGCACTCGGTAGGGCCGGTTGCCGCCGTCGCTCACCGCGTGGACGCCGAGGGCGCCGCGCGGCGCCTCGGTCCAGGAGTAGACCTGGCCGGCCGGCACGTGGAAGCCCTCGGTCACCAGCTTGAAGTGGTGGATCAGCGCCTCCATCGACTCGCCCATGATGTGGCGGATGTGGTCGAGGGAGTTGCCCTGGCCGTCGCCGCCGATCGAGAGCTGCGCGGGCCAGGCGATCTTCTTGTCGGCGACCATGACCGGGCCGGGCGTCTTCTCGAGCACGTCGCAGGCCTGGGCGATGATCCGCATCGACTGGTTGATCTCCTCGATGCGGATGAGGAACCGGCCGTAGACGTCGCACGAGGTCTCGGTCGGGACGTCGAAGTCGTAGCGGTCGTAGTCGAAGTACGGCATCGCCTTGCGGACGTCGTAGGGCAGGCCCGTCGCCCGAAGCACCGGACCGGTGACGCCCAGCGCCATGCAGCCCGCGAGGTCGAGGTAGCCGATGCCCGACGTGCGGTCCTTCCAGACGCCGTTGTCGACCAGCATCGTGGGGACGCCGTCGAGCTGCTGGGGGAGCTTGCGCAGCACCTCGCGGATCTGCGCGACGCCGCCCTCGGGCATGTCCTGCGCCACACCGCCGGGGCGGAGGTAGGCGTTGTTCATGCGCAGGCCGCTCATCATCTCGATGAGCCGCAGGATCTCCTCGCGGTCGCGGAAGCCGTTGGTCATCGCGGTGAGCGCGCCCATCTCGAAGCCACCGGTCGCGAGGGCGACGAGGTGCGAGGAGATCCGCTGCAGCTCCAGCGCGATGACGCGGATGATCTGCGCGCGTTCCGGGACGTCCTTCTCGATGCCGAGCAGCTTCTCGACCGCGAGGACGTAGCCGGCCTCGTTCGCCATGCACGCGAGGTAGTCCATGCGCGTCACGAACGCGACGCCCTGGGTCCAGTTGCGGTACTCGAGGTTCTTCTCGATGCCGGTGTGCAGGTAGCCGATCCCGCAGCGGGCCTCGGTGACCGTCTCGCCGTCGAGCTCGAGGATGAGGCGCAGCACGCCGTGGGTCGACGGGTGCTGCGGACCCATGTTGACGACGATGCGCTCCTTGCGCCCCTCGCCGGGCGCGAGCACGGTGTCCCAGTCCTGACCGGTGACCGTGAAGACGCGCCCCTCGGTGGTCTCGTACACGCCGGCGTACGGGTCGCCGTGGTCGGTGGCGCCGGCGTCGGGGGCGTCGTAGGACGCCTCGTAGGTGACGTCGTTCATCAGGAGTACGACCTCCGCTGGTCCGGCGGCGGGACGGTGGCGCCCTTGTACTCGACCGGGATGCCACCGAGCGGGTAGTCCTTGCGCTGCGGGTGCCCCGGCCAGTCGTCGGGCATGAGGATGCGGGTGAGGCCCGGATGCCCGTCGAAGACGATGCCGAACATGTCGAACGTCTCGCGCTCGTGCCAGTCGTCGGCCGGGTAGACCGACACCACGCTGGGCACATGCGGGTGCGCCTCCGAGGCGCTGACCTCGACGCGGACGATCCGGTTGTGCGTGATCGACAGCAGGTGCCACACGGCGTGCAGCTCGGCGCCGGTCATGTGCGGGTAGTGGACGCCGGAGACGCCGGTGCAGACCTCGAAGCGCAGGGCCGGCTCGTCGCGCAGCCGGCGCATGAACGCCAGCAGGTGCTCGGGACGCACGTGGAAGGTGATCTCGCCGCGGTCGACGACGGTGTGGATCACGGCCTCGTCGAAGGAGGTGCCGTCGTCGGCGAGCGCCAGGTCGAGCTCGTCGGCCACCTCGTCGTACCAGCCGCCGAAGGGGCGCACCGCCGGCGCGGGGAGCTCGACGGTGCGGACCAGGCCGCCGTAGCCGGAGGTGTCGGGGCCGACCGAGCCGCCGAACATGCCGCTGCGCACGTCGACGACGGGGAGCGTGGGGATGTCGGCGGGAACCACCTCGGCGACCTCGGCGGGGGTCTCGGGGGTGTCGGTCACCGGAGCAGCCCCTTCATCGCGGAGGTGGGCTCGGCCTGCAGGGCGAGCTCCTCGAGCTCGGTGATCTGGGCCTGCCGGTTGGCGCCCATCTTGGTGGCCTTGGCCTTCTCGTGGACCTTGAGGATGGCGTCGATGAGCATCTCCGGCCGCGGCGGGCAGCCGGGCAGGTAGACGTCGACGGGCACGATGTGGTCGGCGCCCTGCACGATCGCGTAGTTGTTGAACATGCCGCCGCTGCTGGCGCAGACGCCCATGGCGATGACCCACTTGGGGTCGGGCATCTGGTCGTAGATCTGGCGCATGACGGGAGCCATCTTCTGGCTCACTCGGCCCGCGACGATCATGAGGTCGGCCTGCCGCGGTGAGCCGCGGAAGACCTCCATGCCGAAGCGCGCGAGGTCCCAGCGGGGTCCGCCGGTGGACATCATCTCGATCGAGCAGCACGCGAGCCCGAAGGTCGCGGGCCACATCGAGCCGGCGCGGGCGAGGCCCGCGACCTTCTCGATGGACGTGAGGATCACCCCGCTCGGGAGGCTCTCCTGGATCCCCATCGGTCTAGCCCTTCTGTCCGTGAGTCGTCGTGGTGGTGGGACGCGCGGCCGAGCGGGTCACTGGTCCCACTCGAGCCCGCCGCGCCGCCACACGTAGCCGTAGACGACGAGGACCGTGACGATGAACAGCGCCATCTCGACCAGGCCGAACAGCCGCAGCTGGTCGAAGGCCACCGCGAACGGGTAGAGGAAGACGATCTCGATGTCGAAGACGATGAAGAGCATCGCCGTCAGGTAGTACTTCACCGGGAACCGACCGCCGCCGATCGGCTGCGGCGTCGGGTCGATGCCGCACTCGTAGGAGTCGGTGAGGGAGCGGTTGTACTTCTGCGCCGCCACGGTCTTCGGCGCGAGCAGCACCGAGAACAGGGCGAACAGGAGCCCCAGGGTGCCGAGCACGAAGATCGGCAGGTAGACCTCGCCCACGGTGGCGTCCTTCCTCGTGCTCGTCCGGGTCGGGCCCGGCTGGTGGTGCGGGTGCGCCCGCCCTCACCGGCGATGACACCGCTTGCACCGCGGCGAATCCTAGTGCGGACGCGCTGCGGTGCATGCGGCACCCGGGGAGGTCCCCGGCACCGTCGGAACCGGACGTGCGGTGGTGCGGGTCGAGCGGTCGTGCGGGTGGTGCGGGCGGGCGCCGGAGCCGGGCTCGCGAGGTCGGGTCAGGCCGTGCCGCGACCGGTCGGACGGACGCCGGCGACGGGGTCGTCGCCGGCGGGCCGGGCGGTGGTCGGCGTGCTCACGGTCGGACAGGATCCTCGGGCTCGCAGGGGCGTGCGCGTGCGCTTGTGAATTCCTTCACGAGGGCGTGCCTACCCTACTCCCGCCGTGACGGTCGTCGAAGGGGGTCGCTCGCACCCGAACGAACGAGACGTGCGCCACGTCGGCGCCTCTCCGGGCTGCCGCCCGGCCGCCCGAGGCCTAGCCTGAACGCGTGTCGACCGCGCCGTACGCCGTGCCCGCGCCGCCGGCGACCGTGCGGACCGTCGTCCTCCCCGACGAGCTGGCCGACCGGCCGCTGCTCTCGCTCCTCCCCCGCGGGATCGGAACCACCTCCTGGGTGACCACCGGACCCGACGGCGCGGAGACCGGGCTGGTCGGCTGGGGCGAGGCCGCGCGCGCCGAGCTCGGCGGCCCGGAGCGCTTCTCGCGCGCCCAGCGGTGGTGGGCCGGCTGGCTCGCCGACGCCGATGTCGACGACGCGCTGCAGGTGCCGGGCTCCGGCCCCGTCGCGTTCGCCTCGTTCGCCTTCGACCCGATCCCCGGCAC
This sequence comes from Actinomycetes bacterium, assembly GCA_029781935.1. Classification (GTDB taxonomy): domain Bacteria; phylum Actinomycetota; class Actinomycetes; order S36-B12; family CAIYMF01; genus Longivirga. The sequence continues at coordinate 567 of JAKOVT010000161.1, read as the reverse complement.
CTCGGTCATCGTCGTGCCGTCGGTCGTGGTCGGCCGCCGCGACGGCACGAGCTGGCTCACGGTGGTCGCCGACTCGCCGCGCGCCGCGCGCCTCGCGATCGACGAGACGCTCGCCGGCCTGCGCCACCCGGCCGCCGTGCCGCAGCCACCCGAGGGCGTCGCCTACTCGGAGGGCTCGCTCACCGTGCCCGAGTGGCAGGAGGCCGTCGCCGAGGCCGTCGCGCGGATCGACGCCGGGGAGCTCGACAAGGTCGTGCTGGCCCGCGACGTCGTCGTGACCACCTCCGGCCCGGTCGACCCGCGCTTCCTGCTGACCCGGCTCGCCGCGGCGTACCCGTCGTGCTGGACGTTCTCGGTCGACGGCCTGCTCGGTGCCACCCCGGAGATGCTCGTGCGCCGGCTCGCCGACACCGTCACCTCGCGGGTGCTCGCCGGCACCATGCGCAGGTCGTCCGACGCGACCTCCGACGCCTCGCTGGCCTCCGCGCTGCTCGACTCCGCCAAGGACCACGCCGAGCACGAGTACGCCGTGCAGTCGGTGGCGGCCGCGCTCGCGGCCCACTGCAC
>JAKOVT010000160.1 GCA_029781935.1 Actinomycetes bacterium | reverse complement strand
CGCTTCGCTCAACCGGTACGCCGTTACTCTCGTCACTGCCATGCTGAACAACGCCTCAGCCCGTGCCGCCGTGGGCCACGTCATCGATCCCGTGGCCCGTGGGCTGCTCCGCCTCCACGTCTCGCCCGACGCCGTGACCGTCGCCGGAACCGTGGGCGCGAGCGCGGCAGGACTGTGGTTCTACCCGCGGCAGCAGTGGGCCGCCGGCACCCTGGTGATCCTCCTCTTCGCCTTCAGCGACCTGCTCGACGGCACGATGGCCCGGATGTCGGGCCGGCAGGGGCCTTGGGGCGCCTTCCTCGACTCGACCCTCGACCGCGTCACCGACGGCGTTCTCTTCGGCGCGGTCGCCCTCGGCTTCGTCGCGGCGGGGGACCGCCTCACCGCGGCGGTCGCGATCGTCTGCCTCGTGGGCGGCGCCGTGGTGTCCTACGCCAAGGCCCGTGCCGAGAGTGTCGGGGCCGAGTGCAACGTCGGCATCGCCGAGCGCGCCGAGCGGCTCATCATCGCGGGCGCCGCAGCCCTGCTGTACGGCCTCGGCGTCCCCTACATCCTCCCGGCCGCGCTGTGGATCCTCGCCGCGCTCACCTGGTTCACCGTCGGGCAGCGGATGCTGCACGTGCGCAAGCAGCTGCTCGTCGCACCGGTGGAGGACGGTCCGTGAGCGAGCTCAACGACCGGCTGGTGTCGATCGCCTACGGCGCCGGCTGGCAGGTCGTGAAGCGCATGCCCGAAGGTGCGGCCTACGCGACGTTCGACCGCATCGCCGACACGCTCTGGTCGCGCCGCGGCAAGGACGTGCTGCGGCTGGAGTCCAACCTCCGCCGAGTGGTCGGCCCCGACCTGCCCGACGAGGAGCTCCGCCGCCTGTCCAAGCAGGGGATGCGGTCCTACTTCCGCTACTGGTGCGACGCGTTCCGCCTGCCCGGGCACAGCCGTGAGCAGATCGTGTCGTCCTTCGTCGCTCACGACGAGCACCTGCTCGCGGATGCGCTCGCCGAGGGCAGGGGCGTGGTCGTCGCGCTGCCGCACATGGGCAACTGGGACCACGCGGGAGCCTGGGCGACGCTGGCACACCAACCGGTCGTGAGCGTCGCGGAGCGGCTCAAGCCCGAGGACCTCTACGAGAAGTTCCTCGCCTTCCGCCGCTCGCTCGGCATGGACATCATCCCGCTGACGGGAGGCGACCCGCCGTTCCCGTACCTGCAGGACCGCCTGAAGGCCGGCGGCTTCGTGGCACTGCTCGGCGACCGCGACCTCGGCAGGGGCGGCGTCCCCGTCCAGTTCTTCGGCTCGAAGGCGAAGATGCCCGCGGGCCCTGCGGCGCTGGCGATCGACACCGGCGCCGCTCTCATGACGGCCGAGCTGTTCCTCGACGGCGGCCGCAACGCCGTGCGGTTCCACCCGCCGATCGAGGTGCCGCAGGAGGGCGAGCGGTCGCGGCGCATCTTCGCGGCGACCCAGCTCGTCGCCGACCGCTTCGCCGCGGGGATCGCGGCGCACCCGACGGACTGGCACATGCTCCAGCGTGTGTGGGTCGACGACCTCGACCCGGACAAGGCGCCGAAGCCGTGAGGGTCGGCATCGTGTGCCCCTACGACTGGTCGACGCCGGGCGGCGTCCAGGCGCATGTGCGCGACCTCGCTGTGGCCCTCATGCGGCTCGGCCACGAGGTCAGCGTCCTCGCGCCGTGCGACGACGACGGCGAGGTCGACCTGCCGCCGTTCGTCGTCTCGTCCGGCCGCCCGGTGTCCGTGGCCTACAACGGCTCCAAGGCCAAGGTGCAGTTCGGCCCCGTCACCGCACGGCGGGTGCGCCGCTGGCTGCGCCACGGCGACTTCGACGTCCTGCACGTCCACGAACCGCTCTCCCCGAGCGTGTCGATCCTGTCGTGCTGGGCCGCGCGCGGACCCATCGTCGCCACCTGGCACTCGTCGATGGAACGGTCGCGGATCCTGTCGGCCGGCTTCGCGATCGGCCAGACGGCGCTGGAGAAGGTCTCGGCCCGGATCGCGGTGAGCGAGGCCGCGCGCCAGACGCTCGTCGAGCACATGGGCGGCGACGCCGTCCTGATCCCCAACGGCGTCGACTGCTCCGCGTTCGGCCATGCCGAGCCGTTGCCCGGCTGGCCCGGAGACGGCGGCTCGCTGTTCTTCATCGGCCGCATCGACGAGCCTCGCAAGGGGCTGCCGGTGCTGCTCGAGGCGCTGCCCGCCATCGCCGAGGCCCACCCCGGCGTACGCCTCCTGGTGGCCGGCCCGGGCGACGAGGAGGAGATGCGCGAGGCGCTCGACCCCTCGATCTCGGACCGCGTCGTCTACCTCGGGCTGGTGAGCGAGGAGGACAAGGCGCGCGCGTTCGTCTCCGCCGACCTCTACGTCGCGCCGAACACCGGGGGCGAGAGCTTCGGCATCGTCCTGCTGGAGGCGATGGCCAGCGGTACGCCGGTCCTCGCGAGCGACATCGAGGCGTTCCGCCGGGTCGTGGCCGACGGCCGGGCCGGGGCCACGTTCACCAACGAGGACCCTGCCGACCTCGCCCGGGCGGCGATCGAGCTGCTGTCCGACGCCGAGGAGCGCCGTCGGCTCTCGGCCGAGGGCGCGCTCCGCGCCCGGGAGTACGACTGGGAGACCGTCGCGAGCCGCGTGGTCGAGGTCTACGAGGCGGTCACGGTCACGGGGGAGAAGGTCACCGAGGACATGCGCGGCCAGCTCGTCGGCCGGTTCGCCCGGGGCGGGGGCGAGTAGGCGTGCGCACCATCCCGCCGGTCGTCGCCCGGTTCGCCGCGGGCGGCGGTGAGTAGACATGGAGAAGCTCACGACCCTCCTGGTGGTCGTCGTCCTGCTCGGTGCGATCGCCGTCTACCTCTCGTCGCTCGCCGGTCGCATCGACCGGCTGCACCACCGGATCGAGACCGCGCACGCCGGGCTCGACGCGCAGCTGCTGCGCCGCGCGGCGGCGGCGCAGGACCTCGCGTCGTCCGGCTTCCTCGACCCGGCGTCCGCCCTGCTGCTGTCGTCGGCCGCCCAGGAGTCGCTCCTGGTGGGCGGCGACGACGACGAGGCGCGGTCGGTCGCCGAGAGCGAGCTGACCCGGTCGTTGGCGGCCCTGCTCGGCGAGCGCGAGGACGTCGAGGCGATCGTCGAGGACGCCGCCCCCGACACCGCCGTGGCCGAGCAGCTGATGGCCGAGCTCGCCGTCGCCTGCCGCCGGGTGGAGCTGGCGCGGCGGTTCCACAACGACGTCGTCCGCAGCTGCCTCCACGTGCGCCGCAAGCGGATCGCCCGCTGGTTCGGCCTCGCGGGGCACACCCCGATGCCGACCACGATCGACTTCGACGACACGGTCCCGGCGGGCCTCGACGGCCGCTGAGACGCGGCCGCTTACCCTGGCTCCGTGCGACTGCGACCTGCCCTCACCCCGATCCGGCGGCGCTGCGTCGTACCCGTCGTCCTCACGGCCTCCGCGGCCCTGGCGCTCGCCGGGTGCGCGGCGTCGAGCCCGCCGCCGCCCGCGAGCTCGGCCCCGGCCGCGGTGTCGTCGTCGCCCGCGGAGTCTCCCGTCGAGAGCGCGTCGCCCGAGGCGCCCTCCGACGCCTCGCCCCTCTCCGGCCTCCCCGGCGGCGCGGGCAAGCCCGTGCTCGTCGTGAAGTTCGACAACACGCCGTTCGCCCAGCCGCACACCGGCCTGAAGTACGCCGACATCGTCTACGTCGAGGAGGTGGAGTGGGGCCTCACCCGCCTTGCTGCCGTCTTCTCCACGACCCTGCCCAAGACCGTCGGGCCCGTGCGCAGTGCGCGCATCTCCGACATCGAGCTGCTCGCGCAGTTCGGCAAGCCCGCGTTCGCCTACTCCGGCAGCCAGCACAAGCTCATGCCGCTGCTCGCGAAGGCGTCGCTCTTCGACGTCTCGGGCGACAAGGGGATCAAGGGCTACTTCCGCGACCACAGCCGGCGCGCGCCCTACGACTTCTTCGGCCACCCGTCGGTGCTCCTGGCCCGGGCGCCGAAGGCCTCAGCGGCGCAGGACATCGGCTTCACCTTCTCCGAGGAGGCCCCCGCTGGCGGCCGACCGGTGAAGGTCGCCGTCGTGCCCTATCCCGACTCCCAGGCGAAGTACGTCTGGAACCCGAAGCTCGGCGTCTTCGACGTATGGCTGAACAAGAAGCCGGCCCGGGCCACCGAGGGCGGCGTGCAGCACGCCGCGACGGTCGTCCTGCAGTACGTCGCCCAGAGCGACTCCGGGTTCGGCGACCGGTACGGCGGCCGCACGCCGATGCTCAAGACCGTCGGCACGGGCAAGGCGTGGATCCTGCGGGACGGACGCGCGTACCCCGTCACCTGGAGCCGGCCGGTCGCGACGGGCGGCACGACCTTCACCGGGCCGGACGGCCAGATCGTGCCGTTCAAGCCCGGCCAGGTGTGGGTCACGCTCGTGAACAGCAAGGCCAAGGCCACCGTCTCCTGAGCCTCCCGACCGCGCCTGCGACGGCGGCCCGGCTGGCCAGGACGGCGGGTGCGGCGGTCCCGGCGCTCCGGACCGTCGTACGGCGGAGAGGGCCGCTGAGGGTATCCTGAGCGCGCGCCACGCAGGCGCCCCCGAGTACCGCCCGAGAGCCCGAGGTCCGCGATGTCGTTCGAGAGCAGCACCACCGAGTCCGGTCGTCCCGAGGTGGGCACCGCGCGCGTGAAGCGCGGCATGGCCGAGATGCTCAAGGGCGGCGTGATCATGGACGTCGTCACCCCGGAGCAGGCCACGATCGCCGAGGACGCCGGCGCGGTCGCCGTCATGGCCCTCGAGCGGGTGCCCGCCGACATCCGCGCCCAGGGCGGTGTGTCGCGGATGAGCGACCCCGACATGATCGACGGCATCATCGAGGCCGTCTCGATCCCGGTGATGGCCAAGGCGCGCATCGGCCACTTCGTGGAGGCCCAGGTCCTCGAGTCGCTCGGCGTCGACTACATCGACGAGTCCGAGGTGCTCACCCCGGCCGACTACGCCAACCACATCGACAAGTGGGCGTTCACCGTCCCCTTCGTCTGCGGCGCCACCAACCTCGGAGAGGCGCTGCGCCGCATCAACGAGGGCGCGGCGATGATCCGCTCGAAGGGCGAGGCCGGCACCGGTGACGTCTCCAACGCCACCAAGCACATGCGCACGATCCGCGCGGAGATCAACCGCCTGTCGTCGATGGCCGACGACGAGCTCTACGTCGCGGCCAAGGAGCTGCAGGCGCCCTACGACCTCGTCGTCGAGACGGCGCGACTCGGCCGTCTCCCGGTCGTGATGTTCACCGCGGGCGGCATCGCCACCCCGGCCGACGCCGCGATGATGATGCAGCTCGGCGCCGACGGCGTCTTCGTGGGCTCGGGCATCTTCAAGTCCGGCAACCCGATCGAGCGCGCGAACGCGATCGTCCAGGCCACCACGCACTACCGCGACGCCGACATCGTGGCGAAGGTCAGCCGCGGCCTCGGCGAGGCCATGGTCGGGATCAACGTCGCCGACCTCCCGGTGCACCACCGCCTGGAAGACCGCGGCTGGTGACGGCGACCCCGCTGGTCGGGGTCCTCGCGCTGCAGGGCGACGTCCGCGAGCACGAGCGGGCGCTGCAGGTGTCGGGCGCGTCCACGCGCCAGATCCGTCTGCCCGAGCACCTCGAGGGCATCGACGCGCTCGTGGTGCCCGGCGGCGAGTCCACGACGATGAGCAACCTCGCGCTGCGCTGGGGCCTCATGGAGCCGCTGCGGGAGCTCGTGCGCGGGGGGCTGCCGGCGTACGGCTCGTGCGCGGGGATGATCATGCTCGCCGAGCGGATCGTGGGCGGCCGGCCCGACCAAGAGACGATCGGGGGCCTCGACGTCACGGTCGTCCGGAACGCGTTCGGGCGCCAGGTCGACTCCTTCGAGGCCGACATCGAGATCGCCGTGCTGGGACAGCCCCCGGTGCACGCGGTGTTCATCCGGGCCCCGTGGGTGGAGCAGGCGGGGGAGGGGGTCGAGGTCCTCGGCAGCGTCCCGACCGGTCCTGCCGCCGGTAAGATCGTCGCCGTCCGGCAGGGGCACCTGCTGGCCACGTCCTTCCACCCGGAGCTGACCGGGGACACCCGCGTCCATCAGTACTTCGTCGAGATGGTGAGAGAGCAGGCATGAGCGGCCACTCCAAGTGGGCGACCACGAAGCACAAGAAGGCCGTCATCGACGCCAAGCGCGGCAAGATGTTCGCCAAGCTGATCAAGAACATCGAGGTCGCGGCGCGCACCGGTGGGGGCGACCCGGCGGCCAACCCGACGCTGTACGACGCCATCTACAAGGCCAAGAAGAGCTCGGTCCCCAACGACAACATCGACCGCGCGGTCAAGCGCGGGTCGGGCGCCGAGGCGGGCGGTGCCGACTACCAGACGATCATGTACGAGGGGTACGGCCCCAACGGCGTCGCGGTGCTCATCGAGTGCCTCACCGACAACCGCAACCGCGCCGCCTCCGAGGTGCGCGTGGCCATGACGCGCAACGGCGGCTCGATGGCCGACCCCGGCTCGGTCTCGTACCTGTTCTCCCGCAAGGGCGTCGTGATCGTGCCCAAGGGCGAGCTCACCGAGGACGACGTCCTGCTCGCGGTCCTCGAGGCCGGTGCCGAGGAGGTCAACGACCTCGGGGAGGCCTTCGAGGTCGTGTCCGCCGCCACCGACGTCGTCGCCGTGCGCACCGCACTGCAGGACGCCGGCATCGACTACGAGTCGGCCGAGACCTCGTTCCTCCCCTCGATGCAGGTGGAGGTCGACGAGGACACCGCTCGCAAGGTCTTCCGTCTCATCGACGCCCTCGAGGACAGCGACGACGTCCAGACCGTCTACGTCAACGCCGACGTCAGCGACGAGATCCTCGAAGCCCTCGACGCGTAATTCCTGCGGCTCCAAGCATGCGCGGGCCTCGCTGCGCTCGGCGGAACGTCCGGAGCCGCGACCCTTCGGGCCCCGTCTCCGGCCGTTCGCGCATGCGTCGCCGGCGCGCCGAGGACCGGTCGCCTCGGGCCCTGGCGGGCCGTCGGCGCCCGGTGCGGCCTGACGGCCGCCGGCGCGCACGTCCGGTGGCTGGCTCGACAGGTGGGATGCGGGACGAGCGGGTCCGGTCGGCTGTGTTTGCTGCGGCTCCCAGCGAGCGCGGGCTCGCTGCGCTGGCGCGCCGAGGACCGGTCGCCTCGGGCCCTGGCGGGCCGTCGGCGCCCGGTGCGGCCTGACGGCCGCCCGCGCGCACGTCCGGTGGCTGGCTCGACGGGTGGCGTTCGGGACGGGTGGTTCCGGAATGCGCCCCGGCGTGTCCCGCGGTCGTGGGGGAGGGGCGGCGGGCTAGCATCCGTACATCTGTTCGGTCGGTGCACGGGAGGCTGCATGCGGGTGCTCGGGGTGGACCCTGGCCTGACCCGGTGCGGCGTCGGCGTGGTCGACGGCACGCCCGGGCGCCGGTTGACGCTGGTCCGTGTCGAGGTGCTGCGCACGGCTCCCGACCTCGATCTCGCGCACCGGCTGCTGACGCTCGAGGCCGGGATCGAGGCCGCCCTCGAGGCCACGGAGCCCGACGCCGTCGCGGTCGAGCGGGTGTTCGCCCAGCACAACGTCCGCACGGTCATGGGCACCGCGCAGGCTGGCGCGGTCGCCATCGCGGCCGCGGCACGCCGCGGGATCCCGGTCGTGCTGCACACCCCGAGCGAGGTCAAGGCGGCGGTCACCGGCAGCGGCCGTGCCGACAAGGCGCAGGTGGGAGCGATGGTCGCCCGGCTGCTGGCGCTGGACGAGGCACCGCGACCCGCCGACGCGGCCGACGCACTCGCCCTGGCGATCTGCCATCTCTGGCGGGGCGACTCGAGCGCCCGCCTCGCGGCCGCGGCTGCTGCGGCACCCCAGCCCCGGATCCCGAGGTCGGCCACGCGGACGGCGCCGGGTCGTCGTGTCGCCGTGGGAGGAACCTCGTGATCTCGTTCGTGCGCGGCACCGTGGCCTCGGTCGGCGCCACCACGGCGGTCGTCGACGTCGGCGGCATCGGCCTCGAGCTGCAGTGCACGCCGGCGACCCTCGGCGACCTGCGGGTCGGCCACGCCGCGGCGCTGCCCGCCACGCTCGTCGTGCGCGAGGACTCCATGACGCTGTACGGGTTCGCCGACTCCGACGAGCGGTCGGTCTTCGAGCTCCTCCAGACCGTCACCGGCGTGGGTCCGCGCCTCGCGCAGTCGCTGCTGTCGGTGCTCTCGCCCGACCAGCTGCGTGCCGCGGTCGCCACCGAGGACCTCACCGCGCTCACTCGGGTTCCGGGCGTGGGCCGCAAGGGCGCGCAGCGGCTGGTGCTCGAGCTCAAGGACCGCCTCGGAGCGCCGGCCGGCGTGGTCGACCTCGCGCAGAGCGCAGGCACGGCCGGGCCGCCCTGGCAGGGCCAGGTGCACGCCGCGCTCGTCGGGCTCGGCTGGTCGCCCAAGGAGGCCGACGCCGCGGTGCAGGCGGTGGCCGGCGAGGTGTCCGACGACGCCGACGTCGCCACCGTGCTCCGTGCCGCGCTGCGCACCCTGGACCGCGCGTGACGCCCGACGACCTCGACCTCGATCTCGAGGTCGTCCACGACGACGGCTCGCGCCTCGTCGGCGCCGAGCAGCGCGACGACGACGCCGCGATCGAGGGAGCGCTGCGTCCGCGCACGCTCGACGCCTTCATCGGGCAGCAGCGGGTGAAGGACCAGCTCGGCCTGGTGCTCGAGGCCGCGGCCGCGCGGGGCCGCGCAGCCGACCACGTGCTCCTCGCGGGCCCTCCGGGGCTCGGCAAGACCACGCTGGCCATGATCATCGCCGCCGAGCTCGGCACCCCGCTGCGCGTCACGAGCGGCCCCGCGCTGCAGCACGCAGGGGATCTGGCCGCAGTCCTCTCCAGCCTGGTCCCGGGCGAGGTGCTGTTCCTCGACGAGATCCACCGGATGTCGCGCGCGGCGGAGGAGATGCTCTATCTCGCGATGGAGGACTTCCGGGTCGACATCATCGTCGGCAAGGGACCGGGCGCCACGGCGATCCCGCTCGACCTCCCGGCGTTCACGCTCGTCGGTGCCACCACGCGCGCCGGTCTGCTTCCCGGCCCGCTGCGCGACCGGTTCGGGTTCACCGCGCACATGGACTTCTACGAGCCCGACGACCTGCGCTCGATCCTGCAGCGCAGCGCGGCCCTGCTCGACGTGCCGCTGGCCGACGACGCCGCCGTGGAGATCTCCCGTCGCAGCCGAGGGACGCCGCGCGTGGCGAACCGACTGCTGCGCCGGGTGCGCGACTTCGCGCAGGTGCGCGCCGACGGCCACGTCGACCTTGCCGTGGCGCAGGCGGCCCTCGCGCTCTACGAGGTCGACCCGATCGGGCTCGACCGGCTCGACCGAGCCGTGCTCGACGCCCTGCTGCGCCGGTTCGCCGGCGGCCCCGTCGGCCTGTCGACCCTCGCGGTCGCCGTGGGGGAGGAGTCCGAGACGGTCGAGACGGTGTGCGAGCCGTTCCTCGTGCGTGCGGGGCTGCTGGCCCGCACCCCGCGCGGCCGGGTGGCCACTCCGGCGGCGTGGTCGCACCTCGGTCTGGCCATGCCCGCCGGCCTCACGCCGGTGCTGCCGTTCGCCGAGGCGGAAGAGCCCGGGAGCACCACCTAGACTCGCGGGGTCACCGCCGGCGACCCCGGCCCAGCACCGGAGGACTGCGTGGACCCCAACGGCCTGCTCCTGATCATGGTCGTGATCGCGGCCTTCTACCTGCTCATCGTGCGTCCGGCGCGCAACCGCCAGAAGGAGCAGCAGGCGACCGTCGCCCAGGTGGTCCCCGGCGTCCGGGTGATGACCACCGCCGGACTCTTCGGCACGGTCACGGCGGTCGAGGACGACCAGATGGATCTCGAGATCGCCCCGGGGGTCACGGTCCGGTACGTGACCGCGGCCGTGGCGCGCGTGATCCCCGACCCCGATCCGGACCCGGATCCCGAGCCGGGAACGCCTGAGGCTGCTGCGGCGTCGATCCCCGAGGACGACACGCCTGGCGCATAGCCCTGGTTCGGGGGCGGTGCGGCGCGTCCTCCATACTTCTCGGGGCGCTCCGCGCTGCTCCCGAGCAGTCGGGGGGCAGGGCGGGGGCACGCCGAACGCGTTCGACGACGACGGTCCGCGGGGCCGTCTGGACACCGATCCGCCGCGACGGCGGGTCACGACGGTTCCTGGTGCGGCGGCGCCGGATCAGGACGCACGGGAGACACGACGGTGGCAGCACCGACAACCGGCTACACGCACGCGGGGCGGACCCTGGCGATCCTCGGGGTCATCGTGGTCGCGCTCGGCGTCTGGACGTTCTGGCCGGGCCTGACGAACACGCCCAAGCTGGGCCTCGATCTCCGCGGCGGCACGCAGGTGATCCTCACGCCGACGGGCTCCAACGACGGCGGCCAGATCACCGACGACCAGCTCAAGCAGACCGTCGAGATCATCCGCCAGCGCGTCGACGGCTTCGGCGTCGCCGAGTCCGAGGTGACCACCCAGGGCAACGGCTCGAACGCCAGCATCATCGTGTCGATCCCGGGCGCCACGAACCAGGCGGTCCTCGACTCCCTCGCCACGACCGCGAAGCTCGACATGCGGCCGGTGCTCAACGTCGACTACGGCACCCCGCAGCCGACCGCGTCGCCGTCGGCGTCCGGGAGCGGCTCGCCCTCCGCGTCGCCCTCGGCATCGGGCGCGACCGCGTCGGCCGGGGCGACCTCGCCGTCGCCGACCGCGTCGCCGTCGGCCACGGGCAACGGCTCGGCGATCACCGGCGGCCTCGCCGGCTCGGCGAGCCCCACGCCCACGCCGTCGCCGTCCGCGTCGTCGACGACGGGCACCACGACCACCACCGGCGGCGTCACGTCGCAGAACGGCAACCCGCCGATCCAGTCCGCCACCAACGACGCAGCCCTGCAGGCAGCCTTCACGGCGCTGGACTGCAGCAAGCCCGGCGCGACCAAGGGCGGCCCGGCCGACCCGAACAAGTACCTGGTGACGTGCGACAAGGACGGCACCTACAAGTACCTGCTCGACAAGGCGGCGGTGCAGGGCACCGAGATCGCCAGCGCCCAGGCTGGTCTGTCGCAGTCCGGCGGCGCCGGCTGGGAGGTCAACCTGACCTTCACGCCCGAGGGATCGAAGCAGTTCGCGACGGTCACCGGCGAGCTGGCCAAGAACTCCCCGCCGCAGAACCAGTTCGCGATCGTGCTCGACGGCCTCGTCGAGTCGGCCCCCAGCGTCAACCAGGCGATCATCGGCGGCAGCGCGGTCATCTACGGCTCGTTCACCGCCGACGAGGCCAAGGCGCTCGCCAACGTCCTCAAGTACGGCTCGCTGCCGGTGTCGCTCGAGGTGTCGTCGGTCGAGCAGATCAGCCCGACGCTCGGCAGCGACCAGCTTCGGGCGGGCCTCATCGCGGGTGCCCTCGGCCTGGCCCTGGTGGCGTTGTACCTCGTCGTCTACTACCGCGCGCTCGGCGTTGTGGCCGTCGCGTCGTTGGCCGTCGCCGCGCTCATCAGCTACGAGCTGTTCGTGATCCTGGGTCGCCAGCTCGGCTTCACCCTGTCGCTCGCCGGTGTCGCGGGTGCGATCGTCGCGATCGGCATCACGGCCGACTCGTTCGTCGTCTACTTCGAACGCGTCCGGGACGAGATCCGCGAGGGTCGCAGCCTGCGCGCCGCAGGCGATGCCGGGTGGATCCGCGCCCGTCGCACCATCCTCGCGGCCGACTTCGTGTCGTTCCTCGCCGCCGTGGTCCTCTACTTCCTGAGCGTCGGCAACGTCCGCGGCTTCGCGTTCACGCTGGGCCTCACCACGATCGTCGACGTCGTCGTCGCGTTCATGTTCACCCGTCCGCTGGTGTCGCTGCTCATGCGCACGTCGTGGTTCGCGTCCGGCAAGCCCTGGACCGGGCTGTCGCCCGACAGGCTCGGCGTGAAGACGCCGGTCGTCGAGGTCGACACCCACCACGGCAAGGCCGTCGCCGGCGCCTCGAAGGAGTCCTGATGAGCCGCCTCGGCACCCTCGCCCACCGCCTCTACAGCGGCGAGGTCTCGTACGACTTCGTCGGCAAGCGACGTCGGTGGTACGCGATCTCCGGCGTCTTCCTCGTGCTCGCCCTCGTCGGACTCTTCGGTCGCGGGCTCAACCTGGGCATCGAGTTCAAGGGCGGGTCGGAGTTCACCATCCCGAACACGTCCGCGACGGTCGAGCAGGTCCGCGGCATCTTCGAGGACCAGGGCGTGGTCGACCCGATCGTGACCCAGGTCGGCGAGAGCACCATCCGCGTGCAGACGCCGGCCCTCACGCCGGACGAGTCCGCGAAGATCACCGCTGCGGTGGCGAAGGAGACCGGCGTCGCGCAGGGCGACATCGGCGTCACCCTCGTCGGACCGAGCTGGGGGTCGGAGATCACCAAGAAGGCCCTCCAAGGCCTCGCGGTGTTCCTGATCCTCGTCGTCATCTTCCTGTCCGCGTACTTCGAGTGGAGACTCGCGGTCGCGGCCGTCGTGGCGCTGCTGCACGACCTGCTGATCACGGTCGGCATCTACGCCCTGACCGGTTTCGAGGTCACGCCCGCGACCGTCATCGGCGTGCTCACCATCCTCGGCTTCTCGCTCTACGACACCGTCGTGGTGTTCGACAAGGTGCGCGAGAACACCCGCAACATCACCTCGAGCAACCGGATGACCTACAGCGAGGCCGCCAACCTCGCGCTCAACCAGACACTCGTCCGCTCGATCAACACCTCGGTGGTGGCTCTGCTGCCCGTCGGGGCCATCCTCGTCGTGGGCGTCGGCCTCCTCGGTGCCGGCACGCTCAAGGACCTGTCGCTCGCCCTGTTCATCGGTACGGCAGCGGGCACGTACTCGTCGATCTTCATCGCGACCCCGGTCGCTGCCCAGCTGCAGGAGCAGCGTCCGGAGATGAAGGCGCTCGCTGCCCGCGTCGCCGCGCGTCGCGCCGGCACCGACGCCCGCGGCAAGACCGCCGCGCAGCGGCGCAAGGCCGGTGCAGCCACGGCCACGGCCGTGGTGGAGGAGACAGACGTCGACACCTCCGAGCTCGACCACCCGACGGCCGCCGACCTCAGTGCGCCGGTGGTGGCGACCGGTCCCCGGACGCAGCCTCGCAGCGGCGGGTCGCGCAGCAAGCGCAAGAAGCGCTGACGGCCGCGGGCGTGAACGATCTCGACGCGCTGCTCGACGAGCGCATGCGCTCGATCCCGGACTGGCCGGTGCGGGGAGTCGTCTTCCGCGACATCAGCCCGGTGCTGGCCGACCCGCGCGGCATCCCGACGATCGTGGCGGCGATGGTCGCGGCGCTCGCCGAGGCGGGCATCGAGGCCGACGCCGTCGCGGGGATCGAGGCGCGGGGCTTCATCCTCGGCGCGCCGCTCGCGGTCGACCTCGGAGTCGGGTTCGTGCCGGTGCGCAAGCAGGGCAAGCTCCCCGGCGACGTGATCGCGCGCACCTACGACCTCGAGTACGGCACGGCGACCCTCGAGATCCAGGCCGACGCCGTGCGCGGCGACCACCGCGTCGTCGTGGTCGACGACGTGCTCGCCACGGGCGGCACCGCCCGGGCGACGGTGGACCTGATCCGCTCCACCGGGGCCGACGTCGCAGCGATGCTGTGCCTGCTGGAGCTGCCTGCCCTCTCCGGGCGCGAGGCGCTGGTCGACGTGCCCGTGGTCGCGCTCCGCGCGCTGTAGGACGTGCGGGAGGCGGTGCGCCGGGGGCCGAGCGGGGCGGGTGTCCGTAGACTGTGCCCTCCCCAGTCCTTCCGAGGAGCAGCGTGGCCGAGGACGTAGCCGCCGAGACGGGCCCGCCCGTCGCGCCGCCGCCTGCCTCGGACTACGACTCGTCCGGCCGCCGCTCTCTCCTCCCGCGCATCGCACCGCGGCGGCCCGGCAGCCGCCAGTCGATGCACCCCGAGCTCGAACCGCTGCTGCGCACCGTGAAGCAGTACCACTCGAAGGTCGACACCAAGATCCTGGAGCGCGCCTACGAGCGGGCGGCGTATCTCCACCGCGACCAGCGCCGCCGGTCGGGCGACCCCTACATCACCCACCCGCTCGCGGTCGCCACGATCCTGGCGGAGCTGGGCATGACCCCGCCCACGCTCGCCGCCGCGCTGCTGCACGACACGGTCGAGGACACCGAGTACTCGCTGGACTCGCTGCGGGTGGAGTTCGGCGACGAGGTCGCGGCCCTCGTCGACGGAGTCACCAAGCTCGACAAGGTGAAGTACGGCCAGGCGACGGCGGCCGAGACCGTCCGCAAGATGGTGGTCGCGATGGCCCGCGACATCCGGGTGCTGCTCATCAAGCTCGCCGACCGCCTCCACAACATGCGCACGCTGCGCTGGATGCCGCCGGAGAAGCAGGAGAGCAAGGCCCGCGAGACCCTCGAGATCTACGCGCCGCTGGCCCACCGCCTCGGCATGAACACGATGAAGTGGGAGCTCGAGGACCTCTCGTTCGCGACCCTCTACCCGAAGATGTACGACGAGATCGTGCGCCTCGTCGGGCAGCGTGCGCCGGAGCGCGACCACTACCTCGCCGAGGTGAAGGCCATCGTCGAGCAGGACCTGCGCGACGCCAAGGTGAAGCACACCGTCACCGGTCGCCCGAAGCACTACTACTCCGTCTACCAGAAGATGATCGTGCGCGGCCGCGACTTCGCCGACATCTACGACCTCGTCGGAATCCGCATCCTCGTGGAGTCCGTGCGCGACTGCTACGCCGTGCTCGGCGTCATCCATGCGCGCTGGAACCCGGTCCCCGGCCGGTTCAAGGACTTCATCGCGATGCCCAAGTTCAACATGTACCAGTCGCTGCACACGACCGTCATCGGGCCGGGCGGTAAGCCGGTCGAGATGCAGATCCGCACCCTCGACATGCACCGCGCCGCCGAGGACGGCGTCGCCGCGCACTGGCGCTACAAGCAGGGCAACGTCGGCGGCAAGAGCAGCCCCGACGATCTCGGCTGGCTGCGCCAGCTCCTCGAGTGGCAGCGCGAGACAGACGACCCCGACGACTTCCTCGACGCGCTGCGCTACGACCTCGCGTCCACCGAGGTGTTCGTGTTCACGCCCAAGGGCGACGTCGTCGCGCTGCCCGGGGGCGCCACGCCGGTGGACTTCGCGTACGCCGTGCACACCGAGGTCGGGCACCGCTGCGTGGGTGCGCGCGTCAACGGGAAGCTCGTGCCGCTGGAGTCGCAGCTGACCTCGGGCGACGTGGTCGAGGTCTTCACCTCGAAGGCCGAGAACGCCGGCCCGTCGCGCGACTGGCTCACCTTCGTCAGCAGCCCGCGCGCCCGCTCCAAGATCAAGGCCTGGTTCTCCAAGGAGCGCCGCGAGGAGGCGGTGGAGAGCGGCAAGGAGTCGCTCACGCGGGCCATGCGCAAGGCGGGCCTGCCGCTGCACCGCCTGCTCACCGACAGCGCG
>JAKOVT010000149.1 GCA_029781935.1 Actinomycetes bacterium | reverse complement strand
CGAGGCCGTCGCGGTGGCGCGCGGCGTCGACCACCCGTCGTTCGGGATCCTCTACGACCTCTACCACTCGACCACCGAGGGCGAGGACGTCGCCGCGGTGCTGGCCGACGCCGGCGACCTGGTCCACTACGTGCAGGTGGCCGACGCGCCCGGCCGGGGCGAGCCGGGCAGCGGCGCGATCGACTGGGTCGACCGGTTCGCAATCCTCGCGGCGGCGGGATACTCCGGCCCGATCGGCCTCGAGTACTCGCCGACCCAGGAGACGGTCGCGTCGCTCGCGCTCATCCGCGAGGCGGCGTCGGCCTGACGGCCCCGGACCACGGCGGACGGCCCGCGGCGGGAACCCGGGCCGTTCGCCGTATCACGCTGCGCCCCACAGCCTCTCGAGGTAGCCCTGGTGGCGGCGGATCTCGGCGACGGTGTCGAGCTCGGCCGACCAGATCCCGCCCTCGTACTCGGCATGCAGGCCGCCGGCGTAGCCGGCGTCGCGCAGCAGCGGCACGATCTCGTCGTAGGGCACGCACGGGTCGACACCCTCGGCGTCGGTCGCGAAGAACTTCGTCTGCATGTGGTGGGTCCAGGGCAGCAGCTCGCGCAGACCCTGGACGTCGCCCTTCCGGAACAGGAAGCGCGTGGTCATGAGCGCGTAGACGGCCAGGTCCAGCTCGAGCCGATCGAGCCCCATCCCGTGCAGCGCGCCCATGACCTCGGGGAGCGGCTGCTCGGGGTCCCACGACCCGACGATCAGGTCGAGGGCTGCGGTCGGGACCCCGCCGGCGACGGCCGCGCGCCGCCAGCCCTCGGGGAGGCGGCGGACGAACGCGCTGCCGTCGACGATGAGCCCCACCCGTTGCGACCCGAGCCGGTCGAGCCCCGCGACGAGCTCGGCGGTGTGCGGATCCGTGCGCGGCTCGGCGCCGTGCTCGATCAGCACCACGAGACCGGTGCGCCCGGCAAGCCGGTCGAGGTCCTCGAGCAGGTCCGGACCGGCTGCGTTCACCCGGAGCGCCGGGAAGCCGAGCTCGCGGGCGTAGCCGGCCTCGACCTCGACGAGCTCGAGAGCCTCGCACTGCGACAGCGTCCGCGACCTCGACCGGCCGCGCTCGAGGTCGGCGCAGTAGACCGAGGGCACGAGCTCGAGCCGCTCGATCGTGGCCCGTAGGCGGCGCAGCTCGTCCGCGCTCGAGGCCGGGAAGGCGGGCAGCGCAAGGCTTCCCAGCAGCTCCACCTCCTGCCCGGCGCCCAGCGACGCCACGGCCTCGAGGGACTCGTCGATGCTCATCCGTCGTCGCCACAGGTCGCCGCACAGGCTGAACGTCATGACGCCGAGCCGCGGGCCGGTCATGCCGCCACCGCCACGGACGCCGTGTCGGTGACCACGACGGGCGATCCCGTGTGGTCGACCAGCAGCGGTATCCGCGTGCGGACGATGACCCTCACCTCGTCCGGTGGCTCCTGGTCCGCCCAGGGGAGTCGGAGCTCGGCGTCGGAGGAGAGGCGCCACCACACGTCGTCCTGGTCCACGAGCTGCTCGGCGGGGAAGCCGGTGCCGTCGAGCACCAGCAACCCCTCCGGCAGCGGGGTCCCGTCGACGAGCACGGTCAGCTCCTCGATGCACGAGAGCGGGAGCGGCCGGAACCAGTTGAGCCGCAGGCCGAGGACGAGCACGTCGTCGACGACCTGGGCCGAGGTCACGAACTCGGGCGAGAACACGGGCTCCTCCAGGGTGCGGGAGGCCCAGTCCTACCGTCGCGCCGGCCCCGCGGGTCAAGGGCACGGGGCATCGACGTCACGGATGCCAGGCATCCGAACCGGGGACCGCCGGGTCCGTTGACTTATGTCGAAAATCGGCAGAAGAATGCTCGGAACGCGCACCGAGGAGGCTGCACACGTGGCGGATCGCATCGCCGTCGGGGACGTCGCTCCGGCGTTCACGCTGCCCGACCCCTACGGCGTCGAGGTCGCGCTGGACCCGGCGTCGTCCGCCGCCACCGTCGTCGTCTTCACCGCCAACGGCTGCCCCTACGCCCTCGCCTGGCACGACCGGATCCAGTCGGTCGCGCGCGACTATGCCGAACGCGGTGTCCGCGTGCTGCAGATCGTGAGCAACGACGAGGAGGGCGCACCTCTCGACACCGTCGAGCGGATGCGCGAGCGCGTCGAGAACGGCGAGCTCGCCGGGCCGTTCCTCAAGGACGCCGACCAGTCCGTGATCCGCGCGTACGGCGCGGTGGCCACTCCCGAGGTCTACGTCGTCGACCGCGACGGCATCGTGCGCTACCACGGCGCGCCCGACGCGGCGCACGCCCGGCCCGAGCTCGACGCGAACTGGGTCCGGGACGCGCTCGAGGCGGTGCTCGCCGGGGGCGACGTCGCGCACCCGAGCAGCGCACCGTCGGGGTGCTCCATCAAGTGGCGCATCGACCTGCTCTGGTGGGAGGGCTGCCCCTCGCACCACGAGGCTGCGGACCTGCTGTCCGGCGTGCTCGAGGAGCTCGGTCGTCACGAGGTGCTCGTCGGTCGCCGCGAGGTGCGCACCCCGGCCGACGCGGCTGCGGTCGGCTTCCCGGGTTCACCGACGTACCTCGTCGGGGGCGCCGACCTCCTCCCGTCCGACGCGCCGCCGGCGCTCGGCTGCCGCGTCTACACGACGGCGGACGGGCGACCCGCTCCGCTGCCCGACCGGGATCAGCTGGCCGACGCGATCCGCACGACGCTCGCCCGACCGTGGGACCTCCCCGGCTGGGTCGACCCGCGGCCGGAGTCGCAGCGGTGAGCGGCGCGTGGGCGGGGCTGGTCGAGGCGAGCCGCCCCGAGCGCGCCCGGCTCCGCGCTCTCGTGGCGCGCGCGGTCGAGGACCTCGCACGGGGCACGGCGCTCGGTGCCGCGGCGCTCGGTGCCTGCAGCGTGATGCCGTCCGTGGCAGGGCTCACGGCGGTCCGGGAGACCAGCGAGAGAGGCGAGTGACGTGCTCGACACGCACATGATCCAGACGCGGGGGTTCCGCAACCGCGACGACGGCTTCGAGGTGCGGGTCCGCCTGCCCTACTACCGGGGCCTCTGGACCGGTCTCATCGTCGGGGCGTCGGTGACCGTCGACGGGCAGCGGTTCGAGCCGGAGGACATCACCTGGACCATCGGCGGGCGCACCAGGTCGCTGGATGCCCTGCGTGCCGACGAGACCGCGCGCTGGTCAATCGAGCAACCGGCGACGCTGTCGGTCGCCGGGGCCGACCGGCTCGCGCTCGGCTTCCACGACGTCGCCGTCGAGCTGCGGTTGAACATGTCCTACATCCCCGAGGAGCTCCAGCCCACCGTGTGGTGGGAGGAGCGGAGGCTGGTGATCTCGCAGTGAGCACGGCGGACCTGAGGCTGGGCGTCTCGCTCTACAGCTACACCAGCGAGTACGGCGTCACCATGACCCTCGACGACTGCGTCGAGGACATCGCCGAGATGGGGGCGACCGGGCTGGAGATCCTCGGCGAGGCGCACGTCGAGGACTACCCGAACCCGAGCTCGGCCTGGATCGACGCCTACTACGCGCGCAACGAGCGGCTGGGTCTCACACCCACGTGCATGGGCTCCTGGGTCGACACCCGGCGCTTCCCCGGTCGCGCGATGACCGTCGAGGAGGCGACCTCGCAGCTCGAGACCGACCTGCGGCTGGCCAAGCAGCTCGGCTTCACGTATCTGCGTCCCAAGCTCGGAGTCGTCACCTCCGACCTCGAGCCCGACCCGGTCTGGCTGCCGTCGACCGAGCGGGTGCTCGACCTCGCGTCCGATCTCGACGTGATCATCTGCCCGGAGATCCACTGGCCGTCGACGATCAAGTCCAAGGTCGTCGACGACTACGTGGCGCTCATCGAGCGCACCGGCACCGAGCACTTCGGCCTGCTCATCGACACGGGCGTCTTCCACGCGAAGATGCACCACCGCACGGGCGGCACCGCCAGCCGGCTCGGTGACGGCACCGCGCGTCCGCCGCTCACGCCGGTGGTCCCCGTGTCCGACCTCGAGGACGTCATGCCCTACGTGGTCCACGTGCAGGCGAAGTTCTACGAGATCGACGACGACCTCGTCGACCACTACATCCCGTGGGAGGAGTTCCTCGGGGTGCTCGTCCGCCACGGCTGGAGCGGCTGGCTCTCCAGCGAGTACGAGGGCGACTACGGCGTCGGACGGACGTCCGACCAGCTCCGCCGCCAGCACGCCCTGATCCGTCTGACCCTCGAGAAGCTCCAGGAAGAGGTCACGTCATGAGCCGCCCCGTCACGCTGTTCACCGGTCAGTGGGCCGACCTGCCGTTCGAGGAGGTCGCGCGCCTCGCGTCGTCGTGGGGCTACGACGGGCTGGAGATCGCCTGCTGGGGCGACCACCTCGACCCCAACCGCGGGGCGACCGACGACGCCTACATCGCCGAGAAGCTCGCGCTGCTCGAGAAGTACAACCTGAAGGTCTTCGCGATCTCCAACCACCTCAAGGGCCAGGCGGTCTGCGACGACCCGATCGATGCGCGTCACCGCGGGATCCTGCCCGACGCCATCTGGGGTGACGGCGATCCCGAGGGCGTGCGCCAGCGCGCCGCGGAGGAGATGAAGAACACCGCGCGCACCGCCGCCCGTCTCGGCGTGAAGACGGTGATCGGCTTCACCGGCTCGTCGATCTGGAAGTACGTCGCGATGTTCCCGCCGGTCTCTCAGGACATGGTCGACGCCGGCTACCAGGACTTCGCCGACCGCTGGAACCCGATCCTCGACGTCTTCGACGAGGTCGGGGTGCGGTTCGCCCACGAGGTGCACCCCTCGGAGATCGCCTACGACTACTGGACGACGCGCCGCACCCTGGAGGCGATCGGGAACCGGCCGGCCTTCGGCCTGAACTGGGACCCGTCGCACTTCATGTGGCAGGACCTCGACCCGGTCGCCTTCATCCTCGAGTTCGCCGACCGGATCTACCACGTCGACTGCAAGGACGTGAAGCTCAACGTCGGCAACGGCCGCAACGGCCGTCTCGGCTCGCACCTCGCCTGGGCCGACCTCCGCCGCGGCTGGGACTTCGTGAGCACCGGCCACGGCGACGTCCCGTGGGAGCAGAGCTTCCGGGCCCTCAACGCGATCGGTTACGACGGCCCGATCTCGGTCGAGTGGGAGGACGCCGGCATGGACCGCCTCGTCGGCGCTCCCGAGGCGCTCGAGTTCGTCCGGTCCCGCCTGTTCGACGCGCCCACGGCCGCGTTCGACGCGGCCTTCTCCCAGGGGTCGTGATGCCGGATCGCACGCTGCGCGTCGCCATGGTCGGCCGCGGCTTCATGGGGGCCGCGCACTCGCAGGGCTGGCGCACCGCACCGCGCTTCTTCGACCTGCCGGCGCATGTCGAGATGGCGGTCGTCGTCGGACGCGACGAGGCGGGTACGGCCGCCGCAGCCGACAAGTACGGCTGGCAGGAGGCCTCGACCGACTGGCGGGCGACGATCGCGCGCGACGACATCGACATCGTCGACGTCTGCGTGCCCGGCGACCTGCACTCCGAGGTCTCGATCGCCGCGCTGCAGGCGGGCAAGCACGTCCTGTGCGAGAAGCCGCTGGCGAACACGGTGGCCGAGGCTGAAGCGATGGTCGCGGCGGCCGATGCGGCTGCCGCGCACGGTGTGAAGGCGATGGTGGGCTTCACCTACCGCCGCGTCCCGGCCGTGCAGCTGGCCCGGCAGCTCGTCGCGGCCGGCGACCTCGGGGAGATCCGCGAGGCCCGCGCCGTCTACCTGCAGGACTGGCTGTCCGACCCCGAGGCACCTATGACGTGGCGCCTCGACAAGTCGGCGGCGGGCTCCGGCGCGCTGGGCGACCTGGGTGCGCACATCGTCGACATGGTCCAGTTCCTGACGGGCGAGCTCGTCTCGCGCGTGGCCGGCACCGTCCGCACCTTCACGACCGAGCGCCCCTTGCTCACCAGCAACGTGGGGCTGTCGGGCACGGCGTCGACGACCGAGCGCGGGCAGGTCACCGTCGACGACGCGGCGCTGTTCCTGGCGGAGCTCGGAGGCGGGGGAGTGGCGACGTTCGAGGCCACCCGAGTGGCCCCGGGCCGCAAGAACGGTCTCAAGGTCGAGCTCAACGGCACGAAGGGGTCCCTGGTCTTCGACCTCGAGGACCTCAACGTCCTGAGCTACTACGACGCCTCCGACGGCGCCGAGGCGGGATTCCGCCGGATCCTGGTCACCGAGCCGACCCACCCCTACGTCGGAGCGTGGTGGCCGCCGGGGCACATGCTCGGTTACGAGCACGGGTTCTCCCACCAGGTCGTCGACCTCGTGACGGCGATCTGCAAGGACGAGCAGCCGACCCCCACGTTCGCCGACGGCCTGTCCGTGCAGCGCGTCCTCGACGCCGTGGAGCGCAGCTCGGCCGACGGTGCGCGCTGGACCGACGTGGGGTCGGCGTGACGGCCGCCAAGTGGTCGTACATGGACCACTGGGTCACGGAGACCCCGCAGGGGCCGCTGCCCCCGTCGTTCAACCGCGCCTACATGGACCGCTACGTCCGGCAGCTCTCGGCCCTGGGGTTCCAGGGCTTCGACACCTTCTTCTTCTACCTGCCGATGCTGCAGGGGATGTACGGCTCGGTGCCCGCGTTCGAGCACTTCCTGCAGGACGAGGGCTTCGAGAAGATCACCGGGATCTTCTCGGCGTACCCCTACGCGACCAAGCACACCGCGCCGCACGTGCGTGAGACCCACGACCGCATCGTGGCCGACTGCGAGTACACCCTGCGCGGCATCGAGGGGCTCACCGGCGTCGAGAACTTCATCGTCATGCCGACCTCCACCGACTGGCAGACCGAGCCGGTCACCGACGACACGATCAAGATCGTCGCCGACCTGTGGAACCGGGTCGGCCGGATCACGCTCGAGCACGGGCTGAGGACGACGTGCCACTTCGAGTTCTGGGGCGCGATCCGCACGCGACCGCAGCTCGAGCTGTTCTTCGAGCACACCGACCCGGAGTACGTGTACTTCTTCTGCGACACCGCGCAGCACACCATCGCCGGTGTCGACCCGGTGCAGATGTTCCGCGACTACAAGGACCGCTGCACCGGTTTCCACTTCAAGGACACCAAGAACGTCGACACGACCGACCAGTACCGCACCCCGCCCGACCCGGAGCTGATGGCCCCGGACGTCGACCGGTGGTTCTACCCCATGGGGGAGGGCGGCAAGGTCGACTTCCCCGCGCTGATGAAGGAGATCGTGGCGTCGGGCTACGACGGCTGGCTCACGGTCGAGCACGACAAGGCCGAGCTCGGCGGCGGCACCTACGCCGAGGCGACGTGCGTCGCGAAGTGGTACATCGACAACGTGCTCGCCGAGGCGCGGCGCGAGGCGGAGGCGGCGCTGTGAAGGACTCGCTGCGGTGGGCCTACGCCATCAACGCCTGGAACCTGCGGATGGACGTCTTCGTCCGGCACGAGGACCAGCTCCGCGCGCTGAAGACCATGGCGGTCCTGGGCTTCGACCACGTCGAGCTCGCGGCCGGCATGGGCGGGCGCTGGGAGAACCTCGGGCACCCCGGGATCATCACGATCAACCACGGCGGCCCGCAGGGCCTGCTCGACTTCCTCCGCACGGCTGGCGTGCGGGGTGTGTCCTCCTGGTTCTGGGACCCGGGCCAGCCCGCCGAGGAGAACGCCTACGCCTTCTGGATGACCCGCAACCCGGGCGACCACGACGCGATCGTCGAGGCCGCCAAGCCCTTCATCGACTACCTCGGCGAGCTGGGTGGCGAGCAGCTGGTCGTGCGGCCCGCGGGCTCCGCCTGGATGGCGCCGCCGCTCGGCCAGGACGACGCGCGTGTCGTGGGCTCCCTCTGGAACCGCGTGGGCGAGGTGGCTGCTTCGGCCGGCGTAAGGGTGGCCCTGCACTACGACTGCCTGCAGCCGTTCCACACCGAGGAGCAGCTGCTGGCCCTCCTCGACGCGACGGACCCGGCGACGGTCGGTCTGGCGCTCGACACCGCCGAGCTCACCATCGGCGGCATCGACCCGGTCGCGTTCTACCAGGCGCACCACGACCGCGTCACCCACGTCCACCTCAAGGACACCCGCTACGCCGACACCGGCGCCGAGCACCTGATGCCGGGAGCCGAGTCGACGATGCTCAAGGGCGGCGCGGGCCGCCGCATCGAGCGCTGGTTCTACGAGCTCGGCACCGAGGGCGGACTGGTCGACGTCCCCGCCTTCGTCGGTGCGCTGCGGGAGCACGACTACCCCGGCTGGGTGGTCGTGGAGAGCGACAAGGGCGGCAACCCCGCCGAGATGGCGATGCTCAACAGCTGGTTCCTCCAGCGACGACTGGGAGTGGAGAAGGTTTGACGGATGGCGGCCGCGGCGTGCCTCAACGACGCATCAAGTGGAGCTACATGGATCACTGGCGCTCGAACAGCCCCTCGGGGCCGATCGACCAGTGGCACTCCCGGAAGACGATGAGGCGCTTCCTGCGCCAGGTGGCGGCCGTCGGCTTCGACGCCATCGACACCTTCGACTTCCGCTTCTGGCAGATCCTCGAGCAGTACGGCTCCGTCGCGAATTACCAGGAGTTCGTGCAGGAGCAGGGGCTCGAGCGGATCGTCAACACCTTCCACGGCGTCTACTACGACTGGGACCGCTACGCGCCCGAGAACCCGGCGACGCACGCGACCATGGTCGAGGACTTCAAGGTCACCATGGAGCGGTGGTCGGGCATCGAGCTCGACAACGTCATCGTCATGCCGGGCTCCCGGTACTTCGACGACCACGGCCCCACCGACGACCACCTCAAGCACGCGGCCGAGGCATGGGCGAAGGTGGGCGAGGTCACGCAGCAGTACGGCGTGAACCTGACGTGCCACCACGAGCACTATGCCGGCATCCGCAACCGGCGTCAGATCGACACCTTCTACGAGTACGCCGATCCGCAGTACGTGAAGTTCTTCGTGGACACGGCGCAGCACTGCATCGCCGGGGTGGACCCGGTGGCGGTGTACGAGGCGCACCACGAGCGCGTGACCGGATTCCACTTCAAGGACACCCGGTTCGTCGACACGAACGAGGACTACAAGCTCTTCCCGGACGCCGAGGTCTCGGCCGTCACCACCGAGAAGTGGTTCTACGAGATGGGCACGGCCGAGGGGCTCGTCGACTTCGAGTCGATGATGCGCGCGGTCCGGGACCGGGGCTACTCCGGCTGGATCAGCGTGGAGCACGACAAGGCCGACAAGCTCGGCGGCGACTACGCCGAGAGCACGGCGATCTCCCGCTGGTACGCGAAGAACGTCCTCGACGGGATCTACGCGGAGGTGGACGCGTGAGCGCCGTGCAGTGGTCCTACGCCGTCAACCAGTGGGACACCAACATCGACACCTTCGTCCGAGGGCGCGAGCACGAGCGGGCGTTCAAGACCATCTCCATCAGCGGCTTCTCCGCTGTCGAGCTGACGGCCGCGAGCTTCGGCCCGTGGGAGCCGCTCGGCAACCCCAAGGCGATGTCGGACCTGTACGGGTCGCCAGCGCAGTTCCGCGACGTGCTGCGCGGCTGCGCGCTGGACGGCGTATCGAGCTACGTGTACGACCCGTTCGTCGGGTTCGAGGTCGAGATGGGGCGCGGCCACGACCCGCTCGAGCCGACCAGCGCGGGGCCGATCGCCGACACCGCCGCCTGGTTCGCGAGCGCTCTTCGCGACCTGGGCGGCTCCGTGCTCGTCGTGCGTCCGTGCGGCTCTGCGTGGCAGACCGGCCGGCTCGACGACGCGCAGATCGCGACGCTGGCCACGCTGTGGAACGCCGTCGGGGAGCGGATCTCAGGGGACGGGGTGTCGCTGGCGCTGCACGTCGACTTCCTCAGCGCGCTGCGTCTGGGCGACTCCCTCGACCGGCTCCTCGCCGCGACCGACCCGTCGCGCGTGGGCCTGGCGCTCGACACGGCCGAGCTCGCCGTGGCGGGCATCGACCCGGTGGCGCTGTACCGACGGCACCACGACCGGGTGCGGCACGTGCAGCTCAAGGACGCCCGCGTCGTGGTCGAGGAGGCCGAGGCCCTCACTCCGCACGCGGAGCAGTTCGTCCGCACCGAGGGCGGCGCGCGGGAGATCGAGCGCTGGTTCTACGAGCCCACGGACGAGGGCGGCCTCGTCGACTTCGTCGGGCTCGTCGAGGCGATGCGCGAGCACGGGTACCAGGGGTGGGTCGTGGTGGAGTCGGACCAGAGCCCGCATCCGGCCGAGAGCACGATGGTGAGCGGCTGGTACGTGCAGAACGTGCTGCGCCCGATCCTCCAGCGCTGACCTGGCCGTCGGCGGCCTCAGGCGGCGTCGTGGATCTCGTCCACCCGCACCCGGGGGTCGCCGTCGGCGAGCCAGAGCCGCATGGTGGAGGGCCGGAAGAGCTGCTCGACCGCGAGCAGCGCTCCGCCGATCGCGCCCTCGTAGAAGTCCAGCGACGCAGGGCGGATCGTCAGACCCCGCGATGCGAGCTCGATGGTGCTCTCGAGGACGGTGTCTCGGAAGGTGTCGAAGAACAGCGAGGTGCCGCGCATGACACCGCCTCCGAGCACGAGGGTGCCGGGGTTGGCGAAGTTCACGACGCCGGCGATCGCCTGACCGGTGACCCGCGCATTCTGTCGCGACATGGTCGTGACGATGGTGTCGCCGTGCGCCTCCGCGTGCCCCAGGTCGCTGAGGATCAGGTGCCCGCGCTCGTCGAGCAGGGACTTCAGGTACGGGCTCTTGCCAGCCCGCGCCGCGACCTCGAGGCGGTTCAGCATCGCCCAGCCTCCCGCGACCGCCTCGAGGCAGCCGGTCTTGCCGCAGCGGCACACAGCCTTCCTGTCGTCGGTGACGTGCACGTGACCGATGTCGCCGGCTGCGCCGTTGTCGCCGCGGTGCAGATGCCCGTTGGTGATGAGGCCGGCGCCGATCCCGGTGGCCACCTTCACGTAGAGCAGGTCGCGCCGCTCCTGCGGCTCACCGCGCGCCCACTCGCCGAACGCCATGAGGTTGACCTCGTTGTCGACCCACACCGGGGCGCCGTAGCGCTCGTGGAACCATGAGCGCACGTCGAAGCCGTCCCAGCCGGGCATGATCGGCGGCGCGACCACGCGCCCGCTGCTGAACTCGACCGGGCCCGGCACGCCGACAGCGATGCCCCACACCGCGCCGGGGTCGCTGCCTGCCCGCGCCAGAAGCCGCTGGAAGGTGCGGTGCACGAGGCGCAGCGTGGTCTCGGGTCCGTGGCTGACGTCGATGTTGCGGAAGACCTTGGCGATCGGCTCTCCGTCGAGATCCGACACAGCCGCGTGCATGGAACCGGCGCCGAGGCAGGCGGAGAGGATCACCCCTGCTTCGGCGCGAAAGCGCAACGAGCGCGAAGGACGGCCTCGGCGGCCCTTCTCCGCCACCGGCTCGAGCTCCTCGATGATGCCGAGATCGATCCCCTCCGCGAGCCGGTCGTTGACGACGGCGCGGCCCAGACCGGTCTCGGCCTCGATCCAGCTGCGGGTCGCGCCCTCGGCCTCGCGCACGAGGTCGACGATCTGGGCGAGCACGAGGATGTCGCGTGCGGTCGGTGGGGCCTGCACGGGTCCTCCTCGCCTCGGAGATCGGTCGCCGCGATGCTATCGGCCGCTCGGACCGACCGCGCGGTGACTCTTGACTTCTGTGGCATTTCGACGGAAATAATGCAGGCTCCGAGGGCGTGCAGTCCCGCCGACCCTCCCACTCCCATGAGGTGAGCTCAGGCATGAGCAGCACGGAGCAGGCCCTGCTGGACCGGATCGCGGCGCTCGAGGAGCGCTTGGCGAGCACCGAGCTCCAGGCGACCCGAGCGAATGACCGCGGCGCGGTCGAGAACGTGTTCTCCCGCTACATGCACCTGCACAACGCCTACGAGGACGAGCGGATCATCGACGAGCTGTGGGTGAAGAAGGGCACTCCGAGGGTGCGCTCGCAGTACAACAACACCGGCGTCTACACCGAGTGGGAGACCGTCATGGACTACCACCGCGGTCGCCCGAAGCCGATCGGCAAGCTGCTCATGCACTACACGACGACCCCGGTCATCGAGGTGTCGGCCGACGGCACGAACGCCAAGGGCATGTGGCTCATGGCCGGCATCGAGTCGGGTCTCACCGAGAAGGCCGAGGCTGAGCACGCCCCGGCGTTCCTCTTCAGCAAGGACGAGGTCGACGGGCGCAAGGTCTGGGCGCACTGGGTCTGGGCGAAGTACGGCCTGGACTTCCTCAAGCAGGACGGCGAGTGGCGGATCCTGACGTTCCGCTGCTTCGAGGTGGCGCGCGCGCCGTACGACGAGAACTGGATCTCCTTCGCCACCCACGACCGCGACGAGTTCGACGGCAAGCTCATGTACTTCGGCGACGACGGCAAGCCGGTCTTCCTGCCGCCGGTGGAGGGCCCCTGCGTGACGCCCTCGTACGTCTACCACATCGACACCGCGCAGCAGCTCGTCCCGGATCCGCCGCGGCCGTACACGACGTGGGAGGACACGTTCGCCTAGGGCGACAGGCTCTTGACGACGGTACGCGGGCAGCGCACGCGGCCCGTCGTCTTGCTTTACGTCGAAAATCGCCACTATTCTTGCCGCGCAGCCGAAGCCGATCCGAGCACCGCGCGGTTGCACCGGTCCGCATCCGGACCCGCATCCCTGGAGGTCCCCATGGACCGCCTCCCCGTCCTCGTACCAGCCCTTCGAGGCCCTGCCTCGTGAGCTCCCCGCGTACCGGCGCGCTCGACACCGGTGATGTCACCGCCGAACCGCAGCCCGACCAGCGCCTCGCGCCGTTGGTGGCCACGCTCCTCGTGGTCTCCCTGCTCGGCGCTCTCGAGATCACCATCGTCGGGTCGTCGCTCGCCACCCTGGTGCGCGACCTCGGTGGGGTCTCGTCGATCGGCTGGGTGGTCACGGCCTACGTGCTCGCGGCGACCGTCGCGACTCCGGTGCTGGGTCAGCTGGGCGACATCCGTGGGCGCCGACCGGTGTTCCTTGCCTCGCTCGCCGTCTTCGTGGTCGGCACCGCCGTGTGCGGACTGGCGCCCTCGGTGGGTGTGCTCGTCCTCGCCCGACTCCTTCAGGGAGTCGGCTCCGCCGGTACGTCGCTGCTCTCGATGACCATCCTCGCGGACGTGCTGCCACCGCGGCGCAGGCCGCAGATCATGAGCCTGCTCGCCTCCGTGTTCGCGATCGCGACGATCGTCGGACCTCTCGTGGGCGGGGTCCTGACCGACACGGTCGGCTGGCGCTGGGGCTTCCTCGGGATCGTGCCGCTGGGACTCGCCGCCCTCGTCGCCTCGGTCCGCGTGATCCCTGCAGGAGTACGTCGTGCGAGCAGCTCCTTCGACACCGCCGGTGCGGTCATGGTCGGCGTCGTGCTGACAGCGTTCATCGCGCTCCTCGCGGTGGCCCCGACGGTCGGGTGGCTCTCGGCCCCCGTCGCCCTGCTCGCGGCCACGTTCGCCGTCGTCGGCGGCCTCGCGGTGCGGCACGAGCTGCGCGCCGACCACCCGGTCCTGCCGCTGCGACTGACGCGCGACCGCATCGTCGTGGGAGCGCTGGTCCTCGCGGTGGTGCACGGCGGCGGACTCCTCGCCGTGATCGCCTACCTCCCGGCGTACACGCAGCTGCACTACGGGACGTCGGCGACCGTCGCGGGTGCGGTCCCGCTGTCGCTGGTGGTCGGACTCCTCATCAGCTCGAACGGCGCTGGTGCACTGATCGCGCGGACCGGCCGGTATCGCGTCTACCCGATCGCGGGCTCCGCTCTGGCTGTCGTCGCGCTGGTGAGCCTCGCGCTGACCCTTCCGACGCTCGCCATGGGGTTGCTCTGCCTCGGTCTGTTCCTGCTCGGTCTGGGCGGGGGGTCGTTCATGCACCTCCCCGTGGTGATCGTGCAGAACGAGTCCGCCCCCGACGAGGTCGGCGCCGCCACCTCGTTCGTCACCCTCGTGCGGCAGGCAGCCAGCGCCGTGGGCACGGCAGCGATCGGGGCGACCATCGCCGCCGCGCTGGTGGGCGTGCCGGCGGGGGAGCGGCTCAGTGCCGCCTACACCGGCGCGATGGTCCCGATCCTCGCCGTGCTCGCCGTGGTCTTCGCCGTGGGCTGCGTCGTGTCCGCCGTCACCCCTGCTGTGGTGCTTCGGCGTCACCAGGAGGTGGCGGATGCCGCTTGAGAAGGATCGACCGCACGGATGCCTGCCATACCGTCCGCACCCCTTGTCGTCCGCCCGACCGCCGTACGAAGGTGTCACCTGGCGGATTTATGTCGAGAAACCGAATAAACCGTCGACCCTCGTCCTCGGGCGAGCACGTCGCACGACCCAGGTCCGCACGCAGGAGGAGAGAGCATGAGCACCGAGCGCCGCTACGACGCCATCATCATCGGGTCGGGGGCGGGCGGCAGCATCGCCGCCAAGGAGCTCACCGAGCGCGGCCTCGAGGTGCTGCTGCTCGAGGCCGGTCCCGGCATCACCGACGAGCTGTTCGAGCCGCCGAAGCCCAAGCCGCCGCGGCAGCTGGGCATGGACCTCGACCTGCGCGCGAAGGCGTTCCTCCACGGCCAGTACAAGCAGGCCCGCCGGTCGTTCTTTTCCGAGACGAGCAACCGGTTCCTGGTCAACGACTGGGAGAACCCGTACACCACGCCGCGGGATGCGCCGTATCTCTGGATGCGCAGCCGCCTGCTCGGAGGCCGCCTCAACGCCTACGGCCGCGTGCTGCAGCGGATGTCCGACGTCGACTTCAAGGCAGCGAGCCGCGACGGCCACGGCATGGACTGGCCGGTCACCTACGCCGACATGGAGCCGTGGTACGACCGCGTCGAGGAGTTCATGGGGGTCTACGGGAACCCCGACCCCGAGGTGACGCACCCGCCGGCGGGCAAGTACGTCGGCCCGGCGATGCTCACCGACGTCGAGCTGCAGTTCCGCGACAAGGTCGCGGAGCGCTGGCCCGAGCGCAAGGTGATCGCGTGGCGCTACGCCGCCCCCAACCTCGGTCGCATCCCCAAGGGCGTCGCGGCAGGTCTCGCGACGGGCCGCCTCACGGTTCGCTGCGACGCCGTCGTCGAGCGGATCACCGTGGACCCGCG
This sequence comes from Actinomycetes bacterium, assembly GCA_029781935.1. Taxonomy (GTDB): domain Bacteria; phylum Actinomycetota; class Actinomycetes; order S36-B12; family CAIYMF01; genus Longivirga. Next base: position 8,023 of record JAKOVT010000149.1, on the reverse strand, counting down.
CACGGGCCTCGCCGACGGCGCGGTGTTCATCGACCGCCTCGACAAGAGCGAGCACCGGGTGTTCGGCGACATCGTCGTGCTCGCGGCCTCGACCATCGAGTCGATCCGCCTGCTCGTGAACTCGGCGTGCGACCAGCACCCCAACGGCCTGGCCAACTCCAACGGGCTTCTCGGCCGCTACTTCATGGACCAGACCATCAGCCTCGCCTTCTGCGCCGTGCCGCAGTTCCCCGGCTACTCGAAGGCCGACACCCTGCCCGAGGCCGACCCGTTCTACCCGCCCACCGGCGGCATCCTCATCCCTCGCTACGAGAACATCGGCCCAGAGCTCGAGGAGGGCTTCCTGCGCGGCATCTCCTTCCAGGGTGCCGGCGGTCGCTTCCCCGTCCCCGAGGGCGTGCCGACCTCGTTCGGCCTCGGCGGCGTGGGCGAGATGCTGCCTATGTACGAGAACTACGTGACGACGAGCAAGCGCCGCAAGGACAAGTGGGGGATCCCCTCGGCGCACATCCGCATCAAGCTGGGGGAGAACGACCGCATCCTGGTCGAGCACCAGCTCAAGCACCTGCGGGAGATGCTCGAGTACGCCGGCTACCAGATCAACTTCATCGGGTCGGTCCTCGGCCTGGACTCGAAGAAGGTCTGGCCGGACTACAACCCGCTGCAGCGCGCCATCTTCAAGGTCGGCATCAACATGGCGCTGACGATGGGCGCGTCGATCCACGAGTGCGGCGGCGCCCGCATGGGCGACGACCCTCGCACCTCGGTCGTCAACGGCGTGAACCAGAGCTGGGACATCCCCAACCTGTTCATCCCCGATGGCGCGTCGTTCACCTCGAACAGCAATGTCGGACCGGCGCTCACGATCATGGCCCTCGCGGCCCGCTCGTCGGCCTTCATCGCCGAGCAGCACGCCCAGGGCAACCTGAGCAAGCCGACGGAGCAGGTCACCTACTAGACGACGACATCGGCGAGGGAGGGGCGGCACGCCGTCCCTCCCTCGCCGCGTCTCAGCCAGGGACGATCTGCCGGAAGCGTGCCTCGGCGGCGTCGATCTCGGCGAGCTGGGCGACGATCTCGCCCGGTGACTTCTCGCCGACCTGCTTCTGCAGGAACGGCGTGCGGTCGAAGACCGCGTCGCGCACCGGGCGCAGCGGAGCCGGGGCGTGGTGGAAGATCTTGCCGAGCATCCACGCCTGCTGCACCTGCGCAGCGGTGTGCGGCTTGCGCGGCGACTCGAACGCATCGAGCGCGGCGCGCACCGCGGCGTCGTCGGTCAGGTCGACGCCCGCGAGTGCGCGCCCGAGGTAGTACCCGTCCTCGATCGCCATGCCGGCGCCATACGCGGCGTAGGGCGATGTCGGGTGCGCGGCGTCGCCGACGACGGTGGCGCGGCCCTTCGACCACCGGGTGAGGCCGGGACGGTCGCGCAGCACCCAGCGCTGCACGTGCTCGGGTGCGGTGGCGGCGATGAGACCGGGCAGGGGGGCAGGGAAGCCGGACCCCATGGCCGCGGCGGTCTGCTTGGGGTCCGCTGTGAACTCCTGGCTCGCGTCCCAGGCGCCGAGCACCCACCACTGGAAGCCGTCCTGGCCGTGGTGCCGGATCGCGGTCCAGCTTCCTTGCACGGTGCGGCTGTGCGTGAGGATGCACAGCCCCGGCTCCGCGCCGGCGGGCTTGTCGAAGGTGTAGCCGCCGAAGATGTGCAGGTTGTGCTCGCGCTTGGGCTGGTCGCCCCACAGGGTGCGCCGCACGAGGGAGTCGATGCCGTCGGCGCCGACGACGACGTCGACCGCCTCCACCTCGCCCGAGTCCATCTGCAGCCGCACCCCGGAGTGGTCCTGCTCGATGCTCGCGACTCCCCGGTTCACCTGGAGCATGCCGTCGGGCAGGGCCGCGACCAGTCGCTCATAGAGGCCCGGTCGGAGCAGGCCGATGAAGCCGCCGCCGTACTCGGCGATCACGTCGTCGGGCAGCAGCACCTTCACGCGGACCTTGCCGGAGGGCGCGCGGAACTCGGTGTAGCAGGGCGCTCCGAGGTCGACCGTGTCGACGCCGAGGAGACCGAGCGCCTTGATGGGCGGCGGCCACAGATTGAGGATGTTGCCGGCGGGTCGCGCCTCCTTGTAGCGCTCGAGGAGCAGCACCTCGTGCCCGGCCTGGTGGATCGAGAGGGCCGCGGCCATGCCCGCGGGCCCCGCTCCGATGACGGCGACGCGTCCGCGTCGGCTGGTGGCCATGGGTCCTCCTGGCTGGGTGCTCGCCGTCGGCACACCGACAGAAACGGAGTGTGCGCTACGGTTTGAGAGGGGACTATGCGCGGCCCGCCGGGTCCTGTCAACCAGCCCCGAACAGCTGTCGTGGAGGATGTGCGCGTGACCGTCCCGAACAGCTCGAGCGAGCTCGGCGTCCGTCCGCCGGTGCAGAAGCGCAGCCGCGAGGCCTGGTCGCGCGTGCTCGACGCCGGCGTCGCGATCCTGGAGGAGGGCGGCTACGAGGCGTTCACCATCGCGGCCGTGTGCGAGCGGGCGTCGGTCGCGCCGCGCGCCCTCTACGAACGCGTCGACACCAAGGACGCCCTCTTCCTCGCGGTCTACGAGCACGGCATGGCGGCGCTCGTCGCCGAGCACTCGGTGTATGACGACTCCGCGGCCTGGCGACGGCTCTCTGCAGGCGAGGCCGCAGATCGGGCCGTGCGCGAGCTGGTGGGGCTGTTCCGGCGGCATGCCGCGCTGCTGCGCTCGGTGGTGCTGATCTCGGGCGTGCACCCTGAGGTGAGCCGCCGCGGCGGCGAGTACACGCGAGACCTGGGCGACCGGTTCACCGCACGGCTGCTCGAGCGGGGTGCCGCAGCAGGTGCGCGGAGTCCCGAGCGCGAGGTGCGCGCGGCGTTCGATGTGGCGTTCTCGGCGCTCGTCGTGCGCACGGCGTACGGCGCGGGCTTCAGCGGCGGACCCGCGAGCGACCGGGCCTTCGCCGACGGGCTGCGCCGGATGATCATCGGGTTCCTCGACGCCTGACGCATCCGCATCGCGGATGCCTGGCATACCGACGCGGGACCTTCCCCGTACCGGCCGCTTCGGTCACGATTTCAGTACGAAACCGACGTAACCGGATCCGTCGCGTCCCCCACCAGGAGCACCCATGCCTGCCGTCTCGAACGTCCTCGTGATCGGCGCCGGCGCCGCCGGCACTGCCGCCGCGATCCTGCTCGCCGAGGGTGGCGTCACGGTCGAGGTCGCCGAGATCAACCCCGAGGTCTCCGCCCTCGGTTCCGGTATCACGCTGCAGGGCAACGCGCTGCGCATCCTGGACCGGCTCGGCGTGTGGGACGAGTGCGCGGCGCAGGGCTTCGGCTTCGACTCGCTCGGTCTGCGCGCGCCGGACCCGAACGGCACGCTCATCGTCGAGATGCCCGACGTGAAGACGGGCCTCCCGCACCAGCCAGCCACCATGGGCATGTTCCGCCCCGAGCTCGCGCGGATCCTCGTCAAGCGCGCCGAGTCCCTCGGCGTGAAGTTCCGCTTCGGCTCCACGATCAACGAGCTCCGTCAGGACGACGAGGGCGTCGACGTCCACTTCGCCGACGGCGAGACCGCGCGCTACGACGTCGTGGTCGGCGCCGACGGCATCCGCAGCTGGACGCGCCGCCAGATCGGCGTACCGCTCGAGACGAAGTCCGTGGGCATGGGCATCTGGCGCGTCTTCGCCCCGCGCCCGGAGTCGGTCACGCGAACCGACCTCTACTACGGCGGTCCGCAGTACATCGCCGGCTACTGCCCGACGGGCGAGGACAGCCTCTACGCCTACATCGTCGAGGCGGCGCAGGACCGCAGCACCCTGTCGAAGCAGGAGTGGCTCGACATCATGATCGAGGAGTCGCAGGCCTACCACGGTCCGTGGGACGACATCCGCCCGCTGATCACCGACCCCGACCAGGTCAACTACACGTGGTTCGAGTACCACGTGCTCGACGCGCCGTGGAACCGGGGCCGCGTGGTCCTGGTGGGCGACGCCGCCCACGTGTGCCCGCCCACCATCGCGCAGGGCGCGGCCATGGCGTTCGAGGACGCCACGGTGCTCGCCGACGTCCTGCTGCGGTACGACGCCCCGACCCAGGAGATGTGGGACGAGTTCAACGAGCGCCGCGTGCCGCGGGCGAAGTTCGTCGCCGAGGCGTCGCTCCAGCTCGCCCAGTGGCTGCTCGACCACGAGCAGGGCGACGTGCCCGGCCTCGTCGCCCAGGTCGTCCAGCTCGTCGCCCAGCCCGTCTGACCCTCGCCCGACCCACGACCGGAAGAGAACCCCGTGCCCGAGCGCCTGATCACCCACGTCCGCCACATCGACCTGGCGGTGCCGGACTTCGACACCCAGCGCGCCTTCTACCGCGACACGTGGGGCCTCACGGAGGTCGCGAGCGACAGCGGCCTGTCGTTCCTCGCCGCCGAGGGCTCGCCCGAGCAGTACGCCGTGCGCATCCGCCAGGACGACGCCAAGCGCATCGACCTCGTCGCGTTCGGTGCGAAGGACCGGGCCGACGTCGACGCCCTTGCCTCGCGGCTGGCCGGGTCGGGGCAGAAGCTCATCACCGAGCCGGGCGCTCTCGACACCCCTGGCGGCGGGTACGGCTTCCGCTTCTTCGACGGCGACGGCCGCACGGTCGAGGTCTCGACCGACGTCGAGCTCCGCCAGCACCGCAAGATCGAGGAGGGGGAGTCGATCCCCGTCGCGCTCTCGCACGTGGTCTTCAACTCGCCCAACCCCGGGTCGACCGTGCAGTGGTACGTCGACAACCTCGACTTCGCGATCACCGACCAGCTCATCCACCCGCACATGGGCGAGATGATGTGGTTCCTGCGGATCAGCCCGCAGCACCACACCATCGCGATCGCGCGGTGCCCGCACCACTCGCTGCACCACGCGTCGTTCGAGATGCGCGGCATCGACGAGTACATGCGCGGCACCGGACGGCTGCTGCGGCTCGGCGTCGAGAAGATCTGGGGCCCGGGCCGGCACAAGGCCGGCAACAACACCTTCTCCTACTTCCTCGACCCCGCGGGCAACACCGTCGAGTACACGACGGCGATGGAGAGCATCGACGAGGACATCTGGCACCCGAGCAAGTACGACTTCACCTTTCCCGACGTGCAGGACCAGTGGGGCACCGCGAACCAGATGGACGAGTTCGTGGCGAAGAAGTCGTTCAACGACCCCGACCAGGGCCTGTTCGTGGCCCCACCGGTCTGACGTGCGGCTCGCCCGGCTGACCTTCCACGGCGAGGAGCGCTCCGGCGTCGTCGCCGACGACGGCGTGCACCTGCTCGCTCCGGGGATCCTCGTCGACGACCTCGTGCGCGCGGGGCTCGACCGTGCTCTCCTCGTCGGCGAGCAGGCGCTCCGCGACGAGCCGGTGGCTCTGGACGACGTCACTCTGCTGGCGCCGCTGCGGCCGCACAGCATGCGCGACTTCGTCGCCTTCGAGGAGCACGTGCGCGGGGTGCGGCGCAGCATCGACGGCGTGGGCGGCGTGCCCGATGCCTGGTACGACGCCCCGACCTTCTACTTCACGAACTCGTCCTCGGTGATCGCCACGGGCGACGACGTACCGGTGCCGGGCGGTTCGCGGGCGCTGGACTTCGAGCTCGAGGTGGCGACCGTCGTCGGTGCGCGTGGCCGCGATCTGACGGCGGAGTCCGCCGCGGACGTCGTCTTCGGCTTCACGATCCTCAACGACTGGTCGGCGCGCGACCTGCAGGGCCGCGAGATGCAGGTGAACCTCGGTCCCTGCAAGGGCAAGGACTTCGCCAGCACGCTCGGCCCCTGGATCGTGACGGCGGACGAGCTCGAGCCGTTCCGCGACGACGAGGGCTTCCTCGACCTCTGGTGCACCGCCGAGGTCAACGGTGCCGTGGTCGGACGGGACCTCCTGTCGAACGTCGGCTGGACCCCGGAGGCGATGGTCGCCTACGCCTCGCGCGACGCCGACGTCCACCCCGGCGACGTCCTCGGCTCGGGCACAGTGGGCAACGGCGGCTGCCTCGCCGAGCTCTGGGGGATCAACGGATCGCGCGAGAACCCGCCGCCGCTCGTGCCCGGCGACGTCGTGACGCTCACGGTCGAGGGCATCGGCAGCATCAGCAACCGCGTCGTCGAGGGTCGTGCGCCGACGCCGCTGCCGGCGCCGCGGCGTCGCGACACGGCCGCGGTGCGGGCGGCGCACCCGCGGCGCCCTCAGGAGCTCGGGTGACCCGGCTCGACGGCCGCACCGTCGTCGTCACGGGCGCGGCGGGCGGCATCGGCGCGGCGGTCGTCGACGTGCTGCACGACCGCGGCGCGACGATCCACGCGGTCGACGTCGCGTGGGAGGGCGACGATCCTCGCGTCGTCCGCCACGAGGTCGACGTCGCCGACGAGGCGTCGTGGTCGAGGCTCGTCGACGAGCTCGGTGGGGCCGCCGTGCACGGTCTCGTGTCGTGCGCCGGGATCACCTGGCGGGCCCGGGTCGGCGACGTGCGCGCCGACGACCTGGCACGCGTCCACGCCGTCAACGTCGGAGGTCCCTTGCTCGGGCTGCAGGCGCTCGTGCCGCTCATGCCGCGGGGCGCGTCCGTCGTCACCATCGGCTCCATGGCGGGAGTGAACGGCCACTACCCGGTGGCCTACACCACGAGCAAGTGGGCGGTGCGCGGGCTGACGCGCGCCGCCAGCCTGGAGCTGGGCGCTGCGGACATCCGCGTGAACGCGGTGAACCCCGGGTTCATCGACACCGCGATGACCCGCAGCGCTCCGGCCGTCTTCCGCGACGCATCCATCGCGGACTCGGCGCTCGGTCGTGCCGGCGATGCGCGCGAGGTCGCCACGGTCGTCGCGTTCCTGCTCAGCGACGACGCCTCGTTCGTCACCGGTGCCGAGATCGCCGTCGACGGCGGCGCCGCGGGCCACGCGGGCGCGAAGACCGTGTCCGACGCGATGCGACCCAGCTACGTCGACCCGTCCACCACCTAGGAGATCCCACCGTGTTCGAGTACTTCCCGGGCAACTACGTCTGGAACCTCAGCGTCGTCGCCACGCTCAACAGCGGCGGTCTCATCGACGAGGTCGACCGGGCCTGCCGACCGATCCGCGACGCCGCGCAGCGCGGCGAGGACGCCGGCACGCGCGAGTTCCTCGCGGCGTGGAAGGCGGTCGCCCAGCAGCTCGAGGACTCCGCCCGCGAGGACCTCGCCGCCGGCCACCGGCGTACCGCGGGGCAGAAGCTGCAGCGCGCATCGAACTACCTCGCGCAGGCGGAGCGCATGCAGGCGGCGGGGAGCGAGGAGCGCATCGCGACCTACCAGCACCTGCTCGACATCCAGGTGGAGTCGTTCGAGCTGATCGATCCCGCGACGTCGCGGGTCGAGATCCCGTTCGGCGACAGCGCCCTCCCGGCCTACTTCTCGCAGGCACCGGGCGACGGGCCGCGACCGGTGATGATCATGTTCAACGGTCTGGACTCCACCAAGGAGCACATGGTCTCCTCCGGCACGCACCACGAGCTGGCCGCCCGCGGGATCTCCACGCTGATGGTCGACTGCCCTGGCTCGGGCGAGGCGCTGCGGCTGCGCGGGCTGAAGTCCCAGATCGACACCGAGACCTGGGCGGCCGCGTGCGTCGACTGGCTGGAGACGCGCGACGACGTCGACGCCGGGCTGATCGGTCTCGTCGGCTGGTCGCTCGGCGGCTACTACGCGCCGCGTGCCGCGGCGTACGAGAAGAGGCTCGCCCTCGTGGTCGCGTGGGGCGCCAACCACGCCTGGGGCGCGGTGCCGCGCGCCCGGGTGCCGCGCGAGGGCGAACGGCCGGTGCCGCACTACTGGGAGCACGTGCTCTGGGTGTGGGGCTACGACGACATGGACTCGTTCCTCGCGATGGCCGACGGCGTGAACCTCGACGGCGTGGTGGAGAACATCACCGTCCCGTTCCTCATCGCCCACGGCGAGAACGACCGGCAGATCCCTCTGGCGATGGCGCACAAGTCCTACGA
>JAKOVT010000142.1 GCA_029781935.1 Actinomycetes bacterium | reverse complement strand
TCGTAGGCGCGGTCGATGTAGGTCAGCGACTGCTGGAGGTCGATGATGTAGATGCCGTTGCGCTCGTTGAAGATGAATCGCTTCATCTTCGGGTTCCAACGGCGGGTCTGGTGCCCGAAGTGCACGCCGCTCTCGAGCAGCTGCTTCATCGTGACGACGGCCACGAGGTCTCCTTCTCATGGCGCCCGGCCCCGGGCAGCGCGGTGGCTGGCCCGGGCGCGCTCGGCGCCGCTCGGTTGTCGCCCGGTCGGTCGACCGGACGCCTGACGCCTGCCGCGCGCACCCGACCTCTCGCGAGGACCGAGGGTGCGCCCGCCGGTCGAGGACCGGGATGCGGGCGTGCGATGTCGGCGCGCCGGGAGGCGTGCCGCAGGCCGAGTGTACGGGGCCGGGGCCCCGGGGCAGAAATCGTGCCCAGCGGCCCTCGCCGCGCCGGCGTCGCAGGTCGAGGCCGGTCGCGGCGCGCTACCCACGCAGGTCGCGGCGCGGCTGACCGCGTGCCTCGGCATCCCGGACGCCCGTCCCCAGCGTCGCCGCGTCGGCGCGTCGTCCCCAGCCCGACGACCGGGTGGCCGGGCGCCGTGCGCGCCGCCCGCCACGGTGGGCCGGTGCTGCCCCTGATGCTCGCCCCCACCGTCCTGCTCGCGACCGTCGCGGCGCTGGCGACCACGACCCCGGCCGTCTCCTCGGCGAGCACCGCGGTCTCGCCGTCGTCGACCGCTTCCTGGAACGGATCCAGATCGTCCTGGAGGGCGCCGATCGAGCCACCGGTCCTGGTGGCCGCCTTCGCCCCACCGGCGCGGCGCTGGCTGCCCGGTCACCGCGGCGTCGACCTCCGCGCCGGCCGCGGGCGGCCGGTGCACGCGGCCGGGAGCGGCACGGTGACGTGGGCCGGCCCGCTCGCCGGTCGAGGCGTCGTGGTCGTGACTCACGACGACGGTCTGCGGACGACCTACGAGCCGGTGGACCCCGCCGTGGCCGAGGGCGACCGGGTCGAGGCCGGGCAGGTCCTCGGCACCGTGGGCGAGGGCGACGTGCACTGCGGGCGCGAACCGGGCTGTCTGCACTGGGGGCTGCGGCGCGGCGAGGACTACCTCGACCCGTGGCGGCTGCTGCACCCCGGCCGCGCGGTGCTCCTCCCGCCCTGACCGCCCTGGCCGTGCTCACCGCGCCGGCCGCGCTGCACGAACGGCGCTCGGTCACGGCCCCGCATCGGTCGCGTCTCGAGCAGGTGCCGTCGCGCCGTGGCCGACGTAGCGTCGAGGGATGGGACGCGTGGGCACTGGAGGCGGCCTCCGCGGGTCCGCGCTCGGGACGGTCGCCGTGCTGCTGTGCGGTGCGCTGGGGCTCGCCGGCTGCAGCTCGTCCCCGGCACCGCAGCCGCCCGCGTCGACGACGTCCCCCTCGGACGGCACCCCGACATCGTCACCGACCTCGGCCGCACCCTCGACGAGCCGCACGCAGAGCCCGACGGCCGGTGCCTCGCCCACCGCGCCGCCTCGGGTCGCCGGGGTCGCGGTGCTGGCCCGCCGCCTCGAGGTGCCGTGGGGCGTGGCCTTCCTGCCGTCGGGCTCGGCCCTGGTGGCGCAGCGGCGCTCGGGCGAGGTGGTCCTGGTGTCCCCGTCCGGCCGCGAGACCTCCGTGGGCCGGGTGCCCGACGTGGTCGACCAGGGCGAGGGAGGGTTGCTCGGGCTGGCGGTGGATCCCGACGACCCGTCGATCGTCTACGCGTACCTGACCTCCACCCACGACGACAACCGGGTCGTGTCGCTGCGGCTGACGGGCGGTCGGCTGCGCCCGCTCGCCACGCTGCTCACCGGGATCCCCTCCGCGCGGCGGCACAACGGCGGCCGGATCGTCGTCGGCCCCGACGGCAGGCTCTGGATCGGCACCGGCGACGCCGGCGACACCGCGCGCGCCCAGCGGCGCGGCGACCTCGGCGGGAAGATCCTGCGCATCGGGCGCGACGGCTCGGTGCCGAGCGACAACCCGTTCGGGACCCCGGTGTGGTCCTACGGCCACCGCAACGTGCAGGGCCTGGCCTTCGACTCCGCCGGCCGGCTGTGGGCCACCGAGTTCGGTCAGGACACCTACGACGAGCTCAACCTGATCCGGCGCGGCGGCGACTACGGCTGGCCGCTGGTCGAGGGGAAGGGCGGCGACCCCCGCTTCGTGGACCCGCAGGTGGTGTGGCGCACCGACGACGCCTCCCCGAGCGGCCTCGCGATCGTCGGCGACGTCGCGTTCGTCGGCGCCCTCAAGGGCCGTCGGCTCTGGCAGGTGCCGCTCGCCGGCGGTCGGGCCGGCACGCCGGAGGCCGCTCTGGCCGGGCGCTACGGCCGGCTGCGGACGGTGGTCGCGGCGCCGGACGGGAGCCTCTGGGTCACCACCTCGAACCGCGACGGCCGCGGCGACCCGGCTCCCGACGACGACCGGATCCTGCGCGTCACGCTGCGCTAGCTAGCCCACCGCGGCCGGACGTACGGCGCGCACCACGACGTCGTGCAGCGTCATGACTCCGTCTCCGCGCCGGACGCGGCGCACCGGCTCGGCGGCGGTTACCACGACCATGCCGAGGCCCTCGAGCATGGCCCGCACGCCGTCGGCCGTCGCCGACGCCTCGCGCGGCGGGAGATCGTGGTGGTGCGCCGAGGCGGCCTGAGCCTCGCCGTCGTGAAACGCGTCGTGGGTCGGCTGGTCGTGCCCCGGGTGGTCGTGGGTCGGGCGGTCGTGGGTCGAGCGGTCGTGGGTCGAGTGGTCGTGCGCCGCCTGACCGCGACGACGAGCGGCGGCGGCCTCGGCGTCGTCGTCCGTGGACGCGCCATGGCCGACGACCAGGAGCGTGCCGCCCGGAGCCACCCATCCGGCGATGCGCGCGTAGAGGTCGAGCTGCTCGCCCGACGCATGGGCGTAGTGCGTGGTGACCAGGTCGAAGGCGGCGTCGGGCTCCCAGGTCTCGAGGTCGGCCTGCACCCAGCGCACCCGCCCACCGGCCTGATGGCGGCCGGCCCGCTCGCGGGCACCGCTCAGCGCGCCCTCGGACACGTCGACGGCCGTCACCGCCCAGCCGTGCTCGGCGAGCCAGAGCGCCTCGGCTCCGGCGCCGCACCCCGCCTCGAGCGCCGTCGTGGGGTGCAGACCGACGGTCTCGACCGCCAGATAGGGATGCGGCGGCTGGGCCGGGTCGGACCCGGCGTCGCGCCAGTGGCGCTCCCAGAAGTCGGCGTCGAAGCCGTCGGTCATCCGGCGGGTCAGTCGGAGTCGTGCGACTCGGCGAGCTTGGCCCGCAGCTGCAGCACGGCTTTGGTGTGCATCTGGCAGATGCGCGACTCGGTCACCCCGAGCACCTGGCCGATCTCGGCGAGGGTGAGCCCCTCGTAGTAGTAGAGCGTGACGACGATCTTCTCCCGCTCGGGGAGCTGGTTGATCGCCTTCGCGAGGATGAACTTGGTCTCCTCGCCCTCGAACAGGTTGATCGGGTCCGGAGCCTTCGGGTCCTCGAGGGTGTCTCCGAGCGTCATCTTGTCGCCGCGCTCGCCGCCGGCATGGAGCAGCTCGTCGAGCGCGACCACGTTGACGAAGGACACCTGGCTGAAGATGGCGTGCAGCTCGTCGAGCTTGATGCCCATCTCCTTGGCCACCTCGGCCTCGGTGGGCGTGCGCTGCAGCTGACCCTCGAGGGTCTGGTAGGCCTTCTCGACCTCGCGGGCCTTGAAGCGCACCGACCGCGGGATCCAGTCGATCGAGCGGAGCTCGTCGATGATCGCGCCACGGATGCGGTTGATGGCGTAGGTCTCGAACTTGATCGCGCGGTCGAGGTCGAACTTCTCGATGGCGTCGATGAGGCCGAAGATGCCGTACGACACGAGGTCGGCCTGCTCGATGTTCGGCGGGAGGCCCACCCCGACGCGGCCCGCGACGTACTTCACCAACGGCGAGTAGTGCAGGATCAGCTTGTCGCGCAGAGCCGAGTCGCCGGAGGCCTTGAAGTCCTCCCAGAGCTGGCGCAGCCGCTCCTGGGTCTCGGCCGCGGCGGCGGCCTTCTCCTCCTCCGTGGGCGTCAGGTCGATCTCGTCGAGGTCCACCTCGAAGTCGTCGTCCCCCGTGTCGGCGTCGGTCTCGTCGTCGACCTCTGGGGCGTCCTCAGGCTCGAGGGCGTCGTCGACGCCCTCAGGCTCGCGGGTGCGCCTGCTCATACGTTGCTCTCAACCGTTCGACGCTGACGTGGGTGTAGATCTGTGTAGTCGCGAGCGTAGCGTGCCCCAAGATCTCTTGGACGGATCGGAGGTCCGCGCCACCCTCGAGAAGGTGCGTGGCGGCCGAGTGCCGCAGGCCGTGCGGGCCGAGGTCCGGCGC
>JAKOVT010000140.1 GCA_029781935.1 Actinomycetes bacterium | reverse complement strand
ACGTAGGCGTCCTCGTCGACGATGATCAGCGTCCGCTCGAACTGGCCCATGTTCTCGGTGTTGATGCGGAAGTAGGCCTGCAGCGGGATCTCGACGTGGACGCCCTTGGGCACGTAGATGAACGAGCCGCCCGACCACACCGCCGTGTTGAGCGCCGAGAACTTGTTGTCGCCCGACGGGATCACGGTGCCGAAGTACTCGCGGAACACGTCCTCGTGCTCGCGCAGGCCGGTGTCGGTGTCGAGGAAGATGACGCCCTGCTCCTCGAGGTCCTCGCGGATCTTGTGGTAGACGACCTCCGACTCGTACTGGGCGGCGACACCGGCGACCAGGCGCTGCTTCTCCGCCTCCGGGATGCCGAGACGGTCGTAGGTCGACTTGATGTCGTCGGGCAGGTCCTCCCACGACTGCGCCTGCTTCTCCGTGGAGCGCACGAAGTACTTGATGTTGTCGAAGTCGATGCCCGAGAGGTCCGAGCCCCAGTGCGGCATGGGCTTCTTCTGGAACAGCCGCAGCGCCTTGAGCCGGGTCTCCAGCATCCACGCGGGCTCGTTCTTCTTGGAGCTGATGTCGCGGACGACGTCCTCGTTGAGGCCGCGGCGGGCGTTGGCACCCGCGACGTCCTTGTCGGCCCAGCCGAAGTCGTAGCGACCCAGGCCTTCGAGCTCGTCGTGGATCTCGGTCGTCATGGGCTGACCTCCTGGCGTGCGGTGGCGGGTCGCGGGACGGGCGTGATGCTTCCGGACGTGGTCGGGCGTGCTTCGTGGTGCGCGCCCGCGGGGCGCGGGACGAGAGTGGTGCAGACGCCGTCGCCGTGGGCGAGCGTGGCGAGGCGCGTGACGTGGGTGCCGAGCAGCCGGGAGAAGGCCTCGGTCTCCGCCTCGCACAGCGCGGGGAACTCGGCGGCCACATGGCTCACAGGGCAGTGGTGCTGGCAGATCTGGACGGCCGGGCCTCCGGGGCCGTCGACGAGGGATGCGGCGAAGCCCTCGTCGTTGAGCACGGCCACGAGCAGCTCGGGCCGCTCCTCGGGCCCGGCGGCGCCGAGGCTGTCGCCGTAGCGCTCCTCGAGCTCGGAGACGCGTCGCCGCGCGAAGGCGTCGACGGCGTCGTCGCCTGCGGTGTCGGCGAGGTAGCGCAGCGCCTGGACCGCGAGGTCGTCGTACTGCTGCTCGAAGGCGTCGCGCCCCTCGGTCGTGAGCGTGAAGACCTTGGCCGGTCGGCCTGCGCCGCGCGGCCGGTCGACGGCGGCGGGGCCGTACGGCGCCCGCTCCCCCGCCTCGGCGAACCCGGTCTCGACGAGAGCGTCGAGGTGGCGGCGGACGGCGGTGGTCGACAGGTCGAGCCGCTCGGCGAGGGCCGCGGCGGTCTGCGGGCCCCCCTCGAGCAGCGCTCGGGCCACCCGCGCAGGGGCGCCCGTCAGCCGGCCGGTCGATTTCACAACCCCATTGTTGCCTAATTGCCCGGAGCCCGCGACCCCGGGGGTCCAGGACCGGGCGCGGAGGCCCCTCCGGCCCGACCTAGGATCGCCCGCGTGACCTCCCCCGACCCCGCCGGCGCCGCGGTCTCGGTCGAGGGGCTGCGGCTGGCGTACGGCGCGGTGCAGGCGCTGGACGGGCTCTCGTTCACCGTGCCGGCCGGGCGGATCACCGCCCTGCTCGGACCCAACGGCGCCGGGAAGACCAGCACGGTCGAGATATGCGAGGGCTACCGCCGCCCGGATTCCGGCAGCGTGCGGGTGTGGGATCTGCCGCCGGACTCGCGGGAGCTGCGCGCGCGCGTCGGGGTCATGCTGCAGGAGGGTGGCATCTACGCCTCGATGCGCGCGCTGCCCATGCTGCGGCACCTGGCCACGTTCTACGCCCGACCGCTCGACGTCGACGACCTCGCGGGGCGCCTCGGGCTCGACAGCGTCCGGGCCACCTACCGGCGGATGTCCGGCGGCGAGAAGCAACGGCTGGCGCTGGCCTGCGCGGTCGTGGGTCGGCCCGACCTCGTGTTCCTCGACGAGCCGAGCGCCGGGATGGACCCGCAGACCCGCCTGGCAGCCTGGGACCTCGTCGAGCAGCTGCGCGCCGACGGCGTCACCGTGGTGCTCACCACCCACCTCATGGACGAGGCCGAGCGTCTCGCCGACGAGGTCGTGATCATCGACCACGGGCGCGTGGTGGCGGCCGGTCCCACCGACGAGCTGACCGGGAGCGGCGAGGTGCTCACCTTCACGGCCACGCCGGGGCTCGACCTCTCGGCCCTGCGCAGGCGCCTGCCGGCAACGTCGTCGGTGCTGGAGGTGCCCGCGGGCGTCTACCGCGTCGAGGGCGAGATCGGCCCCGACCTGCTCGCGCTCGTCACGACGTGGTGCGCCGACCAGGGCGTGCTGCCCCGCGAGCTGTCCACCGGTCGACGCAGCCTCGAGGACGTCTTCCTCGACCTCACCGGACGGGAGCTGCGCCCGTGACCGGCTCGACCTCCTCGCCCGGCGGTCTGGCTCCCGCTCCCGGCGCGGCGCCGCGCGGCCGGATCCTGCTCGCGCAGACCCTCGCCGAGGTGCGCATGACCCTGCGCAACGGCGAGCAGCTCCTGCTGACGCTGGTCATCCCGCTGGTCGTGCTCGTCGCGATGTCGAAGCTCCCCGCCGACGTCGTCGGGCACGAGCCGGCGATCGACGCCGTCACGCCGGGAGTCCTCGCGCTCGCCGTGATGTCCACGGCCTTCACCGGCCAGGCGATCGCGACCGGGTTCGAGCGGCGCTACGGCGTGCTGCGCCTCCTCGGCTCGACCCCGCTCGGCCGCAGCGGCCTGCTCGTGGCCAAGACGGCCGCCGTCCTCGTCGTCGAGGTCGTCCAGGTGCTGCTCATCGCCGCCGTGGCCTACGCGCTCGGCTGGCACCCGGTGGGCTCGTGGGCATACGCCGTGCTCCTGCTCGTGCTCGGCACCGCGGCGTTCAGCGCCCTCGGGCTGCTGCTGGCGGGCACCCTGCGCGCCGAGGCGACGCTCGCCGTCGCCAACGGCGTGTACCTGCTGCTGCTCGCCCTCGGCGGCGTGGTGATCCCCGCCGACCGGCTGCCCGGGCCGCTCGCCCCGGTCGTGGCGCTGCTGCCCTCGGCCGCGCTCGGCCAGGGGCTGCGCGACGTCCTGCTCCACGGTCTGGGCTTCCCTGTCGCGGCCGCGGCGGTGCTGCTCGTGTGGGCGGCGGTCGCGAGCGTCGCGACGGCGCGCACGTTCCGCTGGTCCTGACCGCGCGTGTGACCAGCGTCGCCGTTCCGTGCGGAGCCGGGCGCACCCCGGTCGCCTAGCCTTGCGGGCGTGACGACGCACCTCCCTGACCCCGCGACCACCGATCCGGCCCTGGTCCTGGACGGGCGCGCGCCGGTGCTGGCGCGTCGGGTGTACGCCGCGAACCTCGTGGCGCAGATGGCGATCGTGGTCACCGGCGCTCTGGTGCGTCTGACCGGCTCGGGGCTGGGGTGCCCGGACTGGCCGACGTGCGCCGACGGCTCGATCACCCCGACGGCGAACCAGGCCGAGACCTGGCACAAGCTGGTGGAGTTCGGGAACCGGACGCTCACCGGCGTGCTGCTGGTGCTCGCCGTCGCCGCGGTGGTCCTCGCGGTCCTCGATGCGCGTCGTCGACGTCGTGAGGCGCTGGCGGCGCGACCGGCCCTGACCTGGCTGGCGGCCGTACCCCTGATCGGGACCTTCCTGCAGATCCCGCTCGGCGGCGTCACGGTGCTGACCAAGCTCAACCCGATCATGGTCGGATCGCACCTGCTGCTGTCGCTGGCGATCGTGGCACTCACGACCGTCCTCGTCGCGCGGGCCGGTGAGCCGGGCGACGAGCCGGTCACCGTGGTCGTACGCCGTGAGGTTCGCATCGGCACGCAGGCGCTCACCGGGCTGATGGGGGTCGTCCTCGTCGTCGGCATGCTGGTCACGGCGAGCGGCCCGCACGCAGGCGATGAACGGACGACGCGCCTCGGGCTCGACCCGCGGATGATCAGCTGGCTGCACGCCGACCTCGTCGTGCTCTGCATCGGCCTGCTCATCGGGCTGCTGATCGCGCTGCGCGCGACCGGCGCTCCCGAGCGCACCACCCGCGCCGCGACCCACCTGCTCATGGCGTTCTTCGCCCAGGGCCTGGTCGGCTACGTCCAGTACTTCACCGGCGAACCGTGGGTCCTCGTCGCCCTCCACGTCCTGCTCGCCACGGTGATCTGGTGGGCGACGATCCGCCTCCTCCTGTCCACCAGAACCCGAGGCACCACCCCCCTCGACACCCTCGCCTGACCGCCGAGGCCGTGCACGGCTCGGACGAGAGATCTCGGGACCCGCTCGAAGCGCGAGGGGTTCTGGAGCCAGCCCCCGGACGTGCGCGGCGGCGGCCGCAGGCCGCACCGGCCGGCGACGGCCCCCTGGGGCCCGAGCCGACCGGTCCTCGCCGCGCCGGCGACGCGAGCGCGAACGTGCTGGGACGGGGCCCGTAGGGTCGCGGCCCAGGACGTTCTGCGAGCGAAGCGAGCCGCGCTCGCTTGGAGCCGCGGAGAAGCAGCGAGGCGCGCTCGCTTGGAGCCGCGGAGAAGCAGCGAGGCGCGCTCGCTTGGAGCCTAGAGAAACGCGTCGATCGCCACGACGAGGAAGAGCAGCGCCAAGTAGCTGATCGACCCGTGGAACAGGCGCATCGCCTTGACGTCCTTGTCGCCGCGGCGGACCCGGCGCAGCAGGGCGTGGGCCTCCCAGAGGAACCAGCCGCCGAGCAGGGCCGCGGCCACGGCGTAGAACGGCGTCATCCCGCCCGCGGGCACCAGCAGGAGCGAGGTGAGGACCATCGCCCAGGAGTAGCCGATGATCTCGCGGGCCACCTTCGACAGCGGTGCGACCACCGGCAGCATGGGGACGCCGGCGGCGGCGTAGTCGTCCTTGG
Source organism: Actinomycetes bacterium (assembly GCA_029781935.1). Classification (GTDB taxonomy): domain Bacteria; phylum Actinomycetota; class Actinomycetes; order S36-B12; family CAIYMF01; genus Longivirga. The sequence continues at coordinate 9,255 of JAKOVT010000140.1, read as the reverse complement.
AGCGCAGCGACAGCGGCCAGTAGTGCGGCGGCGTCCAGAAGAACACCACGCCGAACAGCACCATCGGCGCCCACGACAGCGACCCGGTCACGGCGGTCCAGCCGATGAGGATCTGCATGCATCCGGCGGCGCCGCCCCACACGATGTTCTGCGGGGTGCGCCGCTTGAGCAGCAGGGTGTAGCCGACGACGTACATGAGGATCGCGGCGGCGGTGAGGGCCGCGGCCAGCGCGTTCGTCGTGACGGCGAACCAGGCGACCGAGCCGACCGCGAGCAGCAGACCGAACGCGAGAGCGCCGTTGGGGCTGACCTCGCCGGTGACGATCGGCCGGTGGCCGGTGCGCACCATGAGGCTGTCGATGTCGCGGTCGATGTACATGTTGAGCGCGTTGGCGCCGCCGGCCGCGAGGAAGCCGCCGACCAGGGTGACGGCGACGAGCGCGAGCGACGGCAGCCCGCCCGACGCCAGGATCATCGTCGGCACCGTGGTGACGAGCAGCAGCTCGATGATCCGCGGCTTGGTGAGCGCGACGTAGGCCGCGACCTTCGACCGCCGGTGCACCTGCACCTCCTCGCCGCGGACGCCCTCGACCGAGGGACCGTGGCCGTGGGCCGACCGGGGGTCGACGGCGGTCACAAGCGGCTCCGGGGTGGGCGGGACGGCAGGATCGGCGGCCCGATCAGGGGCGCGCTGCGAGTGTAGCCGCGGCCGCCGGCGGGCGACGGCTCCGGGCTAGGCTCGGGCCTCGTGACCTCCTTCCCGGACTCCCCCGACCTGTTCCGCGACGCCACCTGGACCGAGCTGGACGAGCGCACCGTCGACACCATCCGTGTGCTGGCCGCCGACGCCGTCCAGAAGGTGGGCAACGGCCACCCGGGCACCGCGATGAGCCTGGCTCCTGCGGCGTACCTGCTCTTCCAGCACTTCCTGGCCCACGACCCGGCGGACCCCGGCTGGATCGCGCGAGACCGGTTCGTGCTCTCGGCCGGGCACTCGTCGCTCACGCTCTACATCCAGCTCTACCTGTCCGGGTACGCCGTGGAGCTGTCCGACCTCGAGGCGTTCCGCACCTGGGGCTCGCTCACGCCCGGTCACCCGGAGCGTGGCCACACGCCCGGCGTCGAGACCACCACCGGTCCCCTCGGGCAGGGCCTGGCCACGGCGGTCGGCATGGCCATGGGAGCCCGCTACGAGCACGGGCTCCTCGACCCCGAGGCGCCGCTCGGCGAGAGCATCTTCGACCGCCGCACCTTCGTGATCTGCGGCGACGGAGATCTCGAGGAGGGCATCACCTCCGAGGCGTCGTCGCTGGCGGCCGTCCAGAAGCTGGGCAACCTGATCGCCGTCTACGACGACAACCACATCTCCATCGAGGACGACACGGCGATCGCGTTCAGCGAGGACGTCGCGAGGCGCTACGAGGCCTACGGCTGGCACGTGCAGACGGTGGAGCACCTCCCCGACGGCCGGGTCGACGTCCTCGCGCTCGCCACGGCGCTGCAGAACGCCATCGCCGTCACCGACCGGCCGTCGCTGATCCGGATGCACAGCATCATCGGGTGGCCGGCGCCCACTCTGAAGAACACGTTCAAGGCCCACGGCAGCGCGCTCGGCGCCGACGAGGTGGCGAAGGTGAAGGAGATCCTGGGCTTCGACCCGGAGAAGTCCTTCGTGGTGGAGCCCGAGGTCCTCGAGCACGCCCGCGGCGTGAAGGCGCGCGGTGCCGCCCTGCGCGCGGAGTGGGACGCCGCCTTCGCCCAGTGGCGGACCGACAACCCCGGGCGTGCCGCGCTCCTCGAGCGGCTCCAGGCGCGCACCCTGCCCGACGGCCTCGAGCTCCCGGAGTTCCCCGCGGGCAAGGACGTCTCGACCCGCAAGGCCAGCGGCGAGGTGATCCAGGCGATCGCGTCCGCCCTGCCCGAGTTCGTCGGCGGCAGCGCCGACCTCGCCGAGAGCAACAACACGACCATCGAGGGCGCCCCGTCTTTCCTGCCGGCCGGCACCGTGGTCAAGCCCGACTCCCCGTTCGGCCAGAGCCAGTCGCCCTATGGCCGGGTCCTGCACTTCGGAGTCCGCGAGCACGCGATGGGCGCGATCCTGTCGGGCCTCGCCGACAGCGACCTGCTGCGGCCCTTCGGCGGCACGTTCCTCGTGTTCTCCGACTACATGCGCGGCGCGGTCCGCGTGGCCTCGATCATGGGGGTCGACGTCACCTACGTCTGGACCCACGACTCGATCGGCCTCGGCGAGGACGGCCCGACGCACCAGCCGGTCGAGCACCTGTGGGCGCTGCGCGCCATCCCCGGGCTCGCCATCGTGCGACCGGCGGACGCCAACGAGACCTCCGTGGTCTGGCACGAGATCCTGCGCCGCCGCAAGCCGACCGGTCTGGCGCTCACCCGCCAGAACGTGCCGACCTTCGACCGCGCCGCGTGCGGGGCGGCCGAGGGTGCAGCGCGCGGAGGCTACGTGATGTGCCCCGCCGACGGCACCCCCGACGTCGTCATCCTCGCGACCGGCTCGGAGGTGCAGCTCGCGGTCGAGGCGCACGCGGCGCTCGCAGCCGAGGGCGTGTCGGCACAGGTGGTCTCCCTCCCGTGCCTCGAGTGGTTCGAGGAGCAGGACGCCGACTACCGCGAGAGCGTGATCCCGTCGGGGGTGCGGGCGCGGGTCAGTGTCGAGGCGGGCATCGCGCAGGGCTGGTGGAAGTACCTCGGCGACCACGGCCGCGCTGTGTCGCTCGAGCACTTCGGCGCCTCGGCGTCGGCCTCCACCCTCTTCCGGGAGTTCGGCATCACGGCCGAGGCCGTCGTCGCAGCCGCCCGCGAGTCGCTCGCGTCGGTCCGCGGCTGACCCGCCGCGAGCACGCCGTCCTACGGGCGCGGCGGGCCGCGCGAAGTTAGGGTCGTCTCATGTCTGCCGACCGCCTCGCCGACCTGTCCACCGCCGGAGTCTCCATCTGGCTCGACGACCTCGACCGGGGCCGCCTCGAGTCGGGCGGCCTGGCCGCTCTCGTCGACGGCTCGCACGTCGTCGGCGTCACCACGAACCCGTCGATCTTCGACAAGGCGATCACGAGCGGCGCCAAGGAGTACGCCGCGCAGGTGCACGACCTCGCCGTGCGCGGCGTCGACATCGGCGAGGCGATCCGGGCGCTGACGACCTACGACGTGCGCTGGGCGTGCGACGTGCTCGCGCCCGTCCACGCGCGCACGGGCGGGGTCGACGGCCGGGTGAGCATCGAGGTCGACCCGCGGCTCGCGCGCGCGACCGAGGCGACCATCGCCGAGGCCAAGGCGCTGCACTGGGCGGTCGACCGGCCCAACGTGCTGATCAAGATCCCCGCGACCGTCGAGGGCCTGCCGGCGATCACGGCAGTCCTGGCCGAGGGCATCAGCGTCAACGTCACGCTGGTCTTCTCCGTCGACAGGTACCGCGCGGTGCTCGACGCGTGGCTCGCGGGCCTCGAGCAGGCGGCCGCCAACGGGCACGATCTCGCGACCATCGAGAGCGTCGCCTCGTTCTTCGTCAGCCGGGTCGACACCGAGGTCGACAAGCGGCTCGGCCCCGATTCCCCGCTGCGTGGCACGGCCGCCATCGCCAACGCGCGCGTCGCCTACCAGGCCTTCCAGGAGGTCGTCGCGGGCGACCGGTGGAAGGCGCTCGAGGCTGCGGGCGCGCACGTCCAGCGGCCGCTGTGGGCGTCCACCGGCGTCAAGGACCCGGCCTATTCCGACACGCGGTACGTCGTGGACCTCGTGACGTCGAACGTCGTGAACACCATGCCCGAGGCCACCCTCGACGCCTGCCGCGACCACGCCGAGGTCTCCGGCGACACGATCGTCCCGGAGATCGCGTCCGCCCACGCGGCGCTCGCTGCGTTGCGCGACGCCGGTGTCGACCTCGACGACGTCGTGGAGGTGCTCGAGCAGGAGGGGGTCGAGAAGTTCGTCGACTCCTGGGAGCAGCTGCTCGCCGCGGTGCAGGACGCGCTCGCCGCGGCCGCGGGCTGAGGGGCCCGGGGTGCGCACCGGCGTCGTCGCGCCGTCCGAGAACCCGCTGCGCGACCCCCGCGACCGCCGGCTGCCGCGGATCGCGGGACCGTGCAGCCTGGTGATCTTCGGCGTCACCGGCGACCTGTCGCGCAAGAAGCTCATGCCGGCGGTCTACGACCTCGCCAACCGCGGCCTGCTCCCCGCGGGCTTCGCGCTGGTCGGGTTCGCCCGCCGCGACTGGGCCGACCAGGACTTCGCGCAGATCGTGCACGACTCCGTGCGGGAGTACGCCCGCACGGAGTTCCGCGAGGACGTCTGGCAGGAGCTGTGCAAGGGCATCCGCTTCGTGGCGGGCGACATCGACGACGAAGCCGCGTTCGACCAGCTCTCCCAGGTGGTCATGGACCTCGACCGCGTGCGCGGCACCCGTGGGAACCACGCCTTCTACCTGTCGATCCCGCCCCGGTTCTTCGGTCCTGTCGTCCAGCAGCTCAAGCGGTCCGGTCTCTCGGTGTCCACCGAGGGCGCGTGGCGCCGCGTCGTCATCGAGAAGCCGTTCGGCCACGACCTCGACAGCGCGCGCGAGCTGAACCGGACCATCGACGAGGTGTTCCCCTCGGGATCGGTGTTCCGCATCGACCACTACCTCGGCAAGGAGACGGTGCAGAACCTGCTGGCGCTGCGGTTCGCCAACACGATGTTCGAGCCGATCTGGAACGCCAACTACGTCGACCACGTGCAGATCACGATGGCCGAGGACATCGGCATCGGCGGCCGGGCCGGCTACTACGACGGCATCGGCGCCGCGCGCGACGTCATCCAGAACCACCTGCTGCAGCTGCTCGCCCTGACGGCGATGGAGGAGCCGCTCTCGTTCTCCGCGAACGACGTGCGGATCGAGAAGGAGAAGGTCCTCACCGCGATCGTGCTGCCGAAGGATCTCGACAAGCACACGGCGCGCGGCCAGTACGCCTCCGGCTGGCAGGGCGGGGCGCCGGTCATCGGGTTCCTCGAGGAGCAGGGCATCTCCCCGGAGTCGATCACCGAGACCTTCGCGGCCATCAAGCTCGAGATCGACACCCGTCGCTGGGCAGGGGTGCCGTTCTACCTGCGCACCGGCAAACGGCTCGGCCGACGCGTGACCGAGCTCGCGGTGGTCTTCAAGCGGGCGCCGCACCTGCCGTTCAACGCCACCGACACCGAGGAGCTCGGGCAGAACGCGTTCGTCGTGCGGATCCAGCCCGACGAGGGCGTCACGATGCGGTTCGGCTCGAAGGTCCCCGGCACCCAGATGGAGGTGCGCGACGTCAACATGGACTTCGCGTACGGCGACTCCGTCACCGAGTCCAGCCCGGAGGCCTACGAGCGGCTGATCCTCGACGTCCTGCTCGGCGACCCGCCGCTGTTCCCGCGGCACGAGGAGGTCGAGCTCGGCTGGAAGGTGCTCGACCCGATCCTCGAGCTCTGGGCCTCGCGCGGGCGCCCCGAGCAGTACGAGTCGGGCACGTGGGGCCCGGTCGGGTCGCACGAGATGCTCGCCCGCGACGGCCGCACGTGGAGGCGGCCATGAGCGTGCGCCTCGACGACACGACGGCGGCGGAGGTCAGCACCGCCATCTCCTCCGAGCGCTTCCGGCAGGGGTCCAGCGCGGTCGGCCGCGTGCTCACGCTCGTCATCGTCGCCGACGAGGCCACGCAGGCCGACGCGGTTCGAGCCGCGGCCGAGGCCGCCCGCGAGCACCCGAGCCGCATCCTCGTCGCCATCCCGCGGCCCGGTCGCGGCCCGGCCCGCCTCGACGCCGAGGTCAGCGTCGGCGGCGCCGACGGCCTCGGCGAGGTCGTGGAGCTCCGGCTGCGCGGGCCGTTGGCCCACCACGTGGCGTCCGTGGTCCTCCCGCTGCTCGTGCCCGACGCCCCCGTGGTGGTGTGGTGGCCCGGCGCGGCGCCGGAGGTGCCCTCCGACGACCCCGTCGGCCGGCTCGCGCAGCGCCGGATCACCGACGCGTCGGAGTCCGGGCGGCCGATGAAGGCCCTCGAGCAGAACCGGCTCGGCTACCGCGCCGGCGACACCGACCTCGCCTGGACCCGCATCACGCCGTGGCGCGCGCTCATCGCATCGTCGCTCGACACGCCCTACGGGGACGTCACCGGCGCGGCGGTCTCGGCGCAGCGCAGCAACCCGTCGGCGATGCTCCTGGCTGCCTGGTTGCAGCGCAACCTCGGCGTCCCCGTGGTGCTGCACACCAGCCGCGGACCGGGGATCACCGGCGTCACCCTGACGACGGAGACCGGCGACATCACGATCAGCCGCCCCGACGGCCGCATCGCCCGGATGACCCGGCCCGGCTTCCCGCCCCGTGAGGCGGCGCTGCACCGGCGCACGGCCGACGGCATCATCGCCGAGGAGCTGCGCCGGCTCGATCCCGACGAGATCTACGGCGAGACGCTCGAGGAGCTGCCGCACCTGGCCGGCTGGCCGACCCACGGCGGGCACGCCCATGTCGCGACGGGGAGGAGCGGGTCGCACCAGGACGGCATCGACGTGGCCGACGACGACGGCGACCGCGACGCTGCGCGCGCCGCCCGGAGGGCGACCGCGGCGTCCGCCACCCCGGCGGCCAGCCCCCGCGCCTCCCGCTCGTCGCGGGCCAAGCCCGCGGCGGCGTCCAGGGCCACGAAGCCGACGACGACGAAGGTCACGAAGGCGGCCGCACCGCGCCGCAGGACCGGAGGCACGGCATGAGCACCCCCGAGGTCGTCGTCCACAAGGACCGCGACACCCTCGCCGAGGCCGTCGCCGCGCGCCTGGTGACGGCCGTGGTCGAGGCGCAGAGCGCGCGCGGGTCCGCGCACATCTCGCTGACCGGCGGCACCGACGGCATCAAGGTCCTCGCGGTGCTCAACGCCTCGCCGTCGCGCGATGCGATCGACTGGTCGACCGTGCACGTGTGGTGGGGCGATGAGCGCTACGTCGCCTCCGACGACCCCGACCGCAACGAGAAGCAGGCGCGCGAGGCGCTGCTGGACCACGTGCCGCTCGTGCCTGCGCACGTCCACCCGATGCCGTCGACCGATTCCGGCCTCAGCGCCGACGAGGCCGCCGAGGTGTACGCCGCCGAGCTCAAGGGGCACAGCCGCCCGGAGGACCACGCCGAGGTGCCGTCGTTCGACGTGACCCTGCTCGGCATGGGGCCCGACGGCCACATCAACAGCCTCTTCCCGCAGCTGCCCGCGGTGCACGAGACGCGGCGCTGGGTGGTCGGCGTCCACGGCTCCCCCAAGCCGCCGCCGGTCCGGATCACGCTGACCTTCCCCGCGGTGCAGGCCTCGCGCGAGGTCTGGCTGATCGGCGACGGGGAGGCGAAGGCGCCTGCGTTCCGCATGGCGCTGTCGGACGCCGGGCAGATCGCCGTGCCGGCGGCCGGCGCCCGCGGACGCGAGCGCACCCTCGTCCTCCTCGACGAGGGGGCCGCCTCCCAGCTCCCGCCCGAGCTGCGCCGCATCGCCAGCCCCTGACCGCAACGACAAGGTCTCACTCGGCTAAGTGCCCACCAGAGTCGCTGTGGTGGGCACTTAGCCGAGTGAGACCGACGTGGCTGAGTGCGTGGGGGCGGGGACGGGGGGCTACTGGTCGCGGAGCTTGGCCAGCGCCTCGTTGAGGATGGCCTCGCCGTCGGCGTCGCTGCGCCGCTCCTTCACGTAGGCCAGGTGGGTCTTGTACGGCTCGATCTTGGGGGCCGCGGGCGGGTTCTCACGGTCCTGGCCGGCCGGGAGGCCGCAGCGCGGGCAGTCCCAGGTCTCGGGGACGGCCGCCTCGGTCGCGAACGACGGGCGGGTCTCGTGCCCGTTCGCGCACCAGAACGGCACCCGGTGCCGGGGGGCGGAGTCGCCGCGCTCGGCCTCGCCCATGGGGCCGGCGCCGACACGGCTGCCACGGATCGCACTACCACTGGCCACGGAGCTGCCTCTCTGCTGAGGAAGGAGTCGGGACGACGGAGCAGGTCAGGGCCTGATCAGGTGCCCTTGAGGAGCAGCCCGAGACCGACGATGAGGGCGGCCCACACGATGCCGAGGCCGATGGTGATGCGGTCCAGGTTGCGCTCGGCGGTGCTCGAGCCACCGAACGAGGAGGAGATGCCGCCGCCGAACATGTCGGACAGACCGCTGCCCTTCCCCTTGTGCAGCAGCACCAGGAGGATCAGCAGCGCGCTGATGACGATGAGCGCGACCTCGAACGCGATGACCACGGACTCTCCCCTCGGGCGTGCCGGTCCGGCACGTCGGACCAGGATAGGCGACGAACGCCCCGGAGCGGCGCACGGGCGCCGTCCGGAGCGTTCGGTCATCGGTGGATCAGGCCTCGGCGGCCGGGTGCAGGCGGAACCGCACGATCGCGACGAACTCGTCGGGATCGAGCGAGGCGCCGCCCACGAGGGCGCCGTCGACGTCGGGCTGGGCCATGATCGCGGCGACGTTGGACGCCTTCACCGAACCGCCGTAGAGCACGCGGACGCCGTCGGCGAGGTCGCCGGAGTACAGCTCGGCGAGCCGGGTGCGGATGGCGCCGCAGACCTCCTGCGCGTCCTCGGGCGTGGCCACCTCGCCGGTGCCGATGGCCCAGACCGGCTCGTAGGCGACCACGATGCTGCGCGCCTTGTCGGCGGCGAGGCCCTGCAGGGCGCCGTCGAGCTGCGCGAGCGTGTGCTCGACGTGCGTGCCGGCCTTGCGGATCTCGAGGCCCTCGCCCACGCACAGGATCGGCGTGAGGTTGTTGCGGTACGCCGCCTGCACCTTCGAGGACACGACCTCGTCGGTCTCGGCGTGGTACTCGCGGCGCTCGGAGTGACCCACCACGGCGTAGGTGCAGCCGAGCTTCTCCAGCATCGGCCCGCTGATCTCACCGGTGTAGGCGCCCTTGTCGTGGGCCGAGAGGTCCTGCGCGCCGTACCGGATGTCGAGCTTGTCGGCGTCGACGAGGGTCTGCACCGAGCGGATGTCGGTGTAGGGCGGCAGGACCGCCACCTCGCAGGCCTGGAGGTCGGCCTCGTTGAGCGCGAAGGCCAGCTTCTGCACCACCGCGATCGCCTCGAGGTGGTTGAGGTTCATCTTCCAGTTGCCGGCCATGAGCGGGAGCCGGGCGGACTGTGCAGCCATGTGTCAGTCCTCCAGGACCGCGATGCCGGGCAGGGTGCGTCCCTCGAGGAACTCGAGCGAGGCGCCGCCGCCGGTGGAGATGTGGGAGAAGCCGTCCTCGGGGATG
>JAKOVT010000269.1 GCA_029781935.1 Actinomycetes bacterium | reverse complement strand
GGCGCGGTGCCAGGACACGGCCAATTGCGGCGCCTGGGTTGCTGACGCCCCGACGACGTCGCCTCCGGCGAAGCGCGCCACCGCCGCGCCCTGAAGGAAGTCGCCGCTGCCGAGGGCGGCGTCGGCGTGCACGCGAAACTGCCCCCGCCCGTCGTTCTCGGCCCACGCGAAGCGTGCCTGGTCCTTCGAGCCGATCGCTCCCAGGCCCACGACGTCGAGGTCGCCGTCGCCATCGATGTCGGCGAGCGCCGAGTAGTCGCCCAGCGCGAGGCCGAAGTCCTGCGCTGGCCATCCGCCGGTCGATCGGCCCGGGTTGCGGTACCAGCGCCCGCCCGAGACGAGGTCGAGTCGGCCGTCGCCGTCGAGGTCGGCCGCCCCCACGAAAGCGGCCTGGCCCGGGCGGTTCGGATCGATCACGTGCCGCGGCCAGCCGTCGGAGCGCGGCCGCGGTTCGCAGCGCCGGTTGACCCACAGTTCCAGCGGCTGTCGCTCGCCCGACCAGTTCGCTCCGAACAGGTCCGCGTCGCCATCCCCGTCGATGTCGGCCACGCGAAGGTTGTGCGACCCGCCTTCGCCGAGGGGAGTCGCGGCCCAGCTCCCGTCGGCGCGGCGTCGATGCAGGCGGATCTCGCGCGGCGCCTGCCCTTGGTGCATCGCCGCCGTCACGACGTCCACGCGGCCGTCGAGGTCGAAATCCGCGGCCACCAGCGCGTGCTGGACGGCCTCGGCGTCGGCGTCGATCACTTCCTCGTTCCAGGGGCGGGTGCGGTCTTCCGGCGCCCTGAACCAGGCGATCCGGTAGCGCTGGCCGGCCGGTTCTGCGGGCGACAGCACGATGTCGCGCCGGCCGTCGCCGTCGACGTCGGCCACCTCGACGACCACGTGCGGCCATTCCCAGCGGTCTGCGTAGCGGTAGCCGGCCCACCGGCCGTCTCGCGCGCCCGGATTGCGGTACCACCAGGCGTTGACGACGACGTCGGGGCGACCGTCGGAATCGACGTCGACGAGCTTGAGGCCCTCGCCGGCAGGGACGTCGAACGCCTGCGGCGTCCATTCGCCGCTTCGGCTGCCGAAGAACAGCCGGACACGACCGCCGTCGCCGCCGAAGGCCGACTGGTTGCGGGCCACCAGGTCCGGGACGCCGTCGCCGTCCAGGTCGCCGACTTCGACGTCGTGCAGCTTCGCCGTGGTGACCGGGTGCTCCTGCCAGCCGCCGTCGGGCGTCTGGCGGAACCACGCGAGGCGATCGGCCATGACCGCGACCACGTCGGCTCGGCCGTCGCCGTCGAGGTCGGCGACTTCGATGTCGGTGCCGAACGAGCCGGACGGGGCGATGACGCGGCGGTCAGGCTCGCCGCTGCGGTACCAGGCCAGCCCGCCGCCGGCGTGTCCCCCCGCGACGAGGTCGGGGAGCCCGTCGCCGTCGATGTCGCCGACGCCCTTGCCCCAGGGGTCGCGCGGACCCCGATCATCGAGCACGACGTGCCTGAACGGCCCCTGGGGAGCCTCGACGAGCAACGCTCGCTGCGCGAGCAGCCCGAGCGACGCGAGAAGCGCCGCGGCCGCGAGCGCCACGCCGACGCGCAGTCGGGTGCTCATGCTTGAGGCTCCTGTCGTGTCATGTCCGTCTGTTGCCCGACGAGCGGAGGAAGTTCTGCACAACTCGGTTGCACGGGACGCATTATCCTTGCAGTTTCCGAAGTCACGGAACCGGAATGCCTCCGACGATTCACGCGAGGGTCGCGACCGGCGCGATCTGGATGGTGCTGTTCAAGTTCGTCGAGCGCAGCCTCGGCCTCGTGAGCA
>JAKOVT010000127.1 GCA_029781935.1 Actinomycetes bacterium | reverse complement strand
TCGTGGCGGCTCTTCGAGCTCGGGACCAGCGTCCAGCGACGCTGGCCCAGCGGCCTGCGCGAGATCGCCGCGCCGTGGTTGACCGAGGTCTTCGTCCGCGCCGGCGGCAACGTCGTGCACCTCGCGGTGCTCGACGGCACCGACGTGCTCTACCTCGACAAGGTCAGCAGCCCGCGCTCGCCGCGGGTGCCCACGGCGGTCGGCAGCCGGGTGCCTGCCGGCTGCACCGGCCTCGGCAAGGTCATGCTCGCGAACAGCCCCGGTTCCGTGGTCCGATCGGTCGTCGAGTCGGGACTGCCCCGACGTACGCCGTACTCCATCACCGAGCCGGGCCGGATGGTCGCCGAGCTGCAGCGGGTGCGCAAGGCAGGTGTCGCCGTCGACCGCGAGGAGAGCTCGCTGGGCATCACCTGTGTCGCGGCCCCGATCATCACCGGTGCCAACGTGATCGCGGCGGTCTCGGTGTCGGGGCCGACCAGCCACTTCGACGAGGCCAACTACGCGCGGCTCGTCCGCTGGGCCGCCCGCCGGATCGCGATCGACCTGGGTGCGGATGCTGCCGCGTCGATCGCTGGGCTCTGACGGCCCCGACATCTCGTTGCTCGGCCTGGGCGGGAACTGGGCCGTTTCGGGCCCGAGACGCTGCCGTACGCCGTCGCGTCGAGCCGCTGAGCGTCAGACGATCTCGCTGCCCTCGAGGACGTCGAGCGGCTCCGGTCGGACCCGCGCGGGACGCAGCGCCAGAGCGAGCGCGGCGACCGACGTGATCGTCATCGACGCCGCCATCTCCACCGACGGCGTGGCCGACGACCAGGCGAGCACCGACGAGACCAGTGCACCGAGGCCCATCTGCGCCGTGCCCATGAGCGCGGCCGCCGAGCCGGCCCGGGTCGGGAACGGGGCGACCGTCTCCGCCGAGGCGTTGGGCAGCGTCCCGCCGAGGCAGGCCTTGGTGACGAGCAGCGGCACGAGAAGCGCGGCCAGGGGAACGTGGGCCACGGCGCTCGCCAGCAGCAGGGCCGCGGCCACGGTCTGCACGACGAGGTAGGTGCGCAGGAGGCGGTGCACGAGGTGGTGCCGGACGAGGCGCATGTTGAGCAGCGACCCCGACACGAAGACGACGGCGCCGAGCGCGAACAGCAGCCCGAACCCGGTCGCCCCCACGTCGTAGACACCCATGTAGACCGCGGACGACGAGGAGATGTAGCCGAACAGGGTCGCCGAGGCGAAGGCGGCGATCGCGGCCGGCACCACGAACGCCCGCTGTCCCAGGAGCTGGCCGTACTGCCGCACCGCGTCGACGACCCCGTGGTCGGTGCGCCGGTGCACCGGGTGCGTCTCGGGCAGGACGAGAGCGAGCACGAGGCACGCGACGCCGAACACCGCGCACGCCACGAAGGTCGCGTGCCAGCTGCCCGCGCGCAGGATCAGGGCGCCGATGGTCGGCGCGAGCACCGGCGCTGCCATGGCCACCGAGGTGTTGACCGAGAAGGCGCGGGCGAGGCCGGGGCCGTCGAAGCAGTCGCGCACCACAGCTCGCGAGATGACGATCGGGGCGCAGCCGCCGAGCGCCTGCAGCACGCGCAGCCCGACGAGCAGCGGAAGCGTCGGGGCGAGCACGCAGAGCACCGAGGCCACGGTGTAGAGCACCAGTCCGACGATCAGCGGCGGCTTGCGGCCGTAGCGGTCCGACAGGGGGCCGTAGACGAGCTGCCCGAGGGCGAGCCCCAGCAGGTACGCCGACAGGGTCAGCTGGACGTCGCCCACCGACACGCCGAGGGACTCCGCCATGGATGGGAACGCGGGCAGGTAGAGGTCGAGCGAGATCGGGCCCACTGCCACCAGCGCCGCCGTCGTGGCGAGCAGGCGCGCGCGGCCGCGGGGCGAGTCGAGCTCGGCCGGAAGCACGGAGCTCCTCCTGTCGTCGGGGGGATCGGTGGCCAGTCTCGCCGTGCATCGGCCCTGCGGCACGACCGGCGTTCCGTCCACCGGCAACTCCGGCGTGCGGTCGCGACCACGTTCCGCACGTCGGCACGTGATCCTCGCTCCGCCGCACAGGCGTTCCTACGGTGGTCGACGGGTCAGGGGACCCGCTCATGAGGGAGGACAGCCGCCATGCCTGAGGTTCGCAGTCTCGGATACGTCGTGATCTCCGCCGGCGATCTCGACGCGTGGGAGACCTTCGCGACCGAGCTCGTCGGTCTGCAGGTCGCCGAGCGCACGGAGGACCGCCTCCGCCTGCGCAACGACCAGGCGTGGTACCGCCTCGACGTCCAGCGCGGCGACGCCGAGGGCGTCACGACCCTCGGCTGGGAGGTCAGCGGCCCCGCCGAGCTCGTCGAGTTCGCGAAGATCCTGGAGTCCGCGGGCTACGACGTGACCGAGGAGTCCGCCGACGTCGCGCGCGACCGCGGTGCCATGGGCGTGATCAGCTTCACCGACCCCGATGGCCTGCGGGTCGAGCTCTTCTACGGCCAGAAGGTCGACAAGCGGAAGTTCGTGTCGCCCACCGGCGCCGATTTCGTGACCGGCGAGGGCGGCCTCGGCCACGTCTTCCAGCTGGTGAACGACGAGGAGAGGTTCCGTCAGCTCTACCTCGAGCTGCTCGGCTTCAAGCTGTCGGACTACATCGAGTTCGGCCCGATCTTCGGCACCTTCACCCACTGCAACCCCCGCCACCACTCGTTCGCCTTCGCCGCGGTCCCGAACGCGCCCAAGGGCATCGGCCACATCATGTTCGAGGTGGAGGACATCGACACCGTGGGCCGCGCCTACGACAAGGTCGTCAAGGAAGGCATCGCGCCGCTGGCGATCTCGTTCGGCCGCCACAGCAACGACCAGATGATGTCGTTCTACGTCAACAGCCCGTCCGGCTTCCAGATCGAGTACGGCACCGGCGGTCTGCTCATCGACGACAGCACCTGGCGCCCCTCGCGCTTCGACGTCCCGAACTTCTGGGGCCACGAGCACCAGAAGCGCGCGTAGGCGCGGGCACGGACGACGGCTGGTCGCGCCTTGACGGACATGGACGGACGGCTCTTCCGCGACGTCCTCGGGCACTATCCGACCGGGGTCGTGCTCGTGACGGCGATCGCGGCCGATGGCGAGCCCGTCGGCATGATCGTCGGATCGTTCACCTCGGTGTCGCTCGACCCGCCGCTCGTGGCCTACCTCCCGACCACGTCGTCGTACACGTTCGGACTGCTGAGGGGCGCCGAGCGCTTCTGCATCAACGTGCTCTCGGCCGAGCAGGAGGATCTCTGCCGGAGGTTCGCCGGCCGCGGTGACGACAAGTGGGCGGGCGTGGGCTGGACGCCGTCACCCGGTGGTGCACCGGTCCTCGACGGTGCCGTGGCGTGGATCGAGTGCAGCACCGAGGCCATCACCGAGGCCGGCGACCACTACCTGGTCCTCGGACGGGTGCACGACCTCGGCGTGCTGAACCCGATGGCCCCGCTGCTGTTCTTCCAGGGCGGGTACGGCCGGTTCACGATGTCGTCGGTCGTGGCCGCGTCGTCACCGGATCTGGTGGCGTCGATCCGGCTCGCCGAGAAGGCGCGCGACGACATTGAGATGCTCGCCTCCCGCACCGGTGCCGCGGTCGACGTCGTCGCCGCGGTGGGGAGCGACCTGGTGTTCGTGGGCGCCGCCACCGGCGCCGACGTCGCCCCGAGCGTCCCCACGCTGGGCACCCGCATCCCCCTCATGGCCCCGCTCGGCGAGCAGTACGTCGCCTGGGCCGGGGAGCCGGCAGCGGAGCGCTGGATCCGACGGGCGGGGGTGGCAGACCCCGAGGTCGCACAGGGGCTGCGCAGCCGGCTCATGCTCGCTCGCGAGCGCGGCTGGTCGCTGTCACGCCTCGACCCCGAGGACGAGCTGGACTTCTACCAGACCCTGCGCGACTACACCGAGAGCGAGCTCGTCCCCGCCCAGGAACGCGCGCTGCGCGACCGCATCGTGCAGTACTCGCGCAGCTACGAGCCGGTGCAGATCGATCCCTCGGCGGAGTACTGCGCGCACTCGCTGGTGGTGCCGGTGCTCGGCAAGGACAACAAGCCGCTGCTCAACATCCGGCTGGTGAACCTGCCGCGACCAGCCACGGGGGAGCAGGTGCTCGCCTGGGTCCTCGAGCTGCGCCGCTGCGCCGCGAGCGTCGCCTCCCGGCTGTCGGAGGACGCGCGCAGCCAGCGCCTCGGGCACGGCACGTCGACGCCCGGGTGGGGCTGAGCGCGCTCCGCCGTCGAGACGTGATGGGCGGACCTCCGTGCGTACCCTGCTCACGCGGGCACGGTCGCGCCTACTCTCGAAAATTGGCGTGCTACGGTGCGCCCATGGTGCGCACGGCGGACGCCGAGACCCTCGGGGCCGGGGTCTACGAGGAGCTGCGCTCCGACCTGCTCGGTGGTCGCTACGCCCCGGACCAGCGGCTGCGTCCCGGCGAGCTCGCGGCTCGGTTCGGCGTCGGCGCCGGAGTCGTGCGCGAGGCGCTGACCCGCCTGGCCGAGCAGCGGTTGCTCGTCGCCGAGCCCAACCGCGGCTATCGGGTGATGTCCATCGGCGCCCAGCAGATCCAGCAGCTCGTCGAGCTGCGCCGCGTGACGGAGTGCGCGGCTCTGCGCATGGCGGCCGAGCGCGGCGACCTCGACTGGGAAGGACGCGTGCTCGCGGCCCATCACGCGCTGGCTACGCTCGGGGATGACGCGGACGTCGATGCGAAGGCGCTGGCGCACAAGGGGTTCCACCTCGCGCTCGTGTCCGGGTGCAGCAACGCGAGGTTGGTCGACCTGTGCGAGGAGCTGTTCCTCGAGAGCGAGCTCTACCGTCGGTGGGCCGGTGCCGCCGTGCGCCGCTCCGGCGCCCACGACCTGCACGGCGAGGACCGCGCGGGGGAGCACCTCGCGCTGCGCAACGCCGCCCTCACGCGCGACGGCGACCTCCTCGTGGGTCTGCACGAGGCGCACCTGCGGAGGACCGCCGACCTCGCGCTGGCCTTCGCCGCAGCACTCGGTGAGGGCCCGGCGGCGCCCTGACACAGCTGCCGGAGAGCAGCCCGCGAGCCTGGCGCTGTGCCGGTCAGCGGAACGCTCCAGCAGTCATCCTTGAACTTTCGAAAACCAGATGGATGAATGGTCGAGACCCGATCCGGGCCACGACCGCCGAGCAGGAGAGAGATCCCGTGCGCATCGTCAGCTACGTCAGCAGCGGCACCCCGTCGTGGGGCTTCGTGGTCGGCGACGGCGTCGTCGACCACACCTCCGTCCCCGGCGCCGAGGCCGACTCCGTGCGCGCGCTCATCGAGTCGGGGTCGCTGCCGGACGAGGCGGCCGTGGCGTCGGCCAGCGCTGTCGCCGCCCTCGCGGATGTCGAGCTGCTGCCCCCCGTGGAGGCCGGCAAGGTCCTCTGCGCCGGGGTCAACTTCCCGACGCACCGCGAGGAGACGGGCCAGGCACCGGAGAAGCCCGAGCACCCGGTGATCTTCGCCCGCTTCGCCGAGAGCCACGTCGGCCACGGCCACGACATCCGTCGTCCGGCCGAGACCGAGAAGTTCGACTACGAGGGCGAGCTCGCCGTGGTCATCGGCAGGCGCGCCTTCCGGGTCTCCGAGGAGGAGGCGCTCGACCACGTCTTCGGCTGGTCGGTCTACAACGACGGCAGCGCGCGCGACTGGCAGCGCCACAGCCCCCAGTGGATCCCCGGCAAGAACTTCTGGCAGTCGGGCGCCTTCGGGCCCGAGATCGTCACCGCCGGATCCGTCGCCGACATCGGCGCGTCGCGCCTGCAGACGCGCGTGAACGGCGAGGTGCGTCAGGACGCGCTGATCAAGGACATGGTGTTCTCCGTCGCCGAGCTCATCGCCTACTGCTCGACCTTCACACCGTTGAACCCGGGCGACGTCATCGCCGCGGGCACCCCGGGCGGGGTGGGGCTGTTCTTCGACCCCCCGCGCCTGCTCTCCGACGGAGACGTCGTCGAGATCGAGATCGACGGAGTCGGCCAGCTGCGCAACACCGTCCGCCAGGCCTGAGCGCGGGAGGAGCATCGTGGCGCTGCATCGGCTCACCACGCTGACGCTCGGGGTGCCCGACCCCGTCTCGGTCGGCGAGTACTACGAGGACTTCGGGCTCACCGCGCTCGGCGACGGCCGGTACGGCACGGTCAACGGCGGGGAGCAGCTGCGACTGGTGCCGGCCGACCGGCGCCGGGCGGTGGCGCTCGGCATCGCGTGTGACGACGCCGACGACCTCGACCGGGTCGGGCACGACCTGGGTGTGCTGGGCTTCGCCTCGACGCGCGAGGAGGCCGCGCTCACCGCGTACGACGCCGGTACCGGCGTCGAGGTGCGCGTCGAGGTCGCAGAGCGCCTGGTCGAGCAGGCCGAGCCCGGCGTCACGCTGAACGCTCCCGGCGACGTCCGGCGTCGCAACCTCCGCTCGGAGGCGATCCTGCGCGACGAGTCGGTGCTGCGGCCCCGCAAGCTGGGGCACATCGTGCTGTCGTCGCTCGACGAAGCGCGGTCGCGGGCGTTCTTCGTGGAGGGCGTGGGCTTCAAGGTCAGCGATCTCACCAAGGAGGGGCTGGCGTTCCTGCGCTGCTCCACCGACCACCACAACCTCGCGCTGCGCGAGGCGCCCCTCCAGTTCGTGCACCACACCTCGTGGGAGCTGCCCGACGTCGACGCGGTCGGGGCGGCCGCGATGGCCATGATCTCGAAGGACGCCGAGCGCCACGTCTGGGGCCTGGGACGGCACTACCTCGGCTCGAACTACTTCTGGTACCTCAAGGACCCGGCCGGCAACTTCTCGGAGTACTACTCCGACATGGATGCGATCGTCGACGACGCCGAGTGGGAGGCGGGGCTCTGGGAGGGCGCGCGGTCCTTCTACTCCTGGGGACCGCCGCCGCCGGAGCAGATGCGGGCGCCCGAGGACCTGGCCGAGCTCATGATGGGGGCGCACTCGCGGTGATCGACAAGATCCGCACCGACGTCCTGGAGATGCTCGACATCGTCCCGGACGGCTCGTCGATCGCGGTCGGCGGATTCGGGCTCACCGGCGCGCCGATCATGCTGTGCGACGCGCTGTGCGACCTCGGCAAGAAGGACCTGCACATCGTCGCCAACAACGCGGGCATCGACCCGACGGGCGTCGGGCGGCTGGCGCAGGAGGGACGGATCCGGAAGTTCACCGGCTCATTCCCCTCGAACA
>JAKOVT010000022.1 GCA_029781935.1 Actinomycetes bacterium | reverse complement strand
CGACCCGCGCCCCGCGCCGCCGCCGTGCGGCCGGCCGGCCCGCCGGCCCGCCGGCGCCCGTGCCCGAGACGGCCGAGAGCGAGCCGACGGCCGCTGCCGAGCCCGATCCCGCCGACGCCTCCGCCGCCGACGCTCCGGCCGCCAAGCCGGCGAAGAAGGCGGCCAAGGCCACCACCAAGAAGGCCGCCGCGAAGAAGACGGCGGCCAAGAAGACCACGAAGAAGGCGGCTGCCGCCGAGGAGGCACCGACCGCCGACGAGACGCCCTCGCACCTCGAGCACGAGGTCGACGCGCCGTCCGCCGAGCCGGCCCCCGCCAAGCGCACCCGCAGCCGCAAGGCCCCCGCCCCGGCGTTCTCCGCGGTGGTGGAGGAGATCCCGGTCGTGGTGCCCGAGGCCGAGCCGGTCGCCGGGCTGCTCATGTTCCAGGCTCCGAGCGTCGAGGCGGCGCCCCCGCGTCGGCGGACCAAGAAGGCCGCCGCCGCGGCGCCCGTCGAGCCGGTCGAGGACGAGGAGTCCGAGGAGTCCGAGGACACCGATGACGAGGGCGCCGCCGAGACCGACGGCGAGGAGGGCGGCGCGACCCGCCGCCGTCGTCGGCGGGGCGGCCGCGGCCGCCGCCGCAAGGGCGGCGAGGGCGACGACGCCGAGACCGACTCCGAGGGCGACGCCGACGAGGCCGCCGCGGAGGGCGAGACCGACGCCGACTCGGACTCCGACGAGGGCGAGGGCGGCTCGAGCCGTCGGCGCCGTCGGCGCCGTCGTCGCGGCGGTGACGCCGAGGGCGGCGACAACGACCCGCCGAACACGGTGGTGCGGGTGCGCGAACCACGTCAGCGCTCCGCGTCGTCCGAGGTCACCTCGGTCAAGGGCTCGACCCGGCTCGAGGCCAAGAAGCAGCGTCGTCGCGAGGGCCGCGAGGCCGGCCGCCGCCGTCCGTCGATCCTCACCGAGGCCGAGTTCCTGGCCCGCCGCGAGGCCGTCGACCGCGTGATGATCGTGCGCCAGCGCGAGGACCGCACCCAGATCGCGGTGCTCGAGGACGGCGTGCTCGTGGAGCACTACGTCAACCGCAGCACCGGCGGCTCGATGAACGGCAACGTCTACCTCGGCAAGGTGCAGAACGTCCTGCCGAGCATGGAGGCCGCGTTCGTCGACGTCGGCCGCGGCCGCAACGCCGTGCTCTACGCCGGCGAGGTCAACTGGGACGCCGCCGGTCTCGAGGGCCAGCCCAAGCGCATCGAGGCCGCCCTCAAGTCCGGCGACCCCGTGCTCGTGCAGGTCACCAAGGACCCGCTCGGCCACAAGGGCGCGCGCCTCACGGCGCAGATCTCGCTGCCCGGTCGCTTCCTGGTCTACGTGCCGCAGGGCTCGATGACCGGCATCAGCCGCAAGCTCCCCGACACCGAGCGCTCGCGGCTCAAGTCGATCCTGCGCCAGGTCGTGCCCGAGGACGCCGGCGTCATCGTGCGCACCGCTGCCGAGGGCGCCTCGGAGGAGGAGCTGCGCCGCGACGTCGAGCGCCTCGCCGCGCAGTGGGAGGACATCAAGGCCAAGGCCGACAAGGCCGGCGGCGGCCCGGCGCTGCTGCACGGCGAGCCCGACCTCGCCATCAAGGTCGTCCGCGACATCTTCAACGAGGACTTCGGGAAGCTCGTCGTCGAGGGCGACGCGGCGTGGACCGACATCGAGTCCTACGTCACCGGCGTCGCGCCCGACCTCGCCGACCGGATCCAGAAGTGGGTCGGTCCCGGAGACCTGTTCACCGAGTACCGCGTCGACGAGCAGCTCGCGAAGGCGCTCGACCGCAAGGTCTGGCTGCCCTCGGGCGGCTCGCTCGTCATCGACCGCACCGAGGCGATGACGGTCGTCGACGTCAACACCGGCAAGTTCACCGGACAGGGCGGCAACCTCGAGCAGACCGTCACCGAGAACAACCTCGAGGCGGCCGAGGAGATCGTGCGCCAGCTCCGCCTGCGCGACATCGGCGGCATCGTCGTCATCGACTTCATCGACATGGTGCTCGAGAGCAACCGCGACCTCGTGCTGCGCCGCCTCATCGAGTGCCTCGGCCGCGACCGCACCAAGCACCAGGTCGCCGAGGTCACCTCGCTCGGCCTCGTGCAGATGACGCGCAAGCGGATCGGGCAGGGCCTGCTCGAGGTCTTCAGCGAGCCGTGCGAGGCCTGCCAGGGCCGCGGCTACCACGTGCACTCGGAGCCGGTCGTGGCCAAGGCCGCGAAGGACGGCGAGGACAAGGGCGGCGACACCGAGAAGAGCGGCCGCGGCGGTCGCCGTCGCAAGGGTGGCGGCGAGAGCTCGCGGGCCGCGGCCCCCGAGGTCGAGCCGCGCGCGATCGACCCCAAGGTGTCCGCCGCCATGGAGAAGGTCCACGCGGCCGCCGCCAAGCGCGCCGCCGAGGCCGCCGCCCGGGGCGAGGAGCCCTCGGCGGAGGACGTCGCGGTGCTCGAGGCCGACACGGTCGCCGAGGCCGAGGCCGTGCTGGAGGCGCAGGCCGCGACCGACCTGGTCGAGGCCGTCGCCCTCGCCGACGAGGCAGAGGCGCTCGAGGCCGCTGCCGAGACCCTGGTCGTCGACGCCGTGCAGGCCGAGGCGACCGAGGCGGAGGTGGAGGCCGAGGCGGTGGAGACCCCCGCTGCGGAGCCCGGCGCCGAGGAGAAGCCGGCGGCCCCCGCCCGGCGTGCCCGCGGCCCGCGCAAGGCCACCCGGAAGGCGGGACCCGCCCGCAGCACGTGACCTCGACCACGCGGCGGGCGGCCGTGGACCGGCGCGGTTTGACCCGCCGGGTGCCCGCTTCGTACCCTTGACCCTCGGTGCCCACGCACCTCGACGCCACCACGTGCCGATCGCCCTCCTCGGGCGGGTCCCGCGTGCGCGTCATCCGTGAACGTGTTCTTAAAGGAGATCCGCGGTGTACGCGATCGTCAAGGCCGGCGGCCGCCAGGAGAAGGTCGCTGTCGGCGACGAGTTCGAGCTCGACCGCGTGGGCTCCGAGGCGGGGGAGACCTTCACCCTGCCCGCGCTGCTCCTGGTCGACGGCGAGGCCGTCACCAGCGACCCGGCGAAGCTCGCGGGTGTCACGGTGACCGCCGAGGTCGTCGAGCACACCAAGGGCCCGAAGATCCGGATCATGCACTACAAGAACAAGACCGGCTACAAGCGCCGCCAGGGCCACCGCGCCCAGCTCACCCGCGTGCGCGTCACCGGCATCGAGACGGCGTAGGGGACTGACTCATGGCTCACAAGAAGGGCGCGTCCAGCACCCGCAACGGTCGCGACTCCAACGCGCAGCGCCTCGGCGTCAAGCGCTTCGGCGGTCAGTTCGTGAAGGCCGGCGAGATCATCGTCCGCCAGCGCGGCACCCACTTCCACCCCGGCGACAACGTCGGCCGTGGCGGCGACGACACGCTGTTCGCCCTCGCCGAGGGCAACGTCGAGTTCGGCACCTTCCGCGGTCGCCGGGTCGTCAACGTCGTCGGCGTCGAGGCCTGAGCCTCACCGCCACCGACCACCGATGAGGGGGCGAGCCGCTCGGCTCGCCCCCTCATCGCATGCACGGACAACCGACAGGGACCGACTGTGACAAGTTTCGTCGACCGCGTGGTGCTCCACGTCTCGGGTGGCGACGGCGGGCACGGCTGCGTCTCGGTCATGCGCGAGAAGTTCAAGCCGCTCGGCGGCCCCGACGGCGGCAACGGCGGGCACGGCGGCGACGTCCGGCTGGTCGTGGACTCCAACGTCACGTCGCTGCTGGAGTTCCACCACGGCCCCCACCGCCGCGCCGGCAACGGCCGCCCGGGCGAGGGCAGCCACCGCAACGGCGCCAACGGCGAGAGCCTCACGCTGCGCGTCCCGCCGGGCACGAGCGTCCAGGACCTGCGCGGCAACGTGCTGGCCGACCTCGTGGCCACCGGCATGGAGTACGTCGTCGCCCAGGGCGGTCACGGCGGCCTCGGCAACGCCGCGCTCGCGAGCACCCGGCGCAAGGCCCCCGGTTTCGCG
>JAKOVT010000107.1 GCA_029781935.1 Actinomycetes bacterium | reverse complement strand
CTGCGCGGGATGGACGCGATCGTGTTCGCCGTCGGCAACGCCCGGCAGGCGGCGCACTGGTACTCCACCGCGTTCGGGATGCGGGTCGTGGCCTACCGCGGGCCCGAGACCGGCGACCGCGACCACACCGGCTACGTCCTCGAGAGCGGCTCCGCGCGCTTCGTCCTCGTCGGACCGGTGCACGCCGGCGCCCCGGTGGCGGCCCGCGTGGCCGAGCACGGCGACGGCGTGATGGATCTCGCGCTCGAGGTGCCCGACGTCGCCGCGGCGTACCGCTACGCCGTCGCGCACGGGGCGACCGGGCTCGAGGAGCCGCACGAGGTGAGCGACGAGCACGGCACCGTGGTGCTCGCCGCGATCGCGACGTACGGCGACACCCGCCACACGCTCGTGGACCGCTCGCGCTACAGCGGCCCGTACCTGCCCGG
Organism: Actinomycetes bacterium; assembly: GCA_029781935.1. GTDB lineage: Bacteria > Actinomycetota > Actinomycetes > S36-B12 > CAIYMF01 > Longivirga. The sequence goes on along the minus strand of JAKOVT010000107.1, from coordinate 4,383 downwards.
GTTCGTGCAGCGCGCGCCGCTGGTGGCCGGCCCCGAGCGCCGGTTCTTCCAGGCGGTCGACCACTGCGTGGGCAACGTCGAGCTCGGCCGGATGGACGAGTGGGTCGAGTTCTATCACCGCGTCATGGGCTTCACGAACATGGCCGAGTTCGTCGGCGACGACATCGCGACCGACTACTCCGCCCTCATGAGCAAGGTCGTCGCCGACGGCTCGCGCAAGGTGAAGTTCCCGCTCAACGAGCCGGCCGTGGCGCGCAAGCGCAGCCAGATCGACGAGTACCTCGAGTTCTACGGCGGACCCGGTGTCCAGCACGTCGCCCTCGCCACCAACGACATCCTCGCCACGGTCGACGCGATGCGGGCCGCCGGCGTGGAGTTCCTCGCGACCCCCGACTCCTACTACGACGACCCCGAGCTGCGCGCGCGGATCGGCGAGGTTCGCGTACCGGTCGAGGAGCTCAAGGCGCGCAAGATCCTCGTCGACCGCGACGAGGACGGCTACCTGCTGCAGATCTTCACCAAGCCGGTGCAGGACCGCCCGACCGTGTTCTTCGAGCTCATCGAGCGGCACGGCTCGCTCGGCTTCGGCAAGGGCAACTTCAAGGCGCTGTTCGAGGCGATCGAGCGCGAGCAGGACGCCCGCGGGAACCTCTGACCCGGGCCGCCCGCTCGCGGCCTCGTAAGGTGCGCGGGTGACTCCGCACGAGCGCTACGACCGTGAGTACTTCGACCGGTGGTACCGCGCGCCCGGCACGCGCGTGAGCCAGCCCGCGCTGCTGCGCCGCAAGGCCGCGCTCGCCCTCGCGGTGGGGGAGTACTACCTCGGCCGCCCGGTGCGCACGGTGCTCGACGTCGGATGCGGCGAGGGCGACTGGCGCGCGGCCCTGCGCTCGGCACGACCTGCGCTTCGCTACACCGGCGTCGACCCGAGCGACTACGTCGTCTCGCGCTTCGGTCGCACGCGCGGCATCCGTCGCGGCTCGTTCACCACGCTCGAGGATGTCGGTCTCGCCGACTCCTACGACCTCGTCGTCTGCAGCAACGCCCTGCTCTACGCCGACGACTCCGAGCTCTCCGCCGCGCTGGCCTCGATGGCCGCGCGCACGACCGCGGTCGCGTTCCTCGAGCTCTACACCGCTGACGACGACCTCGAGGGCGACCGCCCCGACGGCCTGCGCGACGCGGCGTACTACCGGAAGGCCATGCGGCGCAGCGGCTTCCGTTCGGTCGGATCGCACTGCTACCTCGGCCCTCGGGCCCACGGGCTCGCCGCCACGATGGAGGCGCCCGGCTGAACCGATCGAGCCGGTAGCTGCCTGGCGTCGTGGAGAACGCGTTCCGACGACCGACTCGGTCGGTGTGCTGCCGTCGACATCGGTTCCCGCTTCGGGGTGCCGCGGCGCGGGTCCGCGCCGACGGCACCGTAGGCTCGCGGGCATGGCCATGGAGCCCGGCTGGTACCCGGACCCGTTCGGAGGCGGCGGCTACGTCCGCTGGTGGGACGGCGAGCGCTGGGGCCAGTCGGCGGCCGCTCCGGCCGGCGTCGCCACCGACCCCGGATCCCCGGTGCTGCTCCCGCCGCCGGCACCGGGCGCGGCGCCCGGGTCCGGCCCGACCACCGACTGGCCGCTCCTCGAGGGCGAGCAGGTGCCGCTCGCGGCGTGGGGCCAGCGCGCGGTGGCCCGCATCATCGACTGGATCATCGAGAGCGTCATCTCCGCGCCCTTCATCCTGTGGGCCCTGTGGCCCTCGTTCCAGCGGCTGAGCGACGCCATGCCGACCACGCCCGGTGCGACGGTCCCGCAGACGGCGGTGCAGCAGTTCTTCGACGACGCCGTGGCCGCCTCCGCCACGCTCACGGTCATCTCGCTCGTCGTCACGTTCGTCTACCAGGTCCCGCAGAACGTCTTCTTCGGCCGCACCCTCGGGAAGCGCATCCTCGGCATCCGGATCCGGATGCTGGCCGCCGACCGCCATCCCGGCTGGCTCGCCGCCACGGTCCGCTGGGGCACCGTGGCGGTCGGACAGCTGCTGCTCACCTCGCTGTTCCTGGTGGTCGACTACCTCTGGCCGCTGTGGGACAAGCCGTGGCGCCAGGCGCTGCACGACAAGGCGGCCCGCACGATCGTGGTCCGGACGCGCGTCTGATCCCCCGTCGGAACTCGCGCGACCCGGACCGGGTTCGTGGCAGGGTGCGCAGCATGACGTCGCTGTGGTCGCCGGGGGACCCCGGCACGCTGTCCGACGGCCGCACCCGCGCGGCCTTCCCCGATCACTTCCTCTGGGGCACGGCCACCGCGGCCTACCAGATCGAGGGCTCCTGGGACGTCGACGGCAAGGGCCCGTCGATCTGGGACACCTTCACCCACACGCCCGGCAAGGTGCTCGACGGCAGCACAGGCGACATCGCGTGCGACCACTACGTGCGCTATGCCGACGACGTCGCGCTCATGGCCGATCTCGGCGTCAACTCCTACCGCTTCTCGGTGTCGTGGCCGCGCGTGGTCCCCACCGGCGAGGGCGCGGTCGAGCCGCGCGGACTCGACTTCTACGACCGCCTCACCGATGCGCTTCTCGGGCACGGGATCGCGCCGGTCGTCACGCTCTACCACTGGGACCTGCCGCAGCCGCTCGAGGACCGCGGCGGCTGGCTCGTGCGCGATACGGCGTACCGGTTCGCCGAGTACTCCGACCACGTCGCCCGGCGGCTCGGCGATCGCGTGCGCACCTGGATCACCATCAACGAGGCCGTGGTGATCTCGACCTTCGGCTACGCGTTCGGGACGCACGCCCCGGGCAGGGTGCTGCTCTTCGACTCGTTCCCCGCCACCCACCACGTGCTCCTCGCGCACGGTGTGGCCACCCAGGCCGTACGCGCCGCGGTGCCCGGTGCGCAGGTCGGCATCACGCACAACCTCTCGCCCGTGCTGCCCCTCACCGGCAGTTCCGAGGACGCCGCCGCCGCGTCGGCCCTCGACGCGATCCAGAACCGCACGTACCTCGACCCGTGCCTGCTGGGCGCCTACCCCTCGATCGAGGAGACGCGCATCCCGGTCGACCTGTCGTGCATCCACGACGGCGACCTCGAGACGATCGCCGCACCTCTCGACGTCCTCGGCGTCAACTACTACAACCCCACCACCGTCAAGGCTCCTGGCGAGGGCAACCCGTTCCCGTTCGAGATCGTGCCGATGACCGACTACGAGCAGACCGACATGGGCTGGCCCGTCGTCCCGAGCGGTCTGCGCGACCTGCTGGTCTCGTTGAAGGACCGGTACGCCGAGCAGCTGCCGCCCGTCATGGTCACCGAGAACGGCGTCGCCTTCCCCGACGAGCTCGTCGACGGTGCGGTCGACGACCCGCGGCGCGTGGAGTACCTGCGCAGCCACATGGCGGCCGTCGGCGAGGCGATGGACGCGGGAGCCGACGTGCGCGGCTTCTTCGTGTGGTCGTTCCTCGACAACTTCGAGTGGGCGGAGGGCTTCCGTCCGAGGTTCGGTCTCGTGTACACCGACTACGCGACGCAGCAGCGCATCCCGAAGACGTCGTTCCAGTGGTTCCGCAGCTTCCTGCGAGGAGACGCATGAGCACCGACTCCCAGCCGTTGCTCGGCGCGCTGGACGAGCCCACCGTCAACGTCCGGCGGGGCTACATCGGCGCGGTGTTCCTCGCGAACTTCGCGATCGTCCTCGCCTTCTTCACCCCCATCCAGAACCTGCTCCCGCGACTGGCCGAGGTGGCCGACCCGACGAACAAGGAGACGGCGCTCGCCTGGATCGCCGGTGCCGGCGCGGCGGCGTCGATCGTCTTCAACCCTCTCGCCGGAGCGCTGTCGGACCGCACGACCTCGCGACTGGGACGCCGCCGGCCATGGGTGCTCTGGGGCTCGATCGCCGGCGCCCTCGGGATCGCGGCGCTGGCCTTCTCGTCGACGGTGCTCGCGCTCGCCTGCGTCTGGTTCTTCTGCCAGGCCATGATCAACGGCTCGTACGCCGCGGTCACCGCGACCATCCCCGACCAGGTCCCGGTCCCGCAGCGCGGACTGGTCTCGGGCTGGGTCGGTCTCGCCTCGACGATCGGGGTCGTGGTCGGCGTCGCGCTCGTGTCGTTCGTCGTCACCGACCTCAAGCTCGGCATCTTCCTCACGGCGATCCTGCTCGTGCTGCTCTGCCTGCCGTTCGTGCTGCGGCTCAAGGACCCGGTGCTCTCGCCCGCCGACCGGCCCGAGTTCCGAGTCGGCGAGTGGCTGCGCGGCTTCTGGGTCTCCCCGCGCCTCTACCCCGACTTCGGCTGGGCCTGGCTCACGCGGTTCCTCATGATGCTCGGCAACTCGATGGCCACCCTCTACCTGCTGTTCTGGCTCAAGGACGAGGTGCACTACGA
>JAKOVT010000099.1 GCA_029781935.1 Actinomycetes bacterium | reverse complement strand
GCGAGTCGCAGGAGACGCCGAAGACCACGGTGTCGTCGTTCTCGAAGACGGTGCTCTCGTCGCGGATCGCGCAGAGCTCGCCGGTGCAGGTCGGCGTGAACGCGAGCGGGTAGAAGACCAGGACGACGTTCTTCTCGCCGCGGAACGACGACAGCCGCACGGGCGTGCCGTTCTGGTCGCGGACCTCGAAATCAGGGGCTTGCTGGCCGACCTCCACCGACATGCTGGTGTCCTCCCCAGGACGTGGACGAGCCCTGGCGGTCCCGCCAGGGCAGGATGCGATCGTGGCACAGGTTCCCCCGGTCCTCCTCCCGAGCCCCGACGAGCGCGGGCTCGCGACGGCCGACCCCGTGTCGCTCGTGGCCGCCGTGGGTCGCGCGTGGGACCTGTTCGGCGATCTCGTCGACACCGTCGACCTCGACGCCGTGGCCCGCGGGCGGGGCCTCCTCGCGCGCGAGGTCGTGATCCCGCTCGGGGCGTGGCCCGACAACCGCCCGATCGCGGTCCTCGTCGAGGAGGCGCGGCGCGGCCTCGTCGGCGACCACGACCAGAGCGGCCTCGTCGACGAGGTCCGCGAGCGCCACAAGGACGAGCCCGACGACGCGATCCGCGCGGCGGTACGACGGCAGCGCGAGGAGCTCGACGAATTCGTCGCGAGCCCGGCGTACGACGAGTGCGCCGCGCTCCCGGTCGCCTCGATGCTCGGCACGCTGCCGCTGCTCACGTTCCTGCACGCGGCGACGTATCCGCTCGCCACCTCGGCGCTCGACCTCGAGCAGTGCGGCGCGGTGGCCCCCGACGAGCTGCTCGACTCGGGGCTGCTCGGCCTCGTCGACACCATCGGGTGCCTCGCCGGCCGCCAGGGCCTCACCGCATCGCTGGTCGCCCGCACCAGCACCACGGTCGTGGGCACGGGGGCGCACGAGGGCGCCTGGCGCACCAGCGAGCTCGACCAGGCGGTCGCCGACGCAGGCCCGTCCCTGGCCGGCACGACGCGGCTGCTGCTCGACGTCACCGCCGGGCGCGCCGACGTGCCGGGTGCGCTGGCACGGCGCGAGCTGACCTTCCACGACGTGACCGGGCTGCTGCGCCTCGCCCCGATCGTGGAGCAGGTGCCGGGCATCCCCGGCCGGGCGGCGCTCGTGGGCGCGATCCGCGCGGCCACCGCGATCGCCTCCCTGGGGAAGCTGCTCCCCTTCGGGCGCAAGGACTCCTAGGCCGGCCGACCGTTCACGAACTGCACGCTGAGCGAGCTGATCTGGTCTCGCGCGTCGTCGTGCGAGATCGTCGGCGTGCCGTCGCCGGGCTGCGGCCCGTAGTCGCCGAAGTACGCGTGCACCGCGCCCTCGATCACGCGGTACTCCGTGTCGCGCGGCAGCAGCGGCTTCGCGGCGTCGACCTTCGCCGGCGTGGCGAGGCCGTCGTCGCTCCCCGAGATCGAGAGCACCGACGCCGTGAGCGACGTGCTCATGTCGGTCGCCGGGTACGACGCGTACAGCAGCAGCCCGCGCACGGGGTGCGCGGCGTCGGAGTCGTGCGCGTCGGCGTCGATGCAGGCGACCGTGCCGCCGAGCGAGTGCCCGCCCACGGTCCAGTCCGTGACGTCGGGGTACGCCGCCTGCACCGACGAGAAGGCCGTGGTGTTGAAGAACGCGATCCCGAACGGCTGCTTGCTGATCACGACCCGCTGGCCCGCCACGGCGAGCGGCCTGAGGACCGCGGCGTACGCGCGGGCGTCGACCCGCGCACCGGGCTGGAAGAACACCGAGGTCGCCGAGACCGACCCCCGGGGCGTCATCACGATCTGGGTCGGGTACTCGTCGACGGTCACGACGTCGTCGGACTCCATCGCCGCCAGCGCCGGCTCGACGGCGACGAAGGGCGTGAGCCACCACAGCGCCCCGACACCGACGAGCGACAGCACCACGAGGGCACCGCGCCACCACGCCCGCCATCCCGTGGGCTGCTTCGGGTCGCGCCACGCACGCACCCCGACGAGGAGCGCCAGGGTGACCGCCGTACCGAGCGCGATCGCGTACGCCGGGTGCCCGTGCACCACCACCGGCCACGCCTTCACCAGCACCCAGGCGACGACGAGCAGCGCGAGCACGCACACCGCCCGCACCACCCACGTCAGCCAGGTCACGCGCACGGGTGCGGTGCGGAGCTCGGCACCAGGAGCAGGACCGGGCTCGTCACCGACCGCGGGCACCCGCTCGCTCATCTCCTCGCCCACGCACGCACTCTCCCGAACTCCAGCGGCCCGCGCGCCTACGCCGTCAGCGCCTGGCGCGGGGCGCCACCAGGCGGGTGCCCTGCCACTCGCGGCTCGCGGACACCGTGCTGGTGGCCTGCAGACCGGCGGTGGGGGCGGCGTCGGAGATCTCGGCCGACTCGACATGGCCGCCGCGACCGGGCTTGGGCGTCAGCAGCCACACGACGCCCTGGTCGGCGAGGATCGCGATGGCGTCGACGAGCGCGTCCACGAGGTCGCCGTCGTCCTCGCGCCACCACAGCAGCACGACGTCGACGACGTCGTCGTAGTCCTCGTCGACCAGCTCGGAGCCGGCGGCGGCCACGACCGAGCCGCGCAGGTCGTCGTCGACGTCGTCGTCCCAGCCCATCTCCTGCACCACCTGCCCGGCCGAGATGCCGAGCTTGAGCGCAGCCCCCTTGCGGTCGTCCGCGTCGGGCGCGGTCGAGGTCACGACGTCCTCCCATTCCCCACGTCGTCGGCCGGTCGCCGGTCGGCGCCGCCGTGCCAGGCGTAGTCCATCCGACCGCGAGCACCGTGCGCAAGCACAACGGCCT
>JAKOVT010000085.1 GCA_029781935.1 Actinomycetes bacterium | reverse complement strand
TGCGCCGGCTCGGCCAGCGGATCGTGCACGTGCACGTTGACGCCGAACGTCTCGAGCTCGCGGATCACGTCGATCACGCGCGAGTTGCGCAGGTCGGCGCAGTCCTCCTTGAACGTGAGCCCCAGCACGGCGACGTCCGAACCGCGCACCTCGAACCCGGCCTGCACGAGCTGCTTGACCGTCTGCTCGGCGACGAACCGGCCCATCCCGTCGTTGATGCGCCGGCCCGCGAGGATCACCTGCGGGTGGTAGCCCAGCATGTCGGCCTTGTGCGTCAGGTAGTAGGGGTCGACGCCGATGCAGTGCCCGCCGACGAGCCCCGGCCGGAACGGCAGGAAGTTCCACTTGGTGCCTGCGGCCTCGAGCACCTCCATCGTGTCGATGCCGATCCGGTGGAAGATCAGCGCCAGCTCGTTCATCAGCGCGATGTTGAGGTCGCGCTGCGTGTTCTCGATCACCTTGGCGGCCTCGGCGACCTTGATGCTGCTCGCGCGGTGGATGCCCGCCGGAACGATGCTCGCGTAGACCGAAGCGACGCGGTCCAGGGTCGCCGGCGTGTCGCCCGCGACGACCTTCGTGATGCGGGGCAGCGTGTGCTCGCGGTCGCCGGGGTTGATCCGCTCGGGCGAGTAGCCGACGAAGAAGCCCTCGCGCCACTTCATGCCGGAGTGCCGCTCGAGGAGCGGCACGCAGACCTCCTCGGTCGCACCCGGATAGACCGTCGACTCGAAGATCACGGTCGCGCCGCGCTTCATGTTACGTCCAACGGTTACGCAGGCACTCTCGAGCGGCCCGAAGTCCGGGCGCTTGGCGTCATTGACGGGCGTGGGAACCGCGACGACGACGACATTCGCCTCGGCGAGCCGCGAGGCATCGGTCGTGAACGAGAGCTTCGAGGCCGCCGCGAAGTCCGCCTGCGGAACCTCCCCCGCCGGGTCGCGCCCCGAGCGGTACGCGTCGACCTTGGCCTGCGAGAGGTCGAATCCGACGGTCGGGAATCGCCTGCCGAACTCGATCGCGAGCGGCAGGCCGACGTAGCCCAGCCCGACGACGGCGATCGTCGTGTCGTCGATCATCAGGGTGTTTCCGCCTGGCAAGTTCTCGTTGCGGGTCGGCCTTCTGCCCGACATCCTTCGCAATCCCTGTGGGTCGGCCTGACGCCTTTCCTCTCGATGTTGCGGCCGCGGTCGGCCTGAAGACCGACCCGCACGCCCGCGCCCCTGTGGGTCCGGCTCCAGCCCGACGCCTTTCCCCGCCCTCGTCGTCCACAACCCGTAGCCCACCGGCGCATCCCGCCCGATGGCTCACCTCTTGAGCCACCCGGCCGGCACGACAAGCGGCGATTCTCGCCCGCCCGAATGTGGTCTACCTGACGCGAAGCTGATTATAATGACCGCGGCATGTCCGTGGGTATCCGCGCGGACCCGGACGACGGGCATCCCGCAGGACTCCACGATCGCCGCACCGTCACGGGGGCGCCGGCGCGAGCGATGCACGACGAGGCTCGGCGTCGACGCCGGGCCGCACGCTGGAAGGAAGGGGAGTTGCATCCGGAGTGGTGGTTCGCCGCGGTTCCCGCGATCTGCGCCGGCGCCCTGATGCCCGCGGCGATCCGCGCGCGCTCGATCGGCCACGATTGCGCCGACGGCGTGCAGGCGCTGCACGTCGTACCGACGTCGAGATTGGGCGGCACGATCGTCTTCCTCGCGTTCCTGTCGGTGGCGCTGATCGCCCGCCGCGTCGAAAGCGACGACCTCGGTCCCGCCCTCCT
>JAKOVT010000071.1 GCA_029781935.1 Actinomycetes bacterium | reverse complement strand
GGATGGCGGGACGCCGACGAGGGGGCACCGATGAGCGACACCGTCACGCTCGACACGTTCGTCCGGGCCGAGACCGCCCGAATGCTGCACGACCTGCAGACCGGTGCCGGCGGTCCGGGGCGGTGGCACCACCTGCGGACCCCGACCCCGATCGACGCCCAGACCGTCGTACGGATGAACCGCGACACCCTCTACAGCTTCTCGGTGGTCGACCTCGACTCCGGCGTGGAGCTGGTGATCCCGGATCCCGGCGGCCGCTACCTGTCGGTGATGGCCGTGACCGAGGAGCACCACGTCAACCGCGTCTTCCACGATCCCGGCGTGCACCGCCTCGACGCCGCCGAGCTGGGCTCGCGGTACGTCGCGCTCGCCGCGCGCGTGCTCGCCGATCCTGACGACGCTGCCGACCTCGCCCTCGCCCACGTCGTGCAGGACGGCCTCGCGCTGCGGGGCGGTCCGGGCGAGCCGTTCCCGGCGCCCGACGTCGCCGACTTCTCCGCGCTGCGCGCCGCGGTCGCGGCGCTCGCGGCGTACGGCCTCGACAGCAGGCGGGCCTTCGGTGCCCGCGACCACGTCGACCCGGTGCAGCACCTCGTCGGGACGGCCGTCGGCTGGGGCGGGCTGCCCGAGACCGAGGCGGTCTACGACCTCGCCGCGATGGGGCTCCCGCCGGGGCACTACACGATCCGCGTGGCCGACGTCCCGGTCGACGGCTTCTGGTCGCTGTCGGTCTACGACGGCGCGGGCTTCTTCGCACCCAACCCCGAGGGCCGCTACAGCGTGAACTCGGTGACGGCGGAGCGCGACGCCGACGGCGCCGTGACCATCAACCTCGGCGGCGATCCCTCGCTGCCCAACGCGATACCGCTGCCCGAGGGCTGGAACGCCACCGTGCGCCTGTACCGGCCACGGCCGGAGGTCGTCGACGGCACCTGGCGCTTCCCCGCCCCCGTGCCGGCGTAGGAGCGGGTGCCAGGCGGGGCGATGGCTCAGCCGCGCGACAGGAGGCGCCTGCCGAGCAGGTAGACCTCGCACCCCAGGCAGAAGGCGAACGCCGCATTCAGGAACGCGGCGGCGAACGCGAACGCGACAGCGACGTAGGCGACCACCGTGACGCCGAGCAGCAGCGCGACCAGGCCCACGAGCGCGAAGCCGAGACCCACCGTCTGCGCGAAGCGTGGCGGGATGGCGTCCTCGAACTCGGTCGCCTCGCCGATCCGCGGGCGGACGACGCGGCGGAAGAGGACGCCGTAGGGCTGGGCCTGCAGACCGACGATCGCACCGAGGCCGAAGGCGAGGGTCTGCCACGCGAGCAGGGCGACCGACGCCGGCGACGGGATCGTGAGCAGGACCAACCCGAGCACGACGGTGGTGATCGCCGCGCCGAAGCGGGGCCCACGGACGTCGACCACCGTGCGGCCGGAGTCGCAGGCGACGTCGGACGCCGCGGCGATGGTGGTCGTGGGGTTCTCGTCGAGCTGGGACATCGGATGCTCCTGGGGCGGCGCGGGCTGGGGTCCGGCGGTCCGGACGCGCGCGGGAGCGGGTCCGGTCAGGGCATCCGACACATGCAGGAGGCGAGGCGGCCGAAGTCGACCGCGCGCCTCTTGGTGAGCTCCACCGACTGCATGCCCCGAGGGTAGGCATCCCTCACCGGACCGGCCACCGCTGTCCGGATCGTGAACCCGTGCTGCAAGTCGTTCGCAGGTACGCCGACCCGGCGCCGACCTGCACGCGCGGTCGGCGGCTCAGACGACCTGGCCGAGGGCGGCGATCACGTCCGCCTTGCGCGGAGCCCCGGCGGCCCGCACGCGGACCAGCCCGGTGCTGTCGAGCACGAGGACGGTGGGCGTGCGGCGTACGTCGAGGCGGCGCACCAGGTCCAGATGCGACTCGGCGTCGACCTCGACGTGGGCCACGCCGTCGACCATGCCGACGACCTCCTCGAGGACGACCCGGGTCGTGCGGCAGGGGGCGCAGAACGCCGACGAGAACTGCACGAGCGTGGCCCGCTCGCCGAGCTCGACCCCGAGGTCGGCGGCGTCCATCCGGTCGCCGTCGTGCGCGTGACCGCCGCCGTGCCCGGTGCCTGCCACGTGCTGGGAACCGGTCGTGTCCGCGGGGAGCTCGACCGGTCGCGACGGCGACGCCGCGGGGCGCATGCGACCGTCGGTCGCCCGTCGCCACAGGCCGAACGCGGCCGCAGCGACCAGGACGACGACGAGGACGACGGCACCGGTCACGCGTGCACCAACGGCACGGCATCCCCCGATGTTCCGCGGTGGTCCTCGCTGCCTCCGGCGAACGGGGGCAGCACGTCGACCACCGCCCCGGGCGCGAGCGCGACCTCCGCAGGCGCCCTGGTGCCCGGGCTGACCTCGTCGACGAGGTAGGAGCAGCGACCCAGCACGACGTCGAGCGGCGACCCGGCGCCGTACCGGTCGCGGACCGCGTCGAGGAGCTCGGCCAGCGTCGCGGCCGGGGGGAACTGCTCCTCCGGACGCCCCGCCGCAGCCTTCGCGGCAGCCCAGTAGCGGACGAGGACGACGTCGTTCATGCCTGGTGCTCCCACGGTTGCCGGGCGGCGGAATGGACGAGCGCGTCGGTGGCCCAGGCGCCGATGCGGGCGACGAGATCGGCATCGGTGGCCGACTCGGCGTGCGCGAACCCCTCCAGGACCCAGGCGGTGGTGTTGTCCTCGACCCCACGGCGCCGGGCTCCCTCGGCCGCACCCGCCTCGATCGTGCGCGCGTGCTCCACGGGGAAGTAGGTGTCGCGGTCGCCGTGCACGACGAGCAGCGGGACCGGCGGGATCATCGCGGCCGACTCCGACGGCGAGAGCGGCAACGGGTCGGTCCACTCCTGGTCGGTGACGCGGGTGCCGAACGCCGTGCGGAGCACCGCGCGTCCGGTGCGCGTGCCGACCGCGCGGTGCAGCAGGCGCATCGGCGGCGTCCCCTTGTAGAACCAGAAGCCCGCCGCACTCACCGAGACGACGGCATCGGGACGCCGAGCCGCGTCGGCCAGCGCCGCCTGGCGCAGCACGATCGAGCCGCCCATCGAGAAGCCGACGGTGACGAGGCGCCCGGCGCCGAGCCAGCGGGCGTAGCCGAGCGCGGCGTCGAGGTCGAGGACCTCCTGGTCGCCGATCGTGGTGACGCCCGAGGACTCGCCGTGACCTCGGCTGTCAAAGGACACGACTCCGCCGAAGTCCTTGAGCGTCAGCGCGATCGCGCGGTTGTCCGGACGGCGCCAGCCGCCGGTGAAACCGTGCGACACGACGAAGAAGGTGCCGCGCGGATCGGGCTGCGCCGCCGCGTCGTACGCCACCGAGATCCGCACACCGTCGTCGGCGAGCACCGTGGCGGTACGGCTCGGAGCCGGCCCGGAGGGGCCCCAAGAAGACGGGCGGAGATCCACGTCCGCTAGTCTGCCTCCTAAGGGATCCGGGCGACGACGCCCCCGGGTCCCTTCGCGTTTTCGCACCAGGCGTCGTCACGGGAGGCCGTCATGCCGTCGCTGCTGCTGCTCACGAACGACCTGCTGCCCTCGTCCGAGGTGCTGCCGGCGCTCGGGCTGCTCTCCCACCAGATCCGCGTCATGCCCGCGGAGGCCACCGCTCTGCTCGATGCGCCCGCCTGCGACGCGATCCTCGTCGACGGCCGTCGCGACCTGCCCGCGGTGCGCAGCTTCACGCGACTGCTGCGCACGACCGGCGTCGACGTCCCGGTCCTCCTCGTGATGACCGAGGGCGGCCTCGTCGGCGTCAACGCGGAGTGGGGGGTCGACGACGTCGTGCTCGACACAGCCGGTCCGGCCGAGGTCGACGCGCGGCTGCGCCTGGCCATCGGCCGGCTCGAGCGCCGCGTCGACGACGACACCCCGGACGAGATCCGGTCCGGCGACGTGAGCATCGACGAGGCGACCTACACCGCCCGGGTGGGTGGCCGCGTCCTCGACCTCACCTACAAGGAGTTCGAGCTCCTCAAGTTCCTCGCCCAGCACCCCGGTCGCGTGTTCTCCCGCGCCCAGCTGCTGCAGGAGGTCTGGGGCTACGACTACTTCGGTGGCACGCGCACGGTCGACGTCCACGTCCGCCGGCTGCGCGCGAAGCTCGGGCCCGAGCACGAGTCGGTCATCGGCACGGTGCGCAACGTGGGTTACCGCTTCGTCGCGACGCCGACGCGCTCCGAGGAGCTCGCCCCCGTCCCGGTGGGCTGACCGACCCGCCGAGCAGCACGGCGCCGCAGGGGAGGTCTGCGCACGCGACCCCTAGGGTGGCGCCGTGGACGGGATCGACTGGCAGGTGCTGCGGCGTCTCCATGACGCCGAGGTCGACTCCGTGTCCGCGCTCGTGGAGCGCGTGACGAGGGCCGACGGCATCGCACCGCTCTCGGAGCACGTGCTGCTCCACCTCCGTCACGGCGGCGACACCGACGTCCGCCACGTGCTCGCGCGCGAGCAGGGGCGGCTGGTGGGCTATGCGCACCTCGACGTCACCGACCGGGTCGCCGGCTCGAGCGCCGAGCTGGCGGTCGACCCGGACTACCGCCGGCGCGGGGTCGGCCAGGGGCTCGTCCAGCACGTCCTCGCGGAGTCGCCCGACGGCCGGCTGCGCCTGTGGTCGCACGGCGAGGAGAGCGGCGCCGCGCCGCTGGCCGCCTCGCTGGGGTTCCGCCGCACCCGCACCCTGTTCCAGATGCGCCGGTCCCTGCTCGCCTCGCTGCCCGAGCCGCGGTGGCCCGAGGGCGTCCGGCTGCGCTCGTTCCTCCCCGGCCTCGACGACGAGGAGTGGGTGGCCCTCAACGCCCGCGCCTTCGTCGACCTCCCCGACCAGGGCAGCTGGACGGTCGACGACCTGCGGATGAGGATGCTCGAGCCGTGGTTCGACCCCGAGGGCTTCCTCGTGGCGGTCGAGGACGGCCCGGACGGCGAGCGGATGATCGGCTTCCACTGGACGAAGGTCCACGGGGCCGACCACCACCACCCGCACGACCACGGTGCGGGTACCGACGGGGACGACGACGGCCACGGCGGCGGTCACGTGCACCACGACCACCAGCACGACGACCTGCAGCCAGGCCACGACCACCACGAGGCCGGCCACCACGCGCACGAGCCGATCGGCGAGGTCTACGTCGTCGGCGTCGACCCCTCGCAGCAGGGCCGCGGCCTCGGCCGGGCGCTCACGCTGGTCGGCCTGCAGCACCTGCGCGCCCGCGGGCTGCCCGACGCGATGCTCTACGTCGACGCCCGCAACACCTCGGCGATCGCGCTGTACGAGAGCCTCGGCTTCTCGGTGTGGGACACCGACGTCGAGTTCAGCACCTGACGACGGCGTCGGCGCAGGTCAGCGGCCTGCGGTTCGCCGGTCGGCCGCGACGGGCGCTGCCCGTTCTGGCAAGGTGGACCTATGACCGCCGAGCCCCTCGCCGCCCCCGAGCAGCAGCCGGAGCCGGCACCCCTGCCCGACGACCGCTTCCTCGACCGGGAGCTGTCGTGGCTGGCGTTCAACGCGCGCGTGCTCGAGCTCGCCGAGGACGACTCCCTCCCGCTGCTCGAGCGCTCGAAGTTCCTCGCGATCTTCGCCAGCAACCTCGACGAGTTCTTCATGGTGCGCGTCGCCGGCCTCAAGCGCCGGATCGCCACCGGCATCGCGGTCCGGGCCGCCAGCGGCAAGATGCCGCGCGAGGTCCTCGACGCCATCTACACCCGCAGCTCCGAGCTCATGGAGCGCCAGGCCGAGCTGTTCCACCGCGAGATCCAGCCCGCTCTCGAGGCGCACGACATCCACGTGCTGCGCTGGGACGACGCCACCGACACCGAGCGCGACCAGCTCAGCCACTTCTTCCGCACCAAGGTGTTCCCGGTCCTGACGCCGCTGGCCGTCGACCCCGCGCACCCCTTCCCCTACATCAGCGGCCTGTCGCTCAACCTCGCCGTCGTCGTGCGCAACCCGTCGACCGGCAACGAGCTCTTCGCCCGCGTCAAGGTGCCGCCGATCCTCGACCGGCTCGTGTCGGTGGGGAGCATGCGCTTCGTCGCGCTCGAGGACGTCATCGCCGCGCACCTCGACGAGCTGTTCCCCGGCATGGAGGTCCTGCAGCACCACGCCTTCCGGGTCACTCGCAACGAGGACCTCGAGGTCGAGGAGGACGACGCCGAGAACCTGCTGCTCGCCCTCGAGCGCGAGCTCATGCGCCGGCGCTTCGGGCCGCCGGTGCGTCTCGAGGTGGAGCGCTCGATCGACCCGCACGTGCTCGACCTCATCGTGCGCGAGCTCGGCATCGGCACCGAGGAGGTCATCCGGATCCCCGGGCTCCTCGACCTCACCGCGCTGTGGGCGCTCGACCGGCTGCCGCGCGACGACCTGAAGCTGCCCGCGTTCCTCCCCCGCACGAGCCGCGAGCTCACCGACGTCGAGACGGCGTCGGCACCCGACGTGCTCGAGGCGATGCGCGACCACGAGGTCCTGCTGCACCACCCGTACGACTCGTTCTCCACGAGCGTGCAGCGCTTCCTCGAGCAGGCCGCCGCAGAC
>JAKOVT010000250.1 GCA_029781935.1 Actinomycetes bacterium | reverse complement strand
CCGCAAGGGGCCCGCCGGACCGACCGGAGTCCGGACGCAGCGAGGAGCCCGCATGCTCGACGACGCCGACGTCACCCGCGTCCTGGTCGTGACCGCCCACCCCGACGACGTCGACTTCGGTGCCTCGGGGACCATCGCGGGCTGGACCGACCGCGGCATCGAGGTCACGTACTGCATCGTCACCGACGGCGACGCGGGCGGTTTCGACCCCGACGTCCCGCGCTCGGAGATCCCCGGCATCCGCCGGGCGGAGCAGATCGCGGCGGCTGCTGCCGTCGGCGTCACCGACGTGCGGTTCCTCGGCTACCGCGACGGCGAGCTCACGGTGAGCCACGGCCTGCGCCGCGACATCTCCCGCGTGATCCGGCAGGTGCGACCGCAGCGGATGCTCGTGCAGACGCCGGAGCGCAACTGGGAGCGCATCCCCGCCTCGCACCCCGATCACATGGCGGCCGGAGAGGC
Source organism: Actinomycetes bacterium (assembly GCA_029781935.1). Classification (GTDB taxonomy): domain Bacteria; phylum Actinomycetota; class Actinomycetes; order S36-B12; family CAIYMF01; genus Longivirga. Next base: position 8,787 of record JAKOVT010000250.1, on the reverse strand, counting down.
CGCGATGCAGGCCGTCTACCCGGACGCGCGCAACCCGTTCGCGCACCCGTCGCTGCTCGACGACGAGGGGCTCGACGCCTGGTCGGTGCCGGAGGTCTGGGTGATGGCGCACCCGACCCTCACGCACTACATCGACATCACCGACGCCTTCCCGCGCAAGATCGCGGCGCTGCGCGCCCACGAGTCGCAGACCGCGCACATGGAGGATCTCGAGGGCTTCATCCGCGGCTGGGCAGCACGCGCCGGCGGGCTGGCGGGTTTCGAGGAAGGCCGTCTGGCCGAGGGGTTCTTCATCGTCTCGATCCCCGTCTGAGCGGGATCACCCCGTCGAGATGTGCTGCGGCTCCGAGCTGTCGGAGCCTGAGCACATCGCGACGGCTACGCCGCGACCCAGAAGACGGCGACCACGATGTTGACCAGCGCGAGGACGCCGCAGGCCAGCCAGTAGGGGCGCTGCTTCTCCGGCTCCTGGCGCATGCCGAACAGCGCCAACGCGGCGATGATCACCGCGACGAGGAGCTTGACGCCGACCGCCGCGTTGTCGAACTGCTCGCCGCCCTCGAGGTTCGGCGCGATGCCGACCAGGGCGAAGCCGGTGATGATCTGGGTGAACGCGCCGTCGCGGACCCAGTGGGTCACGAGCGGCGGCGTCTTGCCCATCTGGGCGAAGAAGCCGCCGAGCACCATGGCGACGCCGACGAAGTGCAGGACCAGGATGAGCTTGTAGGCGATGTCCACGTCGGCACTCTAACCGCGACCCGCACGCCGGCCGGTCAGTGCCCGCGCGCCACCCACGCGTCGTAGTCCGCAGCCTCGGCACCGATCTCGGTCTCGTCGCCGTGGCCGGTGAGCACCCGTGTTCCGGGCGGCAGGGTGAGCAGCCGCTCGCGGATGCTGTCGAGGATGGTCGCGAAGTCGCTGAACGAGCGGCCGGTCGCACCCGGGCCGCCGTGGAAGAGGGTGTCGCCGGACAGCAGCACGCCGAGGTCCGCCGACCACAGGCACACGCCGCCGGGCGAGTGCCCGGGCGTGTGGATCACCTGCAGGTCGGTCCCGGCTACGTGGATCCGCTCGCCGTCGTGGAGCGGCTCGAAGGCGACGCCGTCGTTGACGACGTCCCACAGCATCGTGTCGTCGGGGTGCAGCCGGACGGGGGCACCGGTGGCGGCCACGAGGTCGCGGACGGCGTTCACGTGGTCGTTGTGCGCGTGCGTGCAGACGATCGCGATGACGGTGCGACCGCCTACGGCGTCAAGGATCGTGACGGCGTCGTGCGCGGCATCGACGATGACGACCTCGCGGTCGTCGCCGACGAGCCAGACGTTGTTGTCGACGTCGAAGTCCTGGCCGTCGAGGCTGAACACGCCGCTGGTGACGACGCGGTCGATGCGCGCGCTCATGCGTCGAACACCACGACGGAGCGGAGCACCTCGCCGTGGTGCATCTTCTCGAAGGCGGCCTCGACGTCGGCGATGCCGATGGTCTCGGACACGAAGTCCTGCAAGGGAAGACGACCCTGCAGGTAGAGGTCGATGAGCATCGGGAAGTCGCGGCTCGGGAGGCAGTCGCCGTACCAGCTCGACTTCAGCGCGCCACCGCGGCCGAAGAACTCGAGGAGCGGCATCTCCAGCGTCATGTCGGGCGTGGGGACGCCGACGAGCACCACGGTGCCGGCGAGGTCGCGGGCGAAGAAGGCCTGCTCGTAGGTCTCGGGGCGGCCGATCGCCTCGATGACGACATCGGCGCCGAACCCACCGGTGGCCTCGCGGATCGCCTCGACCGCGTCGGTCCGGCGGGAGTTCACCGTGTGCGTGGCGCCGAAGTGGGCCGCCTTCTCGAGCTTCCGGTCGTCGATGTCGACAGCGACGATCGTGCGCGCGCCGGCGAGCCTGGCGCCCGCGATCGCGGCGTCGCCGACACCTCCGCAGCCGATCACGGCCACCGTGTCGCCGCGGGTGACGCCTCCGGTGTTGATCGCTGCACCGAGGCCCGCCATCACCCCGCAGCCGAGCAGCCCCGCGACTTCCGGTGGCGCGGCCGGGTCGACCTTGGTGCACTGGCCGGAGGCGACCAGCGTCATGTCCGCGAACGCGCCGATGCCCAGCGCCGGGCTGAGCTCGGTGCCGTCGAGCAGCGTCATCCTCTGCGTCGCGTTGTGGGTGGAGAAGCAGTACCAGGGCCGGCCACGCAGGCAGGCGCGGCAGGTGCCGCAGACCGCGCGCCAGTTGAGGATCACGTAGTCGCCCACGGCGAGGTCGGTGACGTCCGGCCCCAGGGACTCCACGATGCCGGCCGCCTCGTGGCCGAGCAGGAACGGGAACTCGTCGTTGATCCCGCCCTCGCGGTAGTGCAGGTCGGTGTGGCAGACGCCGCAGGCGAGCACCCTCACGCGCGCCTCGCCCGGACCGGGGTCGGGTACGACGATCGTCTCGAGGCTGACCGGCGCGCCCTTGCTGCGCGCGACGACTCCCTGGACCTGGACGGACACGGTCTCTCCCTGCGCTGTCGTGGGTGCAGCAGGAGCTGCGGTGGTGCGCCTGACCCGCGTGGCGGCTCGGGCGGGGCTCCGGTGACGCTAACGGAGGCCGGCCGTTCGCGCCCGCGCTTCGCCGGGCACGACTGGTGCCGTCCACCATCGTGGGCCGAACTCGCCGCCTCCGCCGGATCGTGCGACCCGTCTTCCGATCGCGCTCGGGCAGGTGCAGCATGAGCCCCACGCGGACCGGCGTACCGCGCACGGTCGGATCGCCTCGGGGAGGCGCTGTGGACGAGGACGTCGTCGAGCGGCGGCTGACCCGGCCCGACGGTCGCGTGGTCGCCTGGCTCGACTGCTGCGTCGCCGACGGCATCCCCGTCCTCAAGATCCCGGGCACCCCGGGTGCGCGCTGGGACATCCGCGAGGACCGGTCGGAGTGGATCGACCGCGGCCTGCGGATGCTCTCGACGGAGCGCCCCGGCTTCGGGGCGTCGACGCGGCTGCCCGGCCGAGCGTTCCACGAGCACGCCGACGACCTCGCGGCTGCGCTCGACGCGTCGGGCGTCGAGCGGGCGTTCGTCCTCGGCGGCAGCGGGGCGGCGCCGCACATCCTGTCGTTCCTGTCGCGCCACCCGGATCGGGCGGTCGCGGCGACGATCCTCGTCGGCGGAGCACCGCTGAACGCGGACGAGGTCGACGGGATGATCGAGATCAACCGCTCCGAGTGGTACCTCATGCAGAGCGGCGACCGAGAGGCCGTGCGCGCGAACCTCCGACCGTACTGGGAGGAGATGCTGGCCGACCCGCTCGCGGCCATCCGCGACGTGGTCGAGACCGGGCCGGAGGGCGACCGCCGGGCGCTCGACGACGAGAGCTACGTGGCGGGCTTCGACCGCTCGGTCCGCGAGGCGCTGTCGACGGAGGAGAACTTCGAGGCCTGGATCGACGAGTCGTTCGCGCTGACGCTGCGCTGGGACGACATCGACCTGTCCGCGATCTCGACGTCCCTCACGTGGTACCACGGGCGCGGCGACACCGCGGCACCCTTCACCGCGGCGCAGCGGCTCGTGGCGCGGCTGCCCACGGCGACGTTCGTCGAGGTCGAGGACGCCGGCCACCTCGCCGGCTACGACCGCGTCGGCGAGATCCTCGACGAGCTCCTCTCCCGCGGCTGATCTCACGGCCCGCTGCACCGTGGGCCGTACCTGCAGAGCGGCGATCGCAGTCCGGCAGCCGTGCTGCTGGTGTCGTCGTGGTGGCTTGTGGACGACACGCGGGCGGGCTCCAGGTGTGGACAACGTGGGTACCCGGAAGCCGGAGATGTGTTGGGCTGCAACGGGTCTCAGGTGTGGGTCGCTGTCAGACCCCTTCTCTAGTGTTCGGGTCATGAGCTCGACGACCCCGCCTGGTGCGGGACCGGTGACGGTCCCGCAGCTGCGCGCTGCCGTCGCGCAGATCGGGGAGCTGGTCGGGTTCGTCGCAGGTGCGCTCGGCGAGCGGGGCGGCCTGGATCTGGGCGCGGTGCCGCCCGACGTCGCCGCCGGCCTCGCGGTCGCGCTGCTGCGCGGGGCCGATCGGGGCACCGCCGCCGCGACCGTGCTCGCGGGGCACGTCACCGCGACCACCGGACCCGGCACCGGCACCCTGGTCGGTGGGCGGTACGCCTCGCCCCGACGCTGGCTCGAGGTCGAAGCCGGCCTGTCCCCGTCCTCGGCCAAGGCCGTCCTCGCCCGGGCGCGGGACCTGCGCGAGCACTCCGCACCGGTCCGGCAGGAGTGGCTCTCGGGCGGCATCAGCGGCGACCAGGTCCGCGAGCTCACCTCCGGCGTCGGCGGGGTGCTCGCCGCCCTGCCGACGACCCGCGAGGAGAAGCAGCGGCTGCGCGCCGACGCTGTCGACGTGCTGCTGCCCGTCGCCCGGCAGGGCACCACCGCCGATGTGAAGCGGGCGGTCGCCCGGCTGCGGCTGCTCGCCGAGTCCGCGGTCCCCCGCGACGGCGAGAAGGCCGACCAGGCAGCCGTCGAGGCCTACGACGACCAGAGCCTGACCTGCGTGCGGGTGGGCCACCTGTTCCGGCTCGAGGCCTACCTGCTCCCCGAACCCGCCGCCGCGGCGATGACCGTGATCGACCAGTACGCGCGCCGCATCGCCGACCGCGACCCCGACGTGCGCCACGACACCGGCTGCCCGCTCGCCGCCCCACCCGCACCGTTCGACCCGGACGGGGCGTCCTTCCCCACCCGCCGCTGGTGCACCTGCGGCGGGTCGGCGGCAGCAGGCGTCGTCGCGAAGGACGACCGGCCGCACCTGCTCGCCGTCGCGTTCGGCGAGCTCATGACCACCCACCTCGACGACGGCCGCGCCGGCTCGCACCACGGCATCGCGCCCCACGCCACCATCCAGGTGGCGCTGGATGAGCTGCGCGCCGGCCTCGGAGCCGAGCTCACCATGCCCGGCAGCGACGACCCGCTGCTCATCTCCCCCGCCGCCGCACGGCGGATCATGTGCGACGCGAGCATCACCCCCGTAGTCGTGGAGCGGCTGCTCCGACTCGAGGCCGCGACCGGCACCGACCACCTCGCCCAGCTCCTGCGCTCCACCGCGATCACCGTGCTGTTCGTCGGCCGCACCCAGCGCACCGCCACCCCCGCCCAACGCCGAGCCCTCCAGGCCCGCGACCGGCACTGCATCTTCCCCGGCTGCCGCGCCCACCCCCGCCGCTGCCACGCCCACCACATCACCGAGTGGGAGAACTCGGGCAGCACCGATCTCGACAACCTCTGCCTGCTCTGCCCACGCCACCACCGCTCCGTCCACGAGGGCGGCTGGACCATCACCCGCACACCGGGCACCAGCCCCTACGAGACCGGCTGCTGGACCCTCGCCCCACCCAGAACCCAGCCCTGAAGAAGGGCGCACCACCCGTCACCGTTCGCCCGTTGCCTGCGGCCCCCCTCCGCCACCGGTCGAGCTCAGCCGTCGGCGCCCGAGGGCAGGCGCCCCACCGCGACGGCTCAGGCTGGGCGTCCGACGCGCCGAAGACCTGCACGAGCGCCGTTCGGCCGCTCGGTGACGGCTGGATACGCAGGGTTCGAGCGCAGCAGGACTCGGGGGACACGGTGAGCGGCACGATCACGCCGGCGGGGTGGTACGCCGACCCCTTCCAGCCCAGCCGGCTCCGGTACTTCGACGGGAGCGCCTGGACCGACCACACGACCGCCGTCCCCCTGCCGCCCCCGGGCCCCGTGGCCGCCTCTCCCGTCGCCTCCGCCACTCCGCCGACGGCGTACGCGGCGTACTCGTCGCCCGCGTACTCCGCACCCGCCCACGCGTCCACCGCGTACCCGCGGCAGACGGTCCCGGCTTCGGACGGCGGGCTGCACTGGCTGGTCCCGGTGGGTCGCACCGGCCTGTCGATCGCAGCCGGCTACGCCGGGATCGTCGGGCTGCTGTGCTTCTACACCGCCCCGGTGGCGCTGGTGCTCGGCCTGCTGGCGCTGCGCGAGCTGCGCGACCCGGCCCTGCGGGGACGCGGCCGTGCCTGGTTCGCGACGGTCGTGGGCGCACTCGGATCCGTGCTGCTGCTCGTCTTCGTCGTCGCCGACCTGCTCGACGTCCCGGGCTGGTCCTGACGGCGTCCTCGCCGCAGGCGCGCGTCAGGCCACGGGGTCGGCCACCGGCCGGAAGCCCGAGCACACGACGCGCAGCCACCCGATCCGGCCGTCGCGATCGGAGAGGTAGGCCTGCTGCTCCACGAGGTGCAGACCGTCGTCGTTGCGCACCCGGAACCGGTAGCCGACCCGCTGCCGATCGGCGAACGCGTCGGTCTCGACCGCGTCGACGCCCTCGACCAGGTCGCCGTCGTCGAACCAGGCGGCGAACGCGGCCACGACGTCGTCGGGCCCGTCGGCCTCCCAGACGCGGCCGGGCGTCATCCCCCGGAAGTCGATGTCGGGGTGCAGCAGCAGGCGCAGAGCGTCGTGGTCCTTGGTGGCCACGGCCTCGGCCAGCGCCCGAGCGAGGGAGTCGTCCACGCCAGCGAGTCTCGCGCCGCGACGACGCCGAGCGCAACGCTCGGCGGGCCCACCTACGACGTGGCGTGCCGCCGGACCCGAGGCGCCGGGAGAACGAGCACCTAGACCACGTGGTGGGCTGCCGCCCAGCGGGCGAGCTCGTGGCGGTTGGACAGCTGCAGCTTGCGCAGCACGGAGGACACGTGGGTCTCGACCGTCTTCACCGACAGCACCAGGTCCTTCGCGACCTCGCGGTAGGTGTAGCCGCGGGCGATGAGCCGCATGACCTCGCGCTCGCGCGGCGACAGCGCGTCGAGCGCGTCCTCGGCCTCGTCGGCGACCGTGCCGGACGAGAAGGCGTCGAGCACGAACCCTGCCAGGCGCGGCGAGAAGACGGCGTCGCCGTCGGCCACGCGGCGGATCGCGTCGACGAGGTCGTCGGCCGAGATCGCCTTCGTCACATAACCTCTCGCACCACCGCGGACCACGCCGATGACGTCGTCGGCAGCGTCCGAGACGGACAGCGCGAGGAACTTCACGTCGGGGAGGTCGCTCGAGCACGCATCGAGCACCGCGCGTCCGCCGCCGCCGGGCAGGTGCACGTCGAGGAGCACGACGTCGGGTCGCGTCGCGTGCACGACCGCCACCGCCTCGTCGACGTCGCCCGCCTCGCCGACCACGTCGACGCGGTCGCCGATCTCGGACCGCACGCCTGCGCGGAACAGCCGGTGGTCGTCGACGAGCACGACCGTGAGCAGGCGCCCGGCGCCGTCGTCCGTCACGGGTACGTCGCTCACGTCCAGCTCCTCACGCCCACCGGCAGCGTCAGCGCCACCTCGGTGCCCTCGCCGACCTCGGACCGCACCCTCGCGGCACCGCCCACGCGGGCCATCCTCGCGTGCACCGACTCGCGCAGACCGAGCCGGTCCTCGGGAACCGCGTCGACATCGAAGCCCTTCCCCCGGTCGCGCACGAACACCTCGACCTGGCCGTCGGCGCACTCGGCGTAGACCGACACGGTGCCGCCGGCGTGCTTGGCCGCGTTGACGATCGCCTCGCGGGACGCCGCCACGAGCGCGTCCACACGGTCGTCGCGCGCGACGTCGCCCACGTGCACGAAGTCGACCTGGCAGGGGTACGACGCCTCGACGTCGCCGATCTCGCGCTCGAGCGCCGCCGCGAACGTGGCCTCCGGGTCGCCGGTGGGCGCATACAGCCAGGACCGCAGCGCCCGCTCCTCGGTACGGGCGAGACGCACGACCTCGTCGGGATCGTGCGCCGAGCGCTGGATCAGCGTGAGCGTCTGCAGGACCGAGTCGTGCACCTGCGCCGCCACCTCCGCGCGCTCCTCCGACCGGATCCGGGCGCGGCGCTCGGTCGCGAGGTCGCGCCACCACCCGAGGCCCCACGGCAGGAGCACGAGCGCGAGACCGACGGCGGCGAGGAGGACGGCGGCGAGGCCTCGGATCGACGCACCGAGGTCGACCCGGCCCACGAGCGCGGCGAGCACACCGAGCAGCACCAGCGACAGCCCGAGGAGCACCCGCGGGCCACCGCGCCGCAGCGCCGTCGCCGTCGTGGCTCGGGCGCTCGCCCCGACGTCGGAGAACAGCGCGGCGCGTCGGGCGTCGTCGCTCTGCCGCCAGATCACGGCGACGCCGATGCCCACGAGGACCAGCGGGGTGAGCCACGAGCCGAACAGGTTGATCCCGTTCGCCGACAGCAGCAGGAGCGCGCCGAGCGCGAGGGCGCCGAGCCCGAGGACGCCCGCGAGATCGCGTCCGCCGGTCTCGGGCTCGTGGCCGGTGTCCTCGAGCGGCAGCCAGGCCCAGTAAGCGGCGTAGAGGATCAGGCCGAAGCCGGTGAACGACAGCAGCACGAACGCGGTCCGCACCAGCCCCACGGGCCAGCCGAGGTGGTTCGACAGCCCGCGCGCCACGCCACCGAGGACGCGACCGCGCCGCGCGCGGTAGGCGCGGCGCGGGACACTGGCGGGGTGCGACACGCCTCCATGATCCCGTCCGGGCCCCCGGACCACATCGGGGATCGACCCGAACGCCCGTTCAGGGTCCGACCAGGGTCGGATCAGGGGTGACGCCGGATGTCCCAGGACCCCCGCCCGCACGACGCTGAGGGCATGACAGAGAACACCGAACCCACGATCGCCGAGCCGATCGACCGCGGCACCGGAGGCACCGGCACCGCCACGGATCCCGGCCCGGCACCCTCCTCGACCACCGCTCCCCCGCCCCCGCCCTACGGCGCCGTCCGCAGGCTGTTCCGCTCGCGCTCGGACCG
>JAKOVT010000475.1 GCA_029781935.1 Actinomycetes bacterium | reverse complement strand
GGTCCCGGACCGCGCGGCGGTGAAGACCGCCGTGAAGCGCACTCTCGCCGTGCTCGTGGACACGGCACCCGGGCGCGCGGTGGAGGTGCGCGTCCCGCCGTACGCCGCCGTGCAGGCGATCGGCGGCACGACGCACCGCCGCGGCACGCCACCGGCCGTCGTGGAGTGCGACGCACGCACGTGGCTCGCGCTGGCCACCGGGACGCTCGCGTGGACCGAGGCCGTAGCCGACGGCCGGGTGAGAGCCAGCGGAGAGCGGAGTGACCTGTCGCACCTGCTGCCCCTCCCGCTGCCGCCCTCCGGTGACGCCGGATAGCGTTCCGATGATCATGGCCAGCCGCGCGTTCCGAGGAGCCCGATGACGTACTCGACGTTCGAGGCTCCGGTTGCCGGCGGCGTTCTGCGCGGCGGGCGCTGGCGTCCCGAGGGCCGCGCCGCGGCGGTGCTCCTGGTGCACGGCGTCACCGCGCATCACGGCTCCTGGTTCGCCGTGGCCGACGCCGCCCCGGACCTCGATCTGGTCGCGCCGGATCTGCGCGGGCGAGGCGGGAGCCGCACGCTGCCGGGCCCGGCCGGCATGCGGGAGCACGCCGACGATCTCGCCAGGCTCCTCGACCACCTCGGCCTCGACCGCGTCGTCGTCGCGGGCCACTCGATGGGTGCGTTCGTGTCGGTGGTGCTGGCCGACCGCCACCCCGACCGCGTCGAGCGGCTCGTGCTCGTCGACGGCGGCCTGCCGCTCGACCTGCCCGCCGGCATGGCCACCGACGACGTCATCGCCGCGGTGCTCGGTCCGGCCGTGCAGCGGCTGTCGATGGTGTTCCCGACGCGCGAGGCGTACGTCGACTTCTGGCGGGCCCACCCCGCGTTCTCCGGCGATGTGGGACCCGAGCTCGCGGCGTACTTCGATGCCGACCTCGTCGAGGTCCCGGGCGGATTCGCCAGCGGGGTGAGCATCGACCGGGTCCGCGAGGACACCGCGACCCAGCTCGACCCCGACGTCCTGCCGCCGGCGCTCGAGCGGCTGCGGGTGCCGACCACCCTGCTGCGCGCCGAGCGCGGCCTGTTCGACCAGCCCGAGGCGCTGTACCCGCCGGAGCTCGCGCGGCGCTGGGCGGACCGGCTGCCGATGCTCGACGTCGCCGACGTCGGCGACTGCAACCACTACACGATCCTGTTCGATCCTCGTCCCGCCGAGATCGTCGCCCGGACGATCCGCGCCGCAACCACGGAGGCACCATGACCGACCTGCTCCCCGGCATCTCGCTGCGCCACGTCGAGACCGGGCGCGTGCGCACCGCGGTCCTCGTCGACGACCGCACCGAGGGCGAGGCCGTGGTGCTCGTGCACGGGAACGTGAGCTCGTCGATCTTCTGGCAGGAGACGATGCTCGCGCTGCCGCAGGGCTTCCGTGCCTTCGCTCCCGACCTGCGCGGCTTCGGCGCGACCGAGACCGCCCCGGTCGACGCCACCCGGGGGCTGGGCGACTTCGCCGACGACGTCGTCGCGCTGCTCGACGCTCTCGGCCTCGACACGGCGCACCTCGTCGGCTGGTCGATGGGTGGCGGCGTCGTCAGCCGCGTGCTGCTCGACGCGCCGGACCGTGTCGCGTCGCTCACGCTGGTCGCCCCGGTGTCGCCGTACGGCTTCGGCGGCACGAAGGGCGCCGACGGCGTGCGCACCACCGACGACGACGCCGGTGCCGGCGGCGGCGGCGCCAACCCCGAGTTCGTCGCCGCGCTGCGGGAGGGCGACCGCGGTGACGGCTCGCCGAACACGCCGCGGAACGTGCTGAACGGCTTCTACGTCGCCGACGGCTTCCGTGCCCCGCTCGAGGAGGCGTACGTCGACTCGATGCTCACCACGGCGATCGGCGACGACAACTACCCCGGGGACGCCGCCGCGTCGCAGAACTGGCCGGGATTCGCGGCCGGCACCCGCGGCGTCCTCAACACGATGGCGCCGAAGCACCACGACGTCAGCGGGATCGCCGACCTCGCGACCAAGCCGCCGATCCTCTGGGTGCACGGGAGCAAGGACGCGATCGTCGCCGACGAGTCGCTGTTCGACCTCGCGACCCTCGGCAAGCTTGGCGCGGTCCCCGGCTGGCCGGGCGAGGAGGCCGCACCGCCGCAGCCGATGAAGCTGCAGACCCGCGCCGTGCTCGACCGGTACGCCGCCCACGGCGGGTCCTACCGCGAGGTCGAGCTCGACTGCGGCCACAGCCCCCAGGTCGAGAAGCCGGCCGAGTTCCAGGCCGCCCTCGCCGCCCACCTCGCGGGCGCCTGACCTCTCGAACCCGTTCTGGATGCGTCAGCGGTGGCTGCAGCGCACGCTCACCGATCCAGATCGGGTGGTCGCAGGGTCAGCCGGGGGGCGCTGCCGGGCGGCCGAAGAGCCAGCCCTGGCCGTGCTTCCAGCCGTGCGCGGCGAGGGTGCGCGCCACGGCCTCGGTCTCCACGCCCTCGGCGACGCCATCGAGCCCGAGGCCCTCGGCGAGACCGACGAGAGCCAGGCTGAGCTCGGAGCAGCGGCGGTCGCCCTCGGCGACGCCGAAGGTGAACGAGCGGTCGAGCTTGAGGCCGGCGATCGGCAGGTCGCGCAGGTGGCTGATCGACGAGTAGCCGGTGCCGAAGTCGTCGACGTACCAGAGGACGCCGGCGCCGGCGAGGCGTGTCATGTGCTCGCGGACCGTGGAGACGTCCTCGAGCAGCGCCGTCTCGGTCACCTCGAGGTGCAGCCGGGTCGGGTCGGCACCGTGACGGTCGAGCGCCTCGAGCACCCGGTCGGGCAGCCCGGCCCGGCGCAGGCTCGCGGCGGCGAGGTTCACGGCCACGGTGGAGCCTGACGGCAGCCGGTCGAGCACGGACAGGGCGTGGTCGAGCACGGCGTCGTCGAGCTCGACGACGAGGCCCGTCCGCTCGGCCAGCGGGAGGAACTCGACGGGCGCGACGATCGAGCCGTCGTCGCGGATCCAGCGCACGAGCGCCTCGTAGCCGTGGACCTCGCCGGAGGTCAGCGACACGATCGGCTGCAGCCACGCGTGGAACTCGCCGCCCGCCAGCCCGGAGCGGATCGCCTGCTCGAGGTGCAGCCGGCGCGAGGCCTGCTCGGAGAGCTCGGGATCGACGTACGCCGCCTGGTCGCCGCCGGACTCCTTCGCCTGCGACATCGCGATGCCGGCGTCGCGCAGCAGCTGCTCCGGGTCGGCATCCGAACCCGGCGCCGCTGTGGCGATCCCGATGCTCACGGTCATGCGCAGCGTGTGCTCGTCGAGCTCGATCGGCTCGTTCACGGCGGCGCGCACGGCGTCGGCGACGCGGTCGGCGTCGCCGGGTACGTCGAGCCCGGGGAGCAGCACCAGCAGCTCGTCGCCCGAACCGCGGCCGACGTGGTCCCAGTTGCCGACCACCAACGCGATGCGGTCGGCGATCGTGGCGAGCACCTGGTCGCCGGCCGAGTAGGAGACGCTCTCGTTCACCGTCGACAGGCCGTCGACGTCGGCGCAGAGCAGCGCGGTGGTGGTCACGCCCGAACGCAGCTGCTCGTCCAGCCGCGACAGCAGGACCGCACGGGTAGGCGCCCCGGTGGTCGGGTCGTGGGCGGCGAGATGGTCGAGCCGGGCCCGCCCGAGCCGCTCGTCGTGGACGTCGCGGATGGCGACGACGCGGCCGCCGGCGTCGCCGATGTGGTCGGTGCGCGTCTCGACCCAGCGGTAGCTCCCGTCGGCGCAGCGCATGCGGAACTCGCCCTGCGCCGAGCTCTCGCTGCCGAGACGAGCGCGCGCGGCCCGGGCGTCCTCGAGGTCGTCCGGGTGGATGAGGTCCATGGTCTGCATGCCGACGAGGTCCTCGGGCCGCCAGCCCAGGATGCGCGGCATGGTCGCCGACGACCAGACCAGGCGCCCGTCCGGATCGAGCTCCCAGAGGACGTCGGAACCGTGCTCGGCGACGAGTCGGTAGCGGGCCTCGTCGTCGGCGACCCGACGCGCGGTGCGGAAGCGCTCGGTCGTGTCGCGCCAGGTGAGGGCGATGCCGTCCGGCGTCTTCGTGGCCCGCAGGTCGTACCGCCGCTCCTCGCCCATCATCCGGTTCGGGAAGGCGTAGTCGTCGAGCAGCACCGGCTCGCCGGTCTCGGCGCAGTGCAGGTAGTGCGCGAGCGGCCCCTCGTCCCGGAGGTTGGGGAAGAGGTCGAGCATCGTGCGGCCGAGCATCTCGGCGCGCGTCGTCCGGTTGTAGGCGATCGCGGAGTCGTTGGCCTCGACGTACCGGAGGTCGACCGCGCGTCCCGCCTCGTCGCGGACCACCTCGAGCAGGGCCAGCGGGTCGAGCAGCGAGTCGAGCGTGGCGCGCAGGCGAGCGCGCTCGGCCTCGGTGAGGGCGAGCAGGTCGTCGCGGTCCTGACCGTCGCGGATCCGGCCGATCCCGTAGCCCAGCGTCGCCGCCAGCTCCTCGAGCAGCTCGCGCGATGCGAAGTCGAACGACCGCGGCTCTGCCGAGAACACCACGAGCGCACCGTCGACCCGGTCCTGGACGCGCACCGGGAGGCCGACCGCGCAGCGCAGCCCGTGCGCGCGCAGGGCCGGGAGCCAGTCGGCGTACGCCGGGTCCTCCTCGAGGTCGGCGACGACGACGGTGGCAGCCTCCTCGATCGCCCGGCCGCCGACCCCGATCGTCGGCACCGTGCCGTCGGCCGCGCGGACCGAGCGCACGAAGGCGTCGAGCGTCCCCGAGGTGGCGACGGCGCGGAACCCCTGCGGGCTGCGGCGCAGGTACCAGGCGAGCGGATACCGGCCGGTCTGCGCCACCGTCGCGCAGGTGTCTCGGAGGAGCTCGTCCTCGTCGTGACTGCGCACGAGCACGTCGCCCGCGCTGGACAGGGTGGCGAGCGCACGCAGCGCGGCCATCCGCTCGTTCGCATCGCGCAGCGTGATGACGGCGCCGACCACCGAGCCGGTGGGATCGCGCAGCGCGCGGGCCCGCACCGTGCAGGACCGGTGCGAGCCGTCGACCGTGCGGAACCGGCAGGGGATCTCGTCGAGGGCTGCCCCGGCGTAGACCGTCACGCGCAGGCGGTCGACCATCGCCAGGTCGTCGGGATGCACGAGGCTGCGGGCCTCGACGCCGACGAGCTCCTCGGGGCGGTAGCCGAGCAGCCCTTCGATGGTGGGCTGGATCCACTGGATCCGGCCGTCGGGCGTGGTCTGGTAGACGACGTCCTCGGAGTTGTCGGCGATGAGGCGGTAGCGATCCCACGCACCCGCGGTGGCGAGACCGGGGTGATCGGCCTGACCCGGCACGCGCACCCCTCCTCCCGTCGGTGCGGCCATGACTAGGACATGGCCGTTCAGCGTGCCGCGCCCCGCTCGTCGGACGCAAGACCCGCACGGGCGGTGATCGACCTGCCTGTTCGGCCGACGACCGTGTGGGTGGTGCCGCCCGGCTACCCGCCGGGCCCGCGCCCACACTTCCTGCGGGGGATGCGCCCGAGGAGGTCGCCGTGCTGGTTCTCGCACGCGCCGAAGGACAGACCGTGGTGCTCGACGACCGGATCGTCGTCACCGTGCTCGACTCCCGCGAGGGGCTGGTCCGGCTCGGGATCGAGGCCCCCCGGGACGTGGGCGTGCGCCGCGGGGAGCTGGCGCCGCTCGAGACCCCCACCAGCGGACTCCGGGACCCCGGCGTCGCCGGATAGCCGACGCGCGAGCGGGCATCTGCGACTGAATTCGTACGATTCGGTCACGATCGCGACGGATTCGGAACCTTTCGGTGTTCGGGACGACGAAGCGTCCCCTAAGGTGACGCGCGCACAGCGGGTCCGGCGGGGAGGCCGGACCGCGCTCGCCGTCCCGGTCGCCCCCGGCCCCGGACGTCGTCCCCGAGCCGCTCCCCGAGGTGCCATGACGCCCGACGCGACCCCGGCCGCGCCCGCGATCCGGCTGCGCGGCCTGCGCAAGACCTTCGGCGACGTCGTCGCCGTCGACTCGGTCGACCTCGACATCGCCGACGGCGAGTTCCTCACGTTGCTCGGCCCCTCCGGCTCGGGCAAGACGACGGTGCTGCGGATGATCGCCGGCTTCGAGCTGCCGACGTCGGGGTCCATCGAGCTGGCCGGGCGCGACGTCAGCCAGCTGCCGCCGTTCCGACGCGACGTCAACACCGTCTTCCAGGACTACGCGCTCTTCCCGCACCTCTCGGTGGCGGAGAACGTCGAGTACGGCCTCAAGGTGAAGGGCGTCTCGAAGACCGACCGGCGCTCCCGCGCGGCCGAGGCGCTCGCGGCCGTGCGCCTCGACGGCTACGGCGCCCGCAAGCCGGCGGAGATGTCCGGCGGTCAGCGCCAGCGCGTGGCCCTGGCGCGCGCTCTCGTCAACCGGCCCAAGGTCCTGCTGCTCGACGAGCCGCTCGGCGCGCTCGACCTCAAGCTGCGCGAGCAGATGCAGGTGGAGCTCAAGGGCATCCAGCGCGACGTCGGCATCACGTTCGTCTTCGTGACGCACGACCAGGAGGAGGCGCTCACGATGAGCGACCGCATCGCGGTCTTCAACGCCGGGCGCATCGAGCAGGTCGGCACGGCGTCGGAGGTCTACGAGCACCCGGCGTCGGAGTTCGTCGCCGGGTTCGTCGGCACCTCGAACCTGCTGCGCGGCGAGGCGTCGCGCTCGGTGCTCGGCCTCGACGGCGTGTTCAGCGTGCGCCCGGAGAAGATCCGGATCGTCGACCCGGGCGCAGCAAACGGTGAGGGCGAGCACGGCGCCGACGGCACCGTCTCGGAGGTCGTCTACGTCGGCGACGCCACCCGCTTCGTCGTCGAGCTCGACGCCGGCGGCTCGCTGGTGGCGCTGCAGCAGAACACGCACACGTCGTCGTCGGACGTGGCCGGCCTCCGCGGTTCGCGAGTGCGCCTGGTGTGGCGGCGCGAGCACGAGTACCGCGTCGCCTGACGCGCGGTCGAGGGTTCCCCCGGCGGTCGCGCCGCGGGGTGGTGAAGGAGACAGGAGGACGCTCGTGCGGATCTCGCGCAAGCTTTCGGTGACCGCCGTCGCGGGTGCCGTGCTGCTGCTGGCCTCGGCCTGCGGGAGCAGCAGCAGCGGCGGCTCTGGCAGCGGTGGCAGCACGGCGCGCCCCAACCCCCCGGCAGGGACCGCGGCCTCGTCCGTGGGCGCGGGCGAGGGTGCGCTCAACATCATCGCGTGGGCCGGCTACGCCGAGAACGGCTCGACCGACCCCGCGGTGAACTGGGTCAAGCCGTTCGAGGACCAGACCGGCTGCAAGGTCAACGTCAAGATCGGCAACACGTCCGACGAGATGGTGACCCTCATGAAGACGGGTCAGTACGACGGCGTCTCGGCGTCGGGTGACGCGACGCTGCGCCTGATCTACGGCGGGGACGTCGCGCCGGTCAACACCGACCTGGTGCCGAACTACAAGACCGTCTCGGACTTCCTCAAGGACAAGCAGTGGAACTCCGTGAACGGCCAGATGTACGGCATCCCGCACGGCTGGGGCGCCAACGTGCTGGCGTACAACACGGCCGTCGTGAAGCCGGCTCCGACCTCGTGGTCGGCCGTCTTCGACGCGAACTCGCCGTACAAGGGCAAGATCACGGCGTACGACTCGCCGATCTACATCGCTGACGCGGCGCTGTACCTGTCGAAGACCAAGCCCGACCTGAAGATCACCAACCCCTACGCGCTGGACGACACCCAGTTCGCGGCGGCGGTCGACCTGCTCAAGCAGCAGCGCGGGATCATCAGCAAGTACTGGGCCGCCTACACCGACGAGGTCAACTCGTTCGGCGCCCAGGAGTCGGTGCTCGGTACCGCGTGGCAGATCAACGTGAACCTGATCAACGGTGAGAAGAAGGTGGCGGTCGACTCGCTCGTGCCGTCCGAGGGTGCGACCGGCTGGTCCGACACCTGGATGATCGCGACCAAGGCCGCGCACCCGAACTGCATGTACAAGTGGATGGACTACATCGTCTCGCCGTCGGTCAACGCGCAGGTGGCCGAGTGGTTCGGCGAGGCGCCGGCGCAGACGCTCGCGTGCGAGAAGACGACCGACAAGAACTTCTGCACGCAGTACCACGCGCTGGACGCCGCCTACGCGAACGGCATCTCGTACTGGACCACCCCGACCAAGAACTGCCTCGACGGTCGCGGTGACATCTGCAAGGACTACGCCGCCTGGGTGCAGGCGTGGACCGAGATCAAGGGCTGATGTGACGATCCGGACGACCCTCCCGGCGACGGGCCCCCAGGACGGGGGCCCGTCGTCGGGCGTCGCCGATCTCCTCTACCGCCGGCCCCGGCTCCGGCTGGCAGCGCTGTTGTCGGCCCCGCTGTTCTGGCTCGTCGTGCTCTACCTCGGGTCGCTCGCGATCATGTTCGTCGCGGCGTTCTGGACGACCGACTCGTTCACGGGCTCGCTGGTCAAGGAACCGACCCTCGCGAACTTCCAGACCCTCGTGAGCAGCTCGGTCTACTGGGTCGTGGCGCTGCGCACGGTGCTGATCGCCCTGGCCGTCACCGTCATCGACATGCTGCTCGCGGTGCCGCTGGCGTTCTTCGCCGCGAAGGTCGTGCGCAGCCGCACCGCCCGCTACGCCATCGTCGTCGCCGTCACCATGCCGCTCTGGGCCGGCTACCTGGTCAAGGGCTACGCGATGCAGACCATGTTCATCAACAACGGCGTCATCGACTGGATGCTCGCGCCGTTCGGGCTCGACGGGCCGGGGCTCGGTCTCGTCGCCCTCGTCTTCTCGCTGGCCTACCTCTGGTTGCCCTACATGGTGCTCCCGGTCTACGCCGGTCTCGAGCGGCTGCCGAACTCGCTGCTCGAGGCGTCGGCCGACCTCGGCGCGTCGGCCGGGCACACGTTCCGCTCGGTCGTGATGCCCCTGCTCGTGCCGTCGCTCGTCGCCGGCTCGATCTTCACCTTCTCGCTCACGCTCGGCGACTACATCATGGTGAAGATCGTCGGCGGCCCCACCCAGATGTGGGCGAACATCATCTACGACAACGTCGGGGTGGCGAACAACCTTCCGTTGGCCGCTGCCGCGGCGCTGTTCCCGGTGACCGTGATCATCCTCTACCTGCTCGCGGTGCGTCGCACCGGCGCGCTCGAGAACCTGTGAGCCGCGACCGATGACGCTCACCAAGACCACCCGCATCGTCCTCGGCGTCGTCGCCGCAGCGGTGCTCGTGTTCATCTACTTCCCGCTCGCCGTCGTGCTGGTGAACTCCTTCAACGCGTCGAAGGTGTTCTCCTGGCCGCCGACGTCCTGGACCACCGAGTGGTGGACGAAGGCCGCGACGAACGACGGCGTGCGCTCGGCGCTGCTCACGAGCATCAAGGCAGCCACCGGCGCGACGATCATCGCCCTGGTGCTGGGCGCGATGATCGCGTTCGCCGTGGCGCGTTACGACTTCTTCGGCAAGCAGCCGATCAGCTTCCTCGTGATCCTGCCCATCGCGCTCCCCGGCATCGTCACCGGCATCGCGCTGAACTCGTCCTTCAACACGGTGCTGGTGCCGCTGGGAATCAGCTTCGGGCTGTTCACCGTGATCCTGGGCCACGCCACGTTCTGCATCGTCGTGGTCTTCAACAACATCCTCGCGCGGCTGCGGCGTACCGGATCCTCGCTCGAGGAGGCCGCGATGGACCTCGGTGCCGGCCCGTGGCAGACCTTCCGCGACGTCACGTTCCCCGCGGTCCGCTCGGCGCTCGTAGCCGGCGCACTGCTCGCGTTCGCGCTGTCGTTCGACGAGATCGTGGTCACCACGTTCACGAGCGGCCC
>JAKOVT010000243.1 GCA_029781935.1 Actinomycetes bacterium | reverse complement strand
GGCGCGGTTGTCGTCGTGGTCGAACTCGGGGTCCGGCTCGTCCCACGACGACTGGATGGCGACGACGACCTGCCGCGGGATGTCGACGTAGAGCATCTGGCCGTGGATGCCCACGCCCATGACCACGTCGGGCTCGATGCCCGGGTGGTACCAGTAGGACCGGTAGCGGCCGCCGGGCATGTTCTCGGCGAAGTCGCCGCGCGCCCACGTCTCCGGGTCTCCGTTGTGCACGAGGTCGTCGACGAACCAGTCGGGCACGACTCCCTCGCCGCCGCGCGCCACCATGAGGCCGAGTCGGGCGAGATCGCGGGGCACCACGCACAGGCCGCCGGCCGCGCGCGGCGTGCCCTCGCGGTCGACCGTGACCTCGGCGTCGTGCTCGGCGCCGATCGGGCCCCAGAGGTAGGTCGACACGGCCTCCGCCCACGTGGTGCCGGCCGCCCGAGCGCAGACCCAGCCCATCAGGTCGGTGGTCGGCGAGAGGTAGCGGAAGCTGCGGCCGTGCTCGCCGTCGGGAGCGCGGGAGGCCAGGAACCCCTTGAGCGCAGGCGCATCCGCCGGGGCGGGGTACCAGCCGGCAGCGTGCCGGTAGGCGACGACGTCGGGACCGGGCGAGTAGTCCTCGACGAAGGCGTACGACGCCTCCATGTCGAGCACCTGCCGCAGCGTCGCCGTGGCGAACCCGCTGCCGGCGATCTCGGGGAGGTAGTCCAGCGGTGACGCCGACAGGTCGAGCTTCCCGGCACCCGCCAGCGCTCCGGCGAGCAGGCCGGTCACCGACTTGGTGACGCTGAAGATCAGGTGCGGCTCGTCGTCGCGCACGCCGTCGGCGCGCCAGTCGACGACGAGGTCGTCGCCGTGGAGCACGACGAGCGCGTCGCGCTGGTGGCGCAGGAGCTCGCGTGCGGTGACCCGCCCGACGTGCGTCTCCACCTCGACGTCGAGCAGCTCGGGCTCCAGCGCGGGCGTGAGCGGCCGCACCTGCGGACCGCGCCGGATCCGCTCGGTGGGCACCAGCTCGCGGGTGTGCCGGAAGGACCAGAAGACGTTGCCCGGCTGCAGCCAGGTGTCCAGCGTCGGACGCTCGCTCATGCACCGATCCCTTCGTGGATGAGGGCGAGCGTACGACGGGTGACGCGCGCCGACGGCGCACCCTCCGCGAGCGCCTGGGCCGCGGCGCGGACGATCCCGGTGACGAGCAGGGCGGTCAGCGCCGCGTCCCGGGTGCCCATCTCCTCGAGCGCCTCCACGAGCGGAGCGGTCTGCGCGCGGTGCAGCTCGTCCATCCGGCGCTGGCACTCGTCGGGCAGGTCGGCCGACGAGAGCGCGCGCAACGAGCGGTGGGTCCGGTCGCCGGCCAGCGCGAGCGCGGTGCGGACGTAGGCGTCGACCTGCTCGCCCGGCGTCACGGCGTCGGCCATCGCCGAGCGCAGCTGCTCGTTGGCCCGGGGGAAGGCGTCCTCGACCACGGCCGCGACGATCGCCGGCGAGGAGGAGAAGTACTGGTAGACGCTCGATCGCGCGAGCCCGGCGCGCGCGCCGACGGCTGCCGGCGTCACCGCCTCCACGCCCTGCTCGGCGAGCAGCTCCTCGGCCGCGGCGAGCAGCGCCGCCCGGCGCTGCGCATGGTGCTCGGCGACGGTGGGGGCGTCGATGCGCGGCACGTCGCTGCTCCTCGGGTTGGCTTACCGACACTTGCGTCGATAAGATACCGACATGAACGTCGATAACTCCACTCCGGGCACCACGCCGCTGACGCAGGCACCCCACCGCTGGTGGGCGCTGGTCGCCGTGGCCCTCGGCGTCTCGCTCATCATCATGGACGCGACCGTCGTCAACGTCGCCCTCCCCTCCATCATCGAGGACCTCCATCTCGACGCCACGCAGGCCGAGTGGATGAACGCGATCTACTCGCTCGTGTTCGCGGCTCTGCTCCTCACGGTCGGCCGGGTCGGCGACATCTACGGACGCAAGCGGCTGTTCCTCGTCGGCATGGTCGTGTTCGTCCTCGCCAGCATCCTCGCCGGGCTCGCCGGCGGACCCAACGCGCTCATCGCGGCACGTCTGCTGCAGGGCCTCGGCGCCGCGATGATCCTCCCCTCGACGCTGTCGACCCTCAATGCCGTCGTCGTCGGCCGCGAGCGGGCCATCGGGTTCGCCGTCTGGGGCGCCACCATCGGCGGCATGGCGGCCATCGGCCCGCTCGTGGGCGGCTGGCTCACGACCTACCAGACCTGGCGCTGGGCGTTCTGGATCAACGTGCCCGTCGGCCTGGTCGTGCTGGCGCTCATCATCTGGGCGGTCCCCGAGACCCGCGACGACACCTCTCCGCGCAAGCTCGACCTGTACGGCGTCGTGCTCTCGACGATCGGCATGGCCGGCATCGTCTTCGCCCTCATCGAGGGGCAGAACTACGGCTGGTGGCGCCAGGACGACGGATCGATCTCACCGGTGCCGATCGCGATGGCCGTCGGCATCGCCTTCCTGTGGCGGTTCTGGGTCGTGCAGCGCAAGCGCAAGACCGCCGGGAAGATCGTGCTGGTCGACCTCGGCCTGCTCGACGTGCGGTCGTTCCGCTTCGGCTCGATCGCAGCACTCATCGTGGCCCTCGGCGAGTTCGGCCTGCTGTTCACGCTGCCGCTGCTGCTGCAGAACGCCCTGGGCTTCTCCGCCCTCGGCACCGGCTGGCTCATCGCCGCCCTCGCGCTCGGCACCTTCGTCATCAGCGGCACCACGCCGCAGCTCACGCAGCGCTTCGGCGGCCGCGCGGTCGTGCGGGCCGGTCTCGCGACCGAGGCCGTCGCGATCGCCGGTCTCGCGCTCACGCTGTCGGCGTCGATCAGCGGCTGGCTCATCGCCGCATGGCTGTTCCTCTACGGCATCGGCGTCGGGATGGCGACGGCCCAGCTCACCAGCGTGATCCTCGCCGAGATCCCGGTGGCGGAGTCCGGGCAGGCCTCGGGCGTGCAGAGCACCTTCCGCCAGCTCGGTTCGGCGCTCGGCGTCGCGATCCTCGGCACGTTGCTGCTGACCACGCTCGGGCGGGCCACGGCCAGCCAGCTCGACGAGGCCGGCGTCCCGGCGGCTGCCAGCCAGCAGGTCGTCGATGCCGTGACCGGTTCGGCCGGGTCGGTGATCCCGAGCCTGCAGGCGAACCCGGCGACGGCGGCAGCGGGCGACGCCGCGGCCGCGGCGATGATCGACGCCAGCAAGGTCACGACCGGGATCGCCTCCTTCGTGGTCCTCGTCGGTCTCGCCGCCACATGGGCGCTGCCCTTCGTGCCACCGCCTGCGGTCGAACCGCGCGCGGCCCGCGGCCGCCGCGGTCGCCGCGCCGCCGGCAGCACGCCCGACGGTGCGGGCGTCACCGATCCGTGACCCCGGTGGCGTCGTTCGTCGCCGCGTCTCGGTCGTTTCTCAGGATTCGCACAGTTTCCTGTCGTCGGATGGCGGGGTACGGATCCCGACGTACGCCGACGGAACGCGAGAGGCACCGATGACGACCCCCAGCTTCGACCCGAACCAGGGAACCCCGGACTCCTGGAACTCCCCGCTCTGGGGTCGACCCGACACCGTCGGGGGCTACTGGAACGACGAGCCGGTCGCCGAACCGGTGGTCACCGCCCCCACCCCGGTGCCCCCGCCGAAGCGGACGTACGGCGGGATGATCCTCGGCATCGCCGCGGTGCTCGTCGCCGCGCTGGTCGGTGTCGGGATCGTCAAGGCGCTGCCCACCGACGACGCGACCTCGGCCCTCCCCGACCCGACCCCGAGCAGCTCCGCGCCGGTGGCGCCCGGCCCCTCCGCGAGCGACCCCGCGCAGGGCGGCAACGGCAGCGACGGCGGGCTCGACCCCGACGGCTCGCTCCCCACCCTGCCGGCCATCCCCGGGCTCCCCGACAGCGGCCAGAACGGCAGCGGCAGCCAGGGCGGCAGCACCAGCGGCAGCACGCAGTACCAGGACGCCGTCGACAAGGTCGCGCCCGGCCTGGTCAACATCACGACCGCGGTCGGCTACGACGGCAACGAGGCGGCCGGCAGCGGCGTGGTCCTCACGTCGGAGGGCCTCGTGCTCACCAACCACCACGTCATCGCCGGGTCCACGTCCATCAAGGTCGCGGTGGCCGGGACCACGAAGACCTACACCGCCAAGGTCGTCGGCTACGACGCGACGCACGACATCGCCGTGATCCAGCTCCAGGGCGCCTCGGGCCTGACCGTCGCACCCCTCGGCGACTCCGACACCGTCAAGGTCGGCGACATCGTCATCGGCCTGGGCAACGCCGGCGGTCGGGGCGGCAAGCCGATCCCCGCCGACGGCAAGGTCACCGGTCTCGACAAGTCCATCACCGCGATGAACTCCGAGAGCGGCACGTCGGAGGACCTCAGCGGGCTCATCGAGACCGACGCCGCGATCCAGCCGGGCGACTCGGGCGGCGCGCTCGTGAGCCGCGAGGGCAAGGTCGTGGGCATCGTCACGGCCGGCTCCATCAGCGGCGGGCGCACCACCGCCGCGACGGACGGGTACGCCGTCCCGATCAACCAGGCGCTCGAGATCGCGCAGCAGATCCGCGAGGGCAGGGCCTCCGAGCACGTGCACATCGGCGAGAGCGCCTTCCTCGGCATCCAGGTCTCGTCGTCGGCGTCGGGGAGCACCAGCGGTGTCCGCGTCTCCGGGACCGTGCAGGGCTCCGCGGCCGACAAGCTCGGTCTGCGGGCCGGCGACCGCATCACGGCGCTCGACGGCCGGAAGGTGACCGACAACGCCTCGCTGCGCGCCATCATCGCGCCGCACCACCCGGGCGACACCGTGAGCATCACGTGGGTCGACACCTCCGGGAAGACCCGCAGCAGCAGCATCACCTTCGGGACGGGGCCGGTCGCATGACGTCCAGCCCGTTCCGCCCCGACCCCACGCCCTACACCGCGCACGAGGAGAGCCCCGTGACCAACCCCGAGACCACGCCCGTCGTGGGCGACCCGACCCAGCTCCTCGCCGAGGCCGTCCGCCAGGTGAAGAGCGTCGTCGTCGGGCAGGACCGCCTCGTCGAGCGCGTCATGGTGTCGCTGCTCGCGAACGGGCACGTCCTCATCGAGGGCTACCCCGGCCTCGCGAAGACCCTCACGGTGGCGACGATGTCCCGCGTGATGGGCGGCTCGATGACCCGCATCCAGTTCACGCCCGACCTCGTGCCCGCCGATCTCGTGGGCACGCGCATCTGGCGCCCGTCGACCGAGGACTTCGACATCGAGTGGGGTCCGGTCTTCGCCAACCTCGTCCTCGCCGACGAGATCAACCGCGCGCCGGCGAAGGTCCAGTCGGCGCTGCTCGAGGCCATGGCCGAGCGCCAGGTCAGCATCGGCGGGCACACCCGCGCGCTCCCCCAGCCGTTCGTCGTCCTCGCCACGCAGAACCCGATCGAGTCCGAGGGCGTCTACGCCCTGCCCGAGGCGCAGCGCGACCGCTTCCTCATGCACGTCACGGTGCCGCAGCCGACGTACGAGGAGGAGACGACGATCGCCGCCCGGATGAGCACCAGCCATGCGCCGCAGGGTCGCCAGATCCTCACCACCGACCAGCTGCTCGAGCTGCAGCGGATCACCGACGACGTGTTCATGCACGACGCGGTGAAGGACTACGCCGTGCGCCTCGTGATGGCCACGCGCGAGCCCGCACGCTGGGGCTTCGACGACCTGGTCCGCCACATCGCGATCGGGTCGAGCCCCCGAGGGACGTTGAGCCTGCTCGCGGCCGC
The DNA here is from genome assembly GCA_029781935.1 of Actinomycetes bacterium. GTDB lineage: Bacteria > Actinomycetota > Actinomycetes > S36-B12 > CAIYMF01 > Longivirga. Next base: position 6,951 of record JAKOVT010000243.1, on the reverse strand, counting down.
CCGAGGCATGGCGGTGCTGCGCGGGCGCCGGTTCATCGTGCCGCAGGACGTGTTCGACGTGGCGCCGGAGGTGCTGCGCCACCGGGTGACCCTCACCTACGACGCGCTCGCCGAGGGCATCGCGCCGGACGCCGTGATCCGCGAGGTGCTCTCGCGCGTGCCGGCGCCCCGCATCGCGGCGTCCGCCGAGGCACCCGTCCGCGTCGACGCCGTGCCGCCGTCGGCCGGCTACCCGACGCAGGTGCTGCCCGGCTCCAGCCCGGTGCCGGGTCTCGACGGCCACCAGGCCGCCGGATGAGCAAACAGCACCCGTACCGCTCCGTGCCCGCCACCGACGTGGCGGCGCGGTCGGACGTGCTGCGCCGGCTCGAGCTCGAGCTGCTCCGCCGGCTCGACGGACGGGCGAGCGGCGACCACCTCACGACGTCGCTCGGCCCGGGCAGCGAGCGCGCCGGCGCCCGCGCCTACGAGCCCGGCGACGACGCGCGGCTGATCGACTGGAACCTCACGGCGCGCGCGGGCGACACCTACGTGCGCCGTACCGAGGCCGACCGCGAGGTCGAGACGTGGATCGTCGTCGACCGCTCGGCCAGCCTCGACTTCGGCACCGCCAGCAGCGAGAAGCGCGACGTCGTCCTCGCGGCGACCGCGGCGTTCGGGATGCTCCGCCTCGGCGGGAGCAACCGGATCGGCGTCGTGGTCGCCGGGCTCGACAAGCTCGTCCAGCGCCCGGCCCGGCAGGGCCGCGCCGCGTTCCTCGCCGCGCTCTCCACCGTCCATGGCACCGAGCGCCGGCAGCGCGGACCGGACGAGTCGGCCGATCTCGCCGCCGCGATCGGCTGGGTCACCGGCGCCGTGCGTCGGCGTGCGCAGGTGGTCGTCGTGAGCGACTTCCTCGACGCCGGGACCTGGGAGCGCGACCTCCGACTGCTGGGCCTGCGCCACGACGTCGTCTGCGTGCACGTGACCGACCCACGGGAGCTGTCGCTGCCCGACGTCGGCATCCTCGGCGTCGTCGACCCCGAGACCGGTCGCCAGCGGTACGTGCAGACGCGCACCCCCGGGCTGCGTCAGCGCTACGCCGAGGCCGCGGCGCAGCGGTCGGCACGGATCCGCTCCACCATCCACGCGTGCGGCGCCGACTACCTGCACCTGTCCACCGACCGCGACTGGCTCGGCGACACGGTCGCGTTCGTGACCCGTCGCAAGACGCTGAAGACCCCTGCCTCGCGCGGCGGGCTCCCCATGCCCACCGAACCTCCCGTCGCCGCGGCGACCGTCCCCGGAGCGACCCGATGAGCTTCCTGTCCGGCTGGCGCCTGGTGTTCCTCCTGGCGCCCATCGCCCTCCTCGCGGCGTACCTGCTCATGCAGCGTCGCCGCCACGCCCAGGTGGTGCGCTTCACCAGCGTCGACCTGCTCGACTCCGTCGCGCCCCAGCGGTCCGGGTGGCAGCGCCACCTGCCGGCCGCCGGTGTGCTGCTCTCGCTCGTCGCCATGACCATCGCGTTCGCGCAGCCGGTGATGGCCGTGCCCGTGCCGCTGGACCGCGCGACCATCCTGCTCACGCTCGACACGTCGGCGTCGATGGCGGCGACCGACGTCGCCCCCAGCCGGCTGCAGGCCGCCGAGGAGCGCGCCCGCGCGTTCGTCGAGGAGCTGCCCGACGGCGTGCAGGTCGGGCTCGTCACGTTCGACACCTCCGCCCGGCTGATCGTCGCGCCCACCGACGACAAGGCCCAGGTGCTCGGTGCGCTCGGCAACCTCTCGGTCGGCCCCGGCACGGCGACCGCCGACGGCATCACCGCGGCCCTCGCCGCGATCCAGGGCGTGCCGAAGGGCGACTCGGGCAAGCCGACGCCCGCGGCCATCGTGCTCATGAGCGACGGCACGCCGACGGTCGCGTCGAACGACGCCGACCCGATGGCGGCCGCCGAGGCGGCGTCGGCGGAGGCGGGCCAGGCCGGCGTCCCGGTCGACACCATCGCCTTCGGCACCACGACGGGCACGGTGTTCGTCCAGGGCCGCGACGTGCCCGTGCCGGTCGACACGGCGGCCATGGAGGCGATCGCGAAGCAGTCCGGCGGCCAGTCGTTCGCAGCCGAGACCTCCGACCAGCTCGGCTCGATCTACGACACCCTGAGCCACGACATCGCCTACGAGACCAAGACGCAGGAGATCACAGCGCTCTTCGCCGGTATCGCCCTCGCCCTGGCCGTGGCCGCGGCCGTCGCCGCCCTGCTCTGGACCCAGCGCATCGTCTAGCCGTCGCCCGCTCCGCCTAGGCTGACGTCATGGCCGAGGCGGGACGCGAGCTGGAACCGGGCGCGCGCGTGTCCGGCGAGGACTGGTACGGCGTCGAGCTGCGCGGCACGACGTACGACGGTGTCGTGTTCACCGGCGTCGGCCTGACCGAGGCGGTGGTCGACGGCGCATCGTTCACGGGGTGCACGTTCCGCGACGTCCGCCTCAACGCCTCGCGCCACACGAGCTCGGCCTTCGTGTCGTGCACGTTCAGCGGCACCAACCTCTTCGACGCCCACTTCGCCGGCTGCAAGCTGTCGGGCTCCACGTTCTCCCGCTGCTCGTTCACGGCTCTGACGGTCGAGGGCGGCGACTGGTCGTTCGTCGACCTCTCGCACGCGGACCTGCGGCGCAGCACGTGGACCGACGTCCGCATGCGCGAGGCCGAGCTGCCCGACGTGCAGGCGGCCGGCGCGGTGCTCCGCGGCGTCGACCTGTCGGCCGCGAACCTGCGCGGCGCCGACCTCAGCGAGGCGGACCTGCGCGGCGCCGACCTCACCGGGATCGACCCTCTCGTCACGTCGCTGCGGGGCGCCGTGATCCAGTGGCAGCAGGCCGTGACCCTCGCCGAGTCCCTCGGCCTCGACGTGCGCCCCGACTAGGAGCCCGACGGTCAGGCGTGGCCGTGGAACTCGTGCTCGGCGTGGCTGGCCGGCTCGAGCTGGAAGGTGCAGTGCTCGACGTCGAAGTGATCGGCGAGGCAGTGCGCGAGCTCGTCGAGCACGCGGCCGCCGCCTCCGTCGGCGAGCACCTCGTCGGCGACCACCACGTGCACCGAGAGGACCGGCAGCCCCGAGGTGATGGTCCACGCGTGCAGGTCGTGCGCGCCGATGACGCCAGGGGTCTCCAGGATGTGCTGGCGCACCTGCACCAGGTCGACCCCGCGAGGCGTCGCCTCGAGCAGCACGTCGACGGCCTCGCGCAGGAGGGTGAACGTGCGGGGCAGGATCATGAGCGCGACCGCCACCGAGGCCACGGCGTCGGCCTGCAGCCATCCCGTCGCGATGATCACGAGGGCCGCGACGATGACGGCGACCGAGCCGAGCAGGTCGCCGAGCACCTCGAGATACGCGCCCTTCACGTTGAGGCTCTCCCGCGCACCCTCGCGCAGCACCAGCAGCCCGACCACGTTGGCCACGAGGCCGATGCAGGCGAACGCGAGCATCAGCCCGCTCTCGATGCCGGGCGGGTCCTGCCAGCGCTGCCACGCCTCCCACAGGATGAACACGGCGATCACTAGGAGCAGCACGGCGTTCACGACCGCGGCCAGGATCTCGAGGCGGTAGTAGCCGAAGGTGCGCTCCGGGGTGGCGGGGCGCGACGCGAACGTCACCGCGAGCACGGCCAGCGTGATGCCAGCGGCGTCCGTGAGCATGTGAGCGGCGTCGGCGAGCAGGGCGAGCGAGCCGGTGAGCCACGAGCCCACGGCCTCCACCACGAGCACGGTCACGGTGATCGCGAGCACCACGATCAGCCGGGAGCGGTGGCGCCCGCCGGCCGACAGCCCGTGCCCGTGGTCGTGACCCATGTCCCGAGGGTAGGCCGACCGGCGCTCCGACGCGGACAGCGGCACGGCGTACGCCGTCCTGCCCGGCGGCTCGCGCGCAGCACGCGTTCTGGCACGCTGACCGCCATGTCCTCGACGCTGACCTCCACGCCCGCCTCCGACGGCTACCGCATGCCGGCCGAGTGGGACGACCACGCCGGCTGCTTCCTGGTGTGGCCCGAGCGCACCGACAACTGGCGCGACGGCGCGAAGCCCGCCCAGCGCGCGTGGCGTGCGCTCATCGAGGCGATCGCGAGCGCCGAGGACGTCACCGTCCTGGTGTCGCGCCGCCAGTACGTCGTGGCGCGAGGTCTGCTCCCGGACCACGTCCGCCTCGTCGAGACGACGACCGACGACGCCTGGGTGCGCGACACCGGTCCGTCGTTCGTCGTGAACGACGCCGGCGACGTCCGGGGCGTCTCCTGGACGTTCAACGCGTGGGGCGGCCTGCGCGGCGGCCTCTACTTCCCGTGGGACGCCGACGACCTCGTGGGTCCGAAGATCTGCGACCTCGAGCGCGTGCCGGTCTACCGGCCGTCACTGGTCCTCGAGGGCGGGTCGATCGACGTCGACGGCGAGGGGACGGTGCTCACCACCGAGGAGTGCCTGCTCAACCCGAACCGCAACCCGGACCTGTCGCGCGAGCAGATCGAGGCGGAGCTGCACGCGCATCTCGGGACCAGCAAGGTGATCTGGCTGCCGCGCGGAGTGGTCCACGACGAGACCGACGGCCACGTCGACAACTTCGCGCGGTTCGCCGCCCCCGGCGTCGTGATGCTGACGTGGACCGACGACGAGGCCGACCCGCAGCATGAGCGCTCGGCGGAGGCGCTGGCCATCCTCGAGCACGACACCGATGCCCAGGGCCGGCCGCTGCGCGTCGTGAAGCTGCACCAGCCCGGCCCGCTGCGTATGACGGCCGAGGAGGCGGCCGGCGTCGACTCCGTGCCGGGCTCGCAGGCGCGCGCCGCCGGCGAGCGGCTCGCGGGCTCCTACGTGAACTCCTACATCGGCAACGGCATCGTGGTGCTGCCGGTGTTCGACGACCCGAACGACGCAGCCGCGGTGGCGGCGTACGAGGAGCTCTTCCCCGGACGCCGGGTCCTCACGGTGCCCGGCCGGGAGATCCTCCTCGGCGGCGGCAACGTGCACTGCGTCACCCAGCAGCTCCCGTCCGGACGGTGACCCGCTGCGCTTCAGGTCGCGCGCTCTGCGAGGATCGGAGCGCGGAGGTGACACGAGCATGGCGGACCAGCCGGTGTCGCTGACCCGCTACGCGTGGTTGTCGATCGCGGCCGCCGTCGTCACGATCTCGCTGAAGACGGGCGCCTACTTCATCACCGGGTCCGTCGGGCTGCTGTCCGACGCCGCCGAGTCCGTCGTGAACCTGGTCGCCGCGATCATCGCGCTCGTCGCGCTGACCGTGGCGGCCAAGCCCGCCGACTCCTCGCACCACTACGGCCACGCGAAGGCCGAGTACTTCTCCGCCGGCATCGAAGGCCTGATGATCTTCGTCGCCGCCGCGGTCATCATCGTGTCGGCGGTCGACCGGCTGCTGCACCCGCAGCCGTTGGAGTCGCTGGGCATCGGTCTGCTGATCTCGCTGCTCGCGACCGCGGTGAACGGTGCCGTCGGCCTGCTGCTGATCCGCGTGGGCCGGGCGCACCGGTCGGCCACCCTGATCGCCGACGGCAAGCACCTGATGACCGACGTGTGGACCTCGGCGGGCGTCCTCGTCGGCGTCGCCCTCGTGGCGATCACGGGATGGCTGCCGCTCGACTCGCTCGTCGCGATCGCCGTGGCGATCAACATCCTCGTGGTCGGCACCAGGCTCGTGACGTCGTCGACCTCGTCGCTGCTCGACCGCGCACTGTCGGGCGCCGAGGTGGCCGAGGTGACCGCGGTCCTCGACCGGCACCGCAGCGACGAGGTCGGCTTCCACGGGCTGCAGACCCGGGAGAGCGGTCGCGAGCGCTACGTCGCCTTCCATGTTCTGGTGCCCGGCGCCTGGACCGTGTCGCAGGCGCACGACCTCGTGGAGCGCGTGGAGGGCGACCTCCGCGCGGCGCTCGAGGGGGTGCACGTGCAGACCCACATCGAGCCGCGCGAGGACGAGCGGGCGTACGGCGACTTCGACTTCGACGGCGGCGCGGACCCCGACGCCGGGTGACGGGCTAGAACAGCGCGCTGGCGAGAGCTCCGCGGGCGCGGGTCACGCGCGGGTCGGACTCGCCGACGAGCGCGAACAGCGACAGCAGGTGGTCGCGCGCCGCGGCACGCTCGTCGCCCGAGGTACGGCGTACCAGCTCGACGATGCGGGCGAAGGCCTCCTCCACGCGACCGGTGAGCAGCTCGTAGTCGGCGGCGAGCGACTGCTTCTCGAGGGAGTCGGGGGCTGCCTCGGCCTCGGCCACCACGGTGGCGGGGTCGACACCCTCGGTGCGGCGCAGCAGCGCGACCTGCGCGAGCCCGGCGGCGGCCTCGGGGTCGTTCGGAGCGGTGGCGAGCACGGCACGGTAGGCCGCCTCCGCGGCGTCCCAGTCGCCGGCCTCGATGGCGTCGTACGCCGCGTCGAAGCGCGGGTCGCCCGCGGGCTCCTGCTCCACCGGCTCGGTCGCCTCGCCGTCGAGCGGGACCCGCCCGGTGACGCCGTTGGCAGCGGCGACGCGGAGCAGCTCGTCGAGGTAGGCGCGCACCTCGCCGGCCGGCAGCGCGCCCTGGAACAGCGGCATGGGCTGGCCCTTGATCACGGCGAAGGTCGTGGGGATCGACTGCACCTGGAAGGCCGCGGCGATGCGCTGCTCGGCGTCGACGTCGACCTTGGCGAGCACCCAGGTGCCCGCGTCCTCAGCCGCGAGCGCCTCGAGCACGGGGGTGAGCGCCTTGCACGGCTGGCACCACTCGGCCCACAGGTCGATCACGACGGGGACGGTGAAGGAGCGGTCGAGGACCTCGCTCTGGAAGGTCTCCTCGGTGACGTCGACGACGAGGCCCGCAGGCAGTTCGCCCGCCTGGGCGAGCCGTTGCTCGGCGGCCGTCTGGGCCTGTTTGGCCGCGGCGAGCGCGGCGAGGTCGATGGCGCCCCGCAGGGGCAGTCGGCCG
>JAKOVT010000439.1 GCA_029781935.1 Actinomycetes bacterium | reverse complement strand
ACCTTCCCCGGGACCCTGACCCGACGCGCCTGGAGACTCGCCGAACGTGCATCTGAAGAGCCTCACCCTGCGCGGGTTCAAGTCGTTCGCGTCGTCGACGACGCTGCACTTCGAGCCCGGCATCACGTGCGTCGTCGGGCCGAACGGCTCGGGCAAGTCCAACGTCGTCGACGCCATCGCCTGGGTCATGGGCGAGCAGGGCGCCAAGAGCCTGCGCGGCGGCAAGATGGAGGACGTCATCTTCGCCGGCACCGCCGGCCGCCCGCCCCTCGGCCGTGCCGAGGTCCTGCTCACGATCGACAACCACGACGGCGTCCTCCCGATCGAGTACGCCGAGGTCACCATCTCGCGCACGATGTTCCGCAACGGCGGCTCGGAGTACGCGATCAACGGCACGCCGTGCCGTCTCCTCGACGTCCAGGAGCTGCTGTCCGACAGCGGCATCGGGCGCGAGATGCACGTCATCGTCGGCCAGGGCAAGCTCGACGAGATCCTGTCGGCCTCCCCGGAGGAGCGCCGCGGGTTCGTCGAGGAGGCCGCCGGCGTCCTCAAGCACCGCAAGCGCAAGGAGAAGGCGCTCCGCAAGCTCGACGCGATGCAGGCCAACCTCACGCGCCTGCAGGACCTCACCACCGAGCTGCGCCGCCAGCTCAAGCCGCTCGGGAAGCAGGCCGAGGTCGCCCGCCGTGCCGCCGTCATCCAGGCCGACCTGCGCGACTCGCGGCTGCGCCTCATCGCCGACGACCTCTGCTCCCTGCGCGAGGCGCTCGAGCAGGAGGTCGCCGACGAGACCGCCCTGCGCGAGCGCCGGTCCGAGGTCGAGTCCGAGCACGCGGCCGCCACGGCGCGCGAGGCGGTGCTCGAGGCCGAGATCGCGGGCGAGGCGCCCACCCTGGCCCGCACGCAGGAGACCTGGTTCCGCCTGTCGAGCCTGCGCGAGCGGGTCCGCAGCACCGCGGCGCTGGCCGCCGAGCGCGGCCGGCACCTCGCGCCGGAGCCCGAGGACGAGCGCCGCGGTCGCGACCCCGAGGAGGTCGAGGCCGAGGCGCGCGACGTCCGCGAGCAGGAGGCCGAGCTCGCGCGCAAGGTGGCCGACGATCGCGACCTGCTCGCCGCCGCCGTCACCGCCCGCGCCGCCGCCGAGGCCGCGCACGCGGCCGAGGAGCAGCGCCTGACCTCCCTCGTGCGCGCCGCCGCCGACCGCCGCGAGGGCCTGGTGCGCCTCGGCGGCCAGGTGCACGCCGCCACGTCGCGTCTCGAGGCCCGCACGGCCGAGGTGGAGCGCCTCGTCGCGCAGCAGACCGACGCGCGGGCCCGAGCCGACCAGGCCTCCAGCGAGTTCCGCGCTCTCGAGACCCAGGTCGCGGGCCTCGACGAGGGCGAGGTCGGCCTCGACGAGGAGCACGAGATGGCGTCGGAGGCGCTCGCCGCCGCCGAGGCCCGGGTGCACGCGCTGCGCCTCGAGGAGCAGGAGGCCGAGCGCGAGCGCCACGCGCTCACGGCCCGTGTCGAGGCGCTCGAGCTGGGCCTGGCCCGCAAGGACGGCGGCGCGGCCCTGCTCGCCGCGGGGGAGCGGCTCTCCGGCGTCCTGGGCACCGTCGCGGCCCTCGTGCACGTCGAGACCGGGTACGAGGCGGCAGTCTCGGCCGCGCTCGGGCCGCTCGCCGACGCCGTGGCCCTCGGGTCGGTCGGCCAGGCCGTCGACGCCGTGACCCTGCTCAAGTCCGACGACGCCGGCCGTGCCGCGATCCTCGTCGGCGGGGCGCCTGCTCCCGACCGCTCGAGCTGGCCGACCCTGCCGCACGGCGCCCGCTGGGCCGTCGACCTGGTCCGCGTGCCCGACGAGCTCCGCGGCTCGGTCGAGACCGCCCTGGCCCGCGTCGCCGTCGTCGACGATCTCGCTGCCGCCAGAGCGGTCGTCGCGTCGTCCGCCGACCTCGTGGCCGTCACCCGCGACGGCGACGTCCTCGCCGCCGGCGTCGTGCACGGCGGCTCCGCCAGCGCCCCCTCGCTGCTCGAGGTGCAGGCTGCGGTCGACGAGGCCCGCTCGCGTCTGGAGGCCGCCACCCACCGCTGCGAGCGGATCCGCTTCGAGCTCGGTACGGCGCAGACCACCACCGACGAGGCGCAGCAGCGGGTCGACGCCGCCCTCTCCCGCCTGCACGAGTCCGACGCCCGGATGGCCGCGGTGGCCGAGCAGCTCGGACAGCTCGGCTCGGCCGCACGGTCCGCCGCCGCCGAGGCCGAGCGCCTCGCGGCGTCGCTGGCGTCCGCGACCTCGGCCCGCGACGCCGACCAGCAGACCCTCGACGAGCTGCAGACCCGCCTCACGGCGGCGCAGCAGACGCCCGACATCGAGGAGCCCGCCACGACCGAGCGCGACCGCCTCGCCGAGGCCGCCGTGCTCGCGCGCCAGGCGGAGGTCGACGCCCGGCTCGCGGTCCGCACCGGCGAGGAGCGGGTGCGGGCCCTGGCCGGCCGGGCCGAGCAGCTCGAGCACGCCGCCACCGCCGAGCGGGCTGCCCGCGCGCGCAGCGCCGAGCGCCGCGAGGCCCGCGCCCGCGCGGCTGCGGTCGCGTCCGCCGTCCACGTCGGCGCCGTGGCGACGCTCAGCCGCCTCGAGGTCTCGCTCACCATCGCCTCGGGCGAGCGCGACGCCGCGGAGCGCGCGCGCACGGTGCGCGAGGGCGAGCTGCTCGCGCTGCGCGGACGGATCCGCGAGCTGCAGACCGAGCTCGAGGCGCTCACGTCGTCGGTGCACCGCGACGAGATGGCGCGCGCCGAGCAGCGGATGCGCATCGAGGGCCTCGAGGCCCGGGCGATGGAGGAGTTCGGCGTCGACTCCGAGACCCTGGTCGACGAGTACGGCCCCGACATCCTCGTGCCGCCGTCGCAGATCGCGCCCGGCGACGAGATCGACCCCGAGGCGCCCGACCCCGAGCCCTACCCCTATGTGCGCGACCAGCAGGAGAAGCGCATGAAGGCGGCCGAGCGCTCGCTGGCGCTGCTCGGCAAGGTGAATCCCCTTGCGCTGGAAGAGTTCTCGGCGCTCGAGGAGCGTCACCGGTTCCTCAACGAGCAGCTCGACGACCTCAAGCGGTCGCGCGACGAGCTCCTCGGCATCATCAAGGACGTCGACGAGCGGGTGCAGCAGGTGTTCGCCGAGGCGTACGCCGACACCGAGCGCGAGTTCGAGCGGATCTTCTCCCGGCTGTTCCCGGGAGGCGAGGGTCGGCTGCTCCTGACGAACCCCGACGACATGCTCACCACGGGCATCGAGGTCGAGGCCCGGCCGCCGGGCAAGAAGGTGAAGCGGCTCTCGCTGCTCTCGGGCGGCGAGCGCTCGCTCACCGCGGTGGCCTTCCTCGTGGCGCTGTTCAAGGCCCGGCCCAGCCCGTTCTACATCATGGACGAGGTCGAGGCCGCCCTCGACGACGTCAACCTGCAGCGCCTGCTCACGGTGATGGAGGAGCTGCGCGAGAACTCCCAGCTGCTCGTGATCACCCACCAGAAGCGCACGATGGAGATCGCCGACGCGCTGTACGGCGTGTCCATGCGCGGCGACGGCGTCACGATGGTGATCGGCCAACGGCTGCGCGACGGCCACGAGCCCGGCGACGTCGACGTCACCGAGCCCGCGGGAGTGCCGGCCTAGCGCTGCCGCACCCTCTGGGAGGATGGGGCCGTGAACTCCGCGGTCCTCTACGTCCTGCTCGCCGCTGCCGTCGTGCTGTTCGGCGGCATGGCGGTGCTGCTCCTCCGCAACCGCAACGCCCCGCGCAGCATCGAGGCGCCACCGAAGGCGCCGTCGATCACCGCGCCCGTCGAGCCGGCCGCGCCCGGCGCCGCCCCGCCGGTCGAGGCGCCAGCGGAGGCTCCGGCCGTCGACACCGGCCCGAGCGCTCCCGAGCTCGAGGCGCCCGCGCCCACCGCCGGCCGGCTCGCCCGCCTGCGCTCGCGGCTGGCCCGCTCCAACACCGCGGTGGGCAAGGGACTGCTCGCCCTCCTCACCCGCGACCGGCTCGACCAGGACACGTGGGACGAGGTCGAGGAGACGCTGCTGGCCTCCGACCTCGGGGTCGGGCCGACGCAGGAGCTCATCGCGGCGCTGCAGACCCGAACCCGCGCGGAGGGTGTCACCGACGCCGCCGCGGCGCGCGTCATCCTGCGCGAGGAGCTGCTGACGCTCGTCGATCCCGCGCTCGACCGATCGCTCGCGACCCACACCGACGCCGAGCGACCTGCGGTGGTGCTCGTGGTCGGCGTCAACGGCACCGGCAAGACGACGACCACCGGCAAGCTGGCGCGGGTGCTGGTGGCCGACGGTCGCACGGTCGTGCTCGGCGCGGCCGACACCTTCCGCGCGGCAGCCGCGCAGCAGCTGCAGACCTGGGGCGACCGGGTCGGTGCCACGGTGGTCACCGGACCCGAGGGTGCCGATCCCGCAGCAGTCGCGTTCGACGCCGTCAAGCACGCGGTCGACGAGAGGGCCGACGTGTGCGTCATCGACACGGCCGGCCGGCTGCACACCAAGACCGGCCTCATGGACGAGCTCGGGAAGGTCAAGCGCGTCGCGGAGAAGCAGGCCCCGGTCGACGAGGTGCTCCTCGTCCTCGACGCCACGACGGGGCAGAACGGGCTGCGCCAGGCGCAGGTGTTCTCCGAGGTGGTCGACGTCACCGGCATCGTGCTCACGAAGCTCGACGGCACGGCCAAGGGC
>JAKOVT010000437.1 GCA_029781935.1 Actinomycetes bacterium | reverse complement strand
TCTTGTGCAGCGCGCGCGACCGGTTCTCGGCCACGAACAGCAGGCCGCCGGCGTACTGCAGCACGACGACGCTCCGACCGCGGGCGATGCCCTTGCGCGCGTAGTCGGCCTTGTCCTTGATGACCTGCTCGGGCGAGACGTAGAACGGCATGCTCATCGGGGCGCTCCTCAGGCCGTCACGTTCGCACGGGGACCGTCGGGACGCGACTGGCGCGCGGCCACGACGGCTCGGACGAGCGGGTCGAGCTCGGCCTCCTCGACGCGGCGGTAGCCGTCGGCGTCGACGACCACGACGACCGGGAGGATCCCGCGCGCGAGGTCGGGGCCGCCGGTGGCGGAGTCGTCGTCGGCGGCGTCGTACAGCGCCTCGACCGCGACGGTGATCGCGTCGGCCGTGCCGAGGCCCTCGCGCCAGAGCTTCTTGAGCGATCCGCGGGCGAACAGCGAGCCGGAGCCGACGCCGTGGTGGCGGTGCTCCTCGTAGCGGCCGCCGGTGACGTCGTAGCTGAAGATCCGGCCCGACTCGGAATCGTGGTCGAAGCCGGCGAACAGCGGCACGACGGCGAGACCCTGCATCGCCATGCCGAGGTTGTTGCGCAGCAGCGCGGCGAGCCGATTGGCCTTGCCGTCGAGCGAGAGCTGCGCGCCCTCGATCTTCTCGTAGTGCTCGAGCTCGACCTGGAACAGCTTCACCAGCTCGACCGCGAGACCCGCAGTCCCCGCGATGCCGACGCAGCTGGACTCGTCGGCGGGGAACACCTTCTCGATGTCGCGCTGGGCGATGATGTTGCCCATCGTCGCCCGGCGGTCGCCGGCCATGATGACGCCGCCGTCGAAGGTGAGCGCCACGATCGTCGTCCCGTGCGGCGCCTCGACCGTGATCCCCGCGGGCAGCGAGCGCCCGGCAGGCAGCAGCGAGGGGTCGTGCTCGGCGAGGAACTCCGCGAACGAGGACGACCCCGCGCGCAGGAAGGCGGGCGACAGGGACGCGCCCTGCCCTCCGGACGTCGACATGCTCACCGTGGTCCTCCCTGCCGGCGCGCACGCCGACCGCTGCGCGCCCTCGCGCTCGCCGTGAACCTACCCGGGCCCCGCGGTCGGAGGCTCACTCGCCGCCCTTCTGGACGAACCCGCGGACGAACTCCTCCGCATTGGTCTCCAGCGCCTCGTCGATGTCGTCGAGGATCGCGTCGATGTCGGCGTCGAGTGCCTCCTTGCGCTCGGCGAGGTCGCTCGAGGCCTCGACGGTCTCCTCGACCTGGTCGTCGGTCGAGCGGGACCGATGCTGCTGCTCCCCCGGCTCACGAGTCGGCATGGCGGGCTCCCCTCGTCGGGCACGTGCTCGTGGCCGCGGCGGCCACGCACCCGACCCTACCCACGCGACCCGGTCACCGCCCCTCACCGGGACGGTGGTGCGGCCGGGCCGCGCCGCAGTCCGGCGCAGCCGCGACCAGGTCGGGCCCGGCTCGGACCCCGCCCGGGCGGTGAGAACGGGGACGTCGTCCAGAGTCACCAGCCGGGTGAGGGTCTCGGGCACCGGTACATCCTGCCCCTCGGACGCCGGACGCTCAGGAGTTCAGTGCTGCCAGGAGGTCGGCGGCGGTCGGGTTGGCGTCGAGCAGGTCGCCGACGTGCGCCCGGGTGCCGCGCAGGGGCTCGAGGGTCGGGACGCGCTGCAGCGCGTCGTGGCCCGGTACGTCGAAGATCACCGAGTCCCACGACGCCGCGGCCACGCTCTCGGGGTAGCGGCGCAGGCACTCGCCGCGGAACCACGCGCGGGTGTCCTCGGGCGGTGTCAGGACGGCGGCCCCGACCTCGGCGTCGGTCGTCAGCCGCACGAGCGAGCCGCGGGCCTGCAGGCGCTGGGCGAGGCCCTTGTCGGGCCGGACGTCGCTGTACTGCAGGTCGACGAGCGCGAGACGCGGGTGGTCCCAGTCGAGGCCGTCGCGCTCGCGGTAGCCCTCGAGCAGCGCGAGCTTCGCGACCCAGTCGAGCTCCCGCGAGAGGGACATCGGGTCGGTCTCGAGCCGGGCGAGCACCGACTCCCAGCGGTCCAGCACGTCGGCCGTGTGCGGGTCGACCTCGCCCTTGCGCTCCACGTGCTTGCGCGCCTGCTCGAGGAACTCGAGCTGCATCTGGACGGCGGTGAGGCGCCGTCCGCTCACCAGGGTGACGAGGTGCTTCAGCGACGGGTCGTGCGACACCGCGTGCATCTCGCGGACCGGCGCGTCCATGACGAGGTCGAGATCGAGCGCGCCGTCCTCCAGCATCGACAGCACGAGCGATGTGGTGCCCATCTTCAGGTACGTCGAGAGCTCGGCGAGGTTCGCGTCGCCGACGATGACGTGCAGCCGCCGGTACTTCTCCGGATCGGCGTGCGGCTCGTCGCGCGTGTTGATGATCGGGCGCTTCAGCGTGGTCTCGAGCCCGACCTCGACCTCGAAGAAGTCCGCGCGCTGCGAGAGCTGGAAGCCGTGCTTGCGCCCCTCCTGCCCGAGCCCGACGCGTCCCGAGCCCGTCACGACCTGGCGCGAGACGAAGAACGGCGTGAGGTGCTTGACGATGTCGACGAACGGCGTCGTGCGGCGCATCAGGTAGTTCTCGTGCGTGCCGGACGACGCGCCCGTGTTGTCGGGGGTGTTCTTGTAGAGGGTCACCGGCTGCGCGCCCGGGATGCCCAGCACGAGCTCGACGGCGCGCGCCATGATCCGCTCGCCCGCCTTGTCCCACACGAGCGCGTCGCGCGGGTTGGTGACCTCGGGGCTGGAGTACTCCGGGTGCGCGTGGTCGACGTACAGGCGTGCACCGTTGGTGAGGATGAGGTTCGCCAGCCCGAGGTCCTCGTCGGTGAGCTGGCTCGGGTCGGCCTCGGCGCGCGTGAGGTCGAAGCCGCGCGCGTCGCGCAGCGGCGTCTCCTCGTCGTAGTCCCACCGCGGCTTCTGCCGCGACGCGGGCAGCACCGAGCCGGCGTAGGCGTTGACGACCTGCGAGCTCGTGAGCATCGAGTTGACGTGCGGGTGCCCGGGCACGGAGATGCCGTACTCCGTCTCGATCCCCATGACGCGATGCACGGTCATGCGACGAGCCTACGTCCCTCGCGCTCCGCGGTCGCGCGCCCCGCGCCGGGGAACGGCACGCGATCACCGTTGACAGCGCTCGGGAGCCCGCCCAGCCTGGTCCGATGCCGTCCGAGACCCCGACCGTCGCCCAGAAGCGCCAGGAGTTCCACCGCCTCCACGAGACCGGCTGCTTCGTCATCCCCAACCCCTGGGACGTGGGCAGCGCACGCCTCCTGCAGGGCATGGGGTTCCCGGCCCTCGCCACCACGAGCTCCGGTCTCGCGTGGTCGCTCGGCCGGCCCGACAACGGGATCTCGCTGGAGCTCGCGCTCGCCCATCTCGCCGAGATCGTGGAGGCGACCGAGGTACCCGTGAACGCGGATTTCGAGGACGCCTTCGCGCAGTCGCCCGACGACGTGGCGCGCAACGTCCGCGCCGCCGTCGAGACCGGGGTAGCCGGCCTCTCGGTGGAGGACTCGACCCGCGACGGCGGCGACCCGCTGTACGCGTTCGACGACGCGGTCGAGCGCGTACGTGCGGCCCGTCGTGCCATCGACGACGCGGGCGGCGACACGGTGCTGGTCGCGCGGGCCGAGGGCCTGCTGGTCGGCCGCACCGACCTCGACGAGATCGTCGCGCGTCTGCGTGCGTACGCCGGCGCCGGCGCCGACTGCGTCTACGCGCCCGGCCTGCGGACCGCGGCCGACATCGCCCGCGTCGTGGAGGCGGTCGCACCGACGCCGCTGAACGTCCTGATGGCCTGGCCGGACGACGTCACGGTGGCCGACCTCGCCGCTCTCGGCGTACGCCGCATCAGCGTGGGCGGGGCGCTCGCTCAGACCGCCTGGACGGGCTTCGTCGCGGCCGCCCGGTCGCTGGCCGACGGACGGTTCGACGGCTTCGCCGCCACCAGGTCGGGTCCCGACCTCGACACGTTCTTCACCGACGACCGCGGCCCGGTCTGACACCCGCTCCGGAGGTCTGAGAGGTACCTGTAGATCCCTCTCAGACCTCCGAAGCGGGGTTGGGCTTCTGGGTGTGGGCCTACAGGTATTGGCCGGTCGGTGCGACGGTGTCGATCGAGCGGCCGGCCTCGGTGCCCTGCTTGCCCTGGATGAGGGTGCGGATGAAGACGATCCGCTCGCCCTTCTTGCCCGAGATCCGGGCCCAGTCGTCGGGGTTGGTGGTGTTGGGCAGGTCCTCGTTCTCGCGGAACTCGTCGACGCACGCGGCCAGCATGTGCTGCACGCGGATGCCGCGCTGCCCGTGGTCGAGGAGGTCCTTGATCGCCATCTTCTTGGCGCGCGCCACGATGTTCTCGATCATCGCGCCGCTGTTGAAGTCCTTGAAGTACAGGACCTCCTTGTCGCCGTTGGCGTAGGTGACCTCCAGGAACCGGTTCTCGTCGCTCTCGGTGTACATCCGCTCGACCGCGCGCTGGATCATCCCCTGGCAGGTCGCGACCGGGTCGCCGCCGTGCTCGGCGAGGTCGTCCGGGTGCAGCGGCAGGTCGGGGGTGAGGTACTTCGAGAAGATGTCGCCCGCTGCCTGGGCGTCGGGCCGCTCGATCTTGATCTTCACGTCGAGGCGGCCGGGGCGCAGGATCGCGGGGTCGATCATGTCCTCGCGGTTAGAGGCGCCGATCACGATGACGTTCTCGAGGCCCTCGACACCGTCGATCTCGCTCAGCAGCTGCGGGACGATGGTGTTCTCGACGTCGCTGGACACGCCCGACCCGCGCGTGCGGAACAGCGAGTCCATCTCGTCGAAGAAGACGATGACCGGCATGCCCTCGGACGCCTTCTCGCGCGCCCGCTGGAACACCAGACGGATGTGCCGCTCGGTCTCGCCGACGTACTTGTTGAGCAGCTCCGGGCCCTTGATGTTGAGGAAGAACGACCGACCCTGCTCGCGCCCCTCGACCTCCGCGACCTTCTTCGCCAGCGAGTTCGCCACCGCCTTGGCGATGAGCGTCTTGCCGCACCCGGGAGGGCCGTAGAGCAGGATGCCCTTGGGCGGGCGGAGCTGGTGCTCGCGGAACAGGTCCGCGTGCAGGTACGGCAGCTCGACGGCGTCGCGGATCTCCTCGATCTGCGACGAGAGCCCGCCGATGTCGCGGTAGTCGATGTCGGGGACCTCCTCCAGGACGAGCTCCTCGACCTCGGCCTTGGGGATCTTCTCGTAGACGTACTGCGAGCGCGGCTCCAGCAGCAGGGAGTCGCCGGCACGGAGCTTCTCCGACAGCAGCGGCGCCGCGAGGCGCACGACGCGCTCCTCGTCGGTGTGCCCGATCACGAGCGCACGGACGCCGTCGTCGAGGATCTCCTTGAGCATCACGATCTCGCCGTGGCGCTCGTAGGCACGCACGCCCACGACGTTCATCGCCTCGTTGAGCATGACCTCCTGGCCGGTGAGCAGCGCCTCGCCGTCGACGTCCGGGCTGACGACCACGCGCATCTTGCGGCCCGACGTGAAGATGTCGATGGAGCCGTCGTCGTGCCGCTCGAGGAAGACGCCGTACCCGCTCGGCGGCTCGGCGAGGCGGTCGACCTCCTCCTTGAGCGCCACGATCTGGTCGCGGGCCTCGCGCAGCGTGGCGACGAGGCGCTGGTTCTGCGCGGTGGCTGCGGCCAGCTCGGCCTGCAGCGCGGACACGCGCGAGTCGACGGGGTCGGGATAGCTCACGACGATCACCTCCCGGGAGGGGCTCGGGTTCGACACTACCCACGGATCCGGGGATCGCGCGCGTGCGATCGCTCCAGCGCGTCGCAACGTCCCGGTAACGGATCCCGCCTCAGTCGGGCAGCTCGTAGTCCTCGCCGTAGGCGCCCTTGGCCGGTCGGGTGCGCCGCGGGGGCAGGACCGTGCCGTCGGCCAGCCGACGGGTGACCACGAGGAACCCGGTGTGGCCGTTCATCCGGTGGTCTGGCCGCACGGCGAGCCCCTCGAGGTGCCAGGTGCGCAGAAGGGTCTCCTGCGCGTGCGGCTCGGTGAACCGGCCGTCGGTGCGCAGGGTCTCGACCGTCCGCGAGAGCTGGGTGGTGGTGGCGACGTAGACGACGAGCACTCCCCCGGGTACGAGCGCCTCTGCCACCGCCGGGACGCAGTCCCACGGCGCCAGCATGTCGAGGACGACCCGGTCGACCTCGACGTCGTACCCCTCGGCACGACGGGCGCGCAGCGTGGGCGTGAGGTCGCCCACCGTGAGGCTCCACGCCGGGTGGGGCCCGCCGAAGAAGGCCT
Organism: Actinomycetes bacterium; assembly: GCA_029781935.1. Lineage (GTDB taxonomy): Bacteria > Actinomycetota > Actinomycetes > S36-B12 > CAIYMF01 > Longivirga. Next base: position 1,139 of record JAKOVT010000437.1, on the reverse strand, counting down.
CGACGTTGGACCGGGCGACGTCGGCGAAGTCCGCGCGCCGCTCGTAGGACGACACCGAGCCCGAGTCGCCCACGGCCCGCAGCAGCGAGCACGACAACGCCCCCGAACCGACGCCGGCCTCGATCACGCGCGCGCCCGGATAGAGGTCGGCGAGGCCGACGATGGCAGCGGCGTCCTTGGGGTAGACGATCGTGGCGCCGCGCTTCATCGAGAGCACGAAGTCGGAGAGCAGCGGGCGCAGCGCGAGGTACGGCGTCCCCTGGGTCGAGGTGACGACGATCCCCTCGTCGCGACCGATGAGGGCGTCGTGCTCGAGCGCGCCCTTCGCGGTGTGGAACTGCTTGCCGGCCTCCAGCGTGATCGTGTGCATCCGCTTCTTGGGGTCGGTGAGCTGGACGCGGTCGCCGACGCGGAACGGGCCGCGGCGGCCGCGGCTGCCGGTCGGCTCGAGGGGGTGCTCGAGGGAGGTCACGGTCGGCAAGGATAGGCCGCTGGCGGAGGCTGGTCCTCGGCGACCGCGAGCGGATCAGTCGTGGCTGAGCGCCTGCTCGACGTCGGCCGCCGACAGCACCGCGACGCCCTGGCCCGACGGCTCCACCACGAGATAGCTGTCGGACGGCACGGCAAGCAGGGCCTGCAGGAGGTCGTTGCCGACGAGGTCCGCGGAGATCGCCGCGCGAGGATCGAACGCGGAGGACACGGACGACACCGGGACCCACGGCCGCCGCTCGACGGGCACGGCGTCGACGGCCGACGGGTTCGCGATCGCCACCGGCCGCCCGGAGGCGTCGACCACGACCAGCGCCGTCGCCCCCTCCGCCTCGGCCCGGCGGAGCGCCTCGGCGAGCGGGGTGTCGGCCACGACCACGACCGCGGGCCGCGCGAGCGTCCGCGCCGAGAGCCCGGGGACGCGCGCATGGACCGCCGCGCTCGTCAGGGCCTGGCTCGCGCCCTGCCAGATGAAGAAGCCGATGGCCACGCTGAACACCACGCTGACCAGGTCCGGCGACCTGCCGCTCCGGAAGGCCGTCCAGAACGGAATGGTCATGACGAGGACGGCGACGACGCGGCCGCCCCAGGCCGCGACGACGGTCCCGCGTCGCTCGTCCTTCGTGACCCCCCACACGACGGCGCGCAGC
>JAKOVT010000423.1 GCA_029781935.1 Actinomycetes bacterium | reverse complement strand
AACGGCGGGATCGACGCCGTCCTCGAGACGCTCAAGCACGAGCACATCGGCGCGCTCATCTGCGTCGGCGGCGACGGCACGCTGCACGCCGCGGGCAAGCTGGCCGAGGCCGGCGTCACGATGGTCTGCGCGCCCAAGACGATCGACAACGACGTGTGGGGCACCGACCGCTCGGTCGGGTTCGACACCGCGGTGGCGATCGCGACCGAGGCGCTCGACCGCGTGCACACGACCGCCGAGTCGCACGACCGCGTCATGGTGGTCGAGGTCATGGGGCACCACGTCGGCTGGATCGCCGTGGCCGCAGGCATCGCGGGCGGCGCCGACCAGATCCTCATCCCGGAGGACCCGTTCGACATCGACGAGATCGCCGCCCAGCTGCGCCACCGGCACAAGTCCTACGCGTCGTCGTCGATCGTCGTCGTCGCCGAGGGGGCGACGGCGAAGGAGGGCACCCTCGACTTCACCCCGCCGGAGGGCCCGTACGGCGCCATCGTGGCCGGCGCGATCGGCGAACGGATCAAGTACGAGCTCGGCCAGCGCACGGGGTTCGACACCCGCGTGACGATCCTCGGCCACATCCAGCGCGGCGGTACGCCGACGGCAACCGACCGGCTGCTCGCGAGCCGGTTCGGCGTCGCGGCCGCCGACGCCGTCCACGAGGGGAAGACCTCGGTCATGACCGCGCTCGTCGGCGACCGCATCGAGCTCGTCGACATCGCCGAGGTGGCCGGCAAGGTCAAGCAGGTCCCCGACGAGCTGCGTCGCGTCGCGGCGTCGCTGTACTGAGGTCCTGAGGTTCAGGCAGCGATCGCGGTCGCGACCACGGCCAGCACGAAGCCGCCGAGCTCGATCATGCCGAGCACCCCGGGTCTCGCCGTGCCGGGGACGACGCGGAAGGCGCGGACCGCCAGCGCCGCGAAGACGACGACGAACGACCAGCCGCCGGGGACGCCCCAGGCGAGGGCGAGGAGCGGCGAGGCAACGAGGCAGGCGACGGCGAAGACGCGCGAGGCGAGGGCGTAGCGGGGGTCGCGGCGTTCCCGGATCAGCGACTTCACGTGCAGCGTCGACCCGGTCAGGACGAGCGCGCACACGAGCGTGGCGAGCCAGACCTGCGCGCTGGCGTCGGCGAGCGACGGCGGGGAGGCCGTGGCGCTGCCGACGCACACGCCCCACGTGACGATCACGATCGCGGCGCACTCGAGCGCGAAGACGAGGTCGTTGAGCAGCGCGCGCTCGTCGTTGCGGGAGGCGTACCAGAGGTTGACGCCGAACCCGGCGACGAACAGCGGCGACCACCAGATCAGCCACGGCCGCAGCACCAGCAGCAGCACGACCGCCGGCACCAGGGCGGCGCTCCACACGACGAGCGGTCGGACGAAGCGGCGCTTGTGCCGGGCGCGGACGAGCCCCAGGGCGGCGTACGACCAGGGGTAGGCGACCACCCACGCGACCGCCAGCGGCAGCAGCGCCCACGACGGAGGCGACACCAGCGCACCCAGGACGAGGGGGAGCCCGAGGAACGCCCAGGCGCCGTGCTGAGGCGGTACGTAGCGGCTCACGGCGCGGCCGCCTCGACCGCGTCCCACCGGGGGCCGTCGAGCGCGATGACAGCGGCAGGGAAGACGCCGTTCTCCTCCTCGTGGTTGCGGGTCAGGTCGGCGATGACGGTGATCGACCGGCAGCCGCAGTAGGAGCACATCACGGCACCTCCTGTCCTTCCGTCCGACCCGCTCAATTTACTACACTCATCGGTGTGGAAATGATGGGGCCGGCGCCCGCGCGGTACGTCGGCGACGAGGTCGCCCTCACGCCGCAGCGGCTGTCGGTGCTGGAGCTCGTGCAGGGCGCCGCGGCGGACCTCACCGTGGACGACGTGGCCGACGCGCTCGGACTGCACGTCAACACCGCGCGCAAGCACCTGCAGGCGCTGACGGACGACGGCCTCCTGGTCGGCAGCACGGTGCTCGGCGGCGGTCGCGGCCGACCGGCCACGGCGTACGCGGCGTCGACCGTCCGCTCGGAGCACGACCCCCGGGTGCGCGAGTACGCCGCGCTCGCCTCGGTGCTGGCCGAGCACGTCTCCCGCACGTCGGCCGACCCCGCCGCGGATGCGCGTGCCGCGGGGGAGCGCTGGGGCGCCTCCCTGGTCGCCGGCGAGCGAGCAGCACGCTCGCCGAAGGCGGCGCGGGTCCGGGCCGTCGAGCTCCTCGGCGGCCTCGGTTTCGACCCGGAGACCGATGCGCGGACGACGCGGGCACGGCTGCGGCGCTGCCCGCTGCTCGATGTCGCCCGCGCCCACCCGGACGTGGTCTGCGCGGTGCACCTCGGGCTGGTGCGCGGGGCGCTCGACGTGCTCGGCGGGGACCCGTCGCGCGCATCGCTGCGGCCGTTCGCCGAGCCAGGAGCGTGCGTGCTCGTCCTCGCGTGACGGCGGACGAGCTCCGCAGATCCGCGCCCGGAGACGCCGAAGGCCCGGGATCGCCGGGCCTCCAACAGTGGCCAGGGGCGGGGTCGAACCGCCGACCTTCCGATTTTCAGTCGGACGCTCGTACCAACTGAGCTACCTGGCCGTCGCCGTCCGAGGACAGCCCGGGAATCCTAGCCCAGGCCTCCCGGCCGCCAGAAATCCGTCCCGGTCCCCGGCCCTCCCGGCTCAGCGGGCCTTGTAGTGGGCGGTGACCCGCGCAGCCGACAGCGCCGTCGAGTAGATCGCCGTCTCGTCGACCGAGCCCTTGAAGTACAGCGAGGTGGGCACGCTCGGCCAGCCCGTCGACAGGCCGTCGCCGCCCACGTGCCAGTAGCCCTTCGTGGCATTGTGGCCCGTGGTGCCGTTCGTGCCGCGGGCGACGCCGTCGACGTAGAGCACCATGCCCGTGCTCGAGCTCTGC
>JAKOVT010000417.1 GCA_029781935.1 Actinomycetes bacterium | reverse complement strand
CGGCCGGCCGCACGGCGGCGGCGCGGGGCGCGGGTCGCGGCGGCGTCGCCGTCGGTGTCAGGGGTGGTCTCGGGGGTCACGTCGCTCACGCGAGTACTCCAGTTCCGACCTCCGGGTGCGAGCACCGCACGGAGATCACGTCGCCCGTGGCCGGAGCCCCGGGCGAAAGCCGGTGGGATGCCCCCTCCGCGAGCCCGGGTGCGGGCCCTCGTCGGGCGCCGAGTCGGTCAGGTGCGGTCAGCCGCGAGCGGGTCGGAGACCGCATCCACAGCGGCTCCTGCGCTCACGTCCGCGACCAGCGGCCCCTGCGCCAGCCGGGTCACCCGTGGGGGGACCGGCGGCTCCAGGTCAGCCACTCGCCGCAACGCAGCAAGGACGTCATCGGGTCGGACGGACGGGGTGACGTGCCGCACGACCAGGTCGAGTATCGCACACGGCCCCCCCGCCGCAGCCCCCGCACCGGTCTCCGCACCACCCGGCTCCCCCGACCGCACCTCGGCCCGGAGCACCGGGCCGCGAGCATCGAACGTCCGCATGCCGGACTTGGTGAGCCGGGAGACCTCGACCGTCTCGGCCGCGAGCAGGGAGTCGACCGCCGCCCGGGCCACCTCGTCGGGCACCTCCGGGAGCTCCACGACCCAGACGCTCGCCTGCAGCCGGTCGGCGAGGTCCGGCGAGCGCACCTCGACCACCTCGAGCACGTCGAGACCGGCGGGCAGCGCGTCATCGAGCGCGTCGCGCACCCGTTTGGGGTCGAGCACCGTGGTCACCGCGAGCTCGGCGTACTCGGCCTCGCTCGCGGTGCCCGTGGGTGCGGCGTTGGTGTAGCTGATCCGCGGGTGCGGGTTGAAGCCCTGGCTGTAGGCCATCGGTACGCCGGTGCGCCGCAGCGCCCGCTCGAGGGCCCGCTGGAAGTCACGGGTGCTGGTGAACCGCAGCGGGCCGCGCTTCGCGTAGCGCAGCCGCAGCCGCTGGACGGTCGGGGCGACGTCGCGGACGGGTGCCTGACGCTTGCTCACGACGCCGCCCCCGGGCTGACGAGGTCGGCGCCGCGGGGCGGCAGGGCCGGCATCCCGAGCAGCGTCGTACCGCTGGGGCCGACCTGGATCTCGGTGCCCATCTGATCGCAGACGCCGCAGTCGAAGCAGGGCGACCACCGGCAGTCCTCGACCTCGACGCCGGAGAGGGCGTCCTCCCAGTCCTCCCAGAGCCAGTCCTTGTCCAGGCCCGAATCGAGGTGGTCCCACGGGAGCACCTCGTTCTGGTCGCGCTCGCGGGTGGTGAACCAGGCGACGTCGACCGGGGTGCCGGCGAAGGCGGTGTCGGCCGCAGCCATCCAGCGGTCGAAGGAGAAGTGCTCGCTCCAGCCGTCGAAACGGCCGCCGTCGCGCCAGACCTGCTCGATCACGGCGCCCACCCGACGGTCGCCGCGGCTGAGCAGTCCCTCGACCGTGCCGGGCTTGCCGTCGTGGTAGCGGAAGCCGATCGCCTTGCCGTACTGCTTGTCGGCCCGGATGGCGTCGCGCAGCTTGAGCAGGCGCGCGTCGGTGGTCTCGTGGTCGAGCTGCGCGGCCCACTGGAACGGTGTGTGCGGCTTGGGGACGAAACCGCCGATGCTCACCGTGCAGCGGATGTCGCGCGAACCGCTCACCTGACGACCGGTCTCGATCACGCGCCGCGCGAGCTCGGCGATCTGCAGGACGTCCTCGTCGGTCTCGGTGGGCAGGCCGCACATGAAGTAGAGCTTCACCTGGCGCCAGCCGTTGCCGTACGCCGTCGCGACCGTCCGGATCAGGTCCTCCTCGGTGACCATCTTGTTGATCACCTTGCGCATGCGCTCGCTGCCGCCCTCGGGCGCGAACGTGAGCCCGCTGCGACGGCCGTTGCGCGTGAGCTCGTCGGCGAGCTCGATGTTGAACGCGTCGACGCGGGTGCTCGGGAGGGACAGGCCGGTCTCGGTGCCCTCGTAGCGGTCGGCGAGACCCTTGGCGACGGTGGCGATCTCGCTGTGGTCGGCGCTCGAGAGCGAGAGCAGCCCGACCTCCTCGTACCCCGTCTTCTGCAGGCCCTTGTCGACCATCTCCGCGATCGTGCGCGCGCTGCGCTCGCGGACCGGGCGGGTGATCATGCCGGCCTGGCAGAACCGGCAGCCGCGCGTGCAGCCGCGGAAGATCTCGACGCTCATCCGCTCGTGGACGCTCTCCGCGAGCGGCACGATCGGCGCCTTCGGGTAGGGCCACTCGTCGAGGTCCATCACCGTGTGCTTGCCGACCCGCCACGGGACGCCCGGGCGGTTCGGCGTCACGCGGAGCAGGCGGCCGTCGGCGTGGTACTCGACGTCGTAGAACAACGGGACGTAGACCCCGCCGGTGCGCGCGAGCCGGAGCAGCAGCTCCTCGCGGCCGCCGGGACGGCCCTCGTCCTTCCAGCCGCGGACGACGTCGGTGATCGCGAGCACCGCCTCCTCGCCGTCGCCGAGGACCGCGGCGTCGACGAAGTCGGCGATCGGCTCGGGGTTGAACGCCGCGTGCCCGCCGGCGATCACGACCGGGTGCGAGTCGTCGCGGTCGCGCGCGTGCAGCGGGATGCCCGCGAGGTCGAGGGCGGTGAGCATGTTCGTGTAGCCGAGCTCGGTGGAGAAGCTCACGCCCAGCAGGTCGAACGCGCCGAGCGGACGGTGCGCGTCGACGGTGAACTGCGGTACGTCGTGCTCGCGCATGAGCTTCTCGAGGTCGGGCCACACGGAGTAGGTGCGCTCGGCGAGGGCGTCGTCGCGCTCGTTGAGGACCTCGTACAGGATCTGCACGCCCTGGTTGGGCACGCCGACCTCGTACGCGTCGGGGTACATGAGCGCCCAGTGCACCGCGACCGAGTCCCACGGTTTCACCACGGCGTTGAGCTCGCCGCCGACGTACTGAACCGGCTTGCTCACCAGCGGGAGCAGCGCCTCGAGGCGCGGGAAGACGGACTCGACGGACACGGGGTCCCTCCGGTTCGACAGAGTGAGGGCGGCACAGCGCCGCACGAAGACGTGATCCGCAGTCTACCGGCGCCTCCGAACCCGCCCACCCACGATGGATGTGCCCCACGGTGCGCTAGAAGCACCGCATCCGCCCCAAGCCGTCGAGTGCGCGCCGCCCGCTCCCACGGCATGGGGCGTTACCGGTGCTTCTAGCGCACCCGGGGGCACCTTGATCGGTGGAGGTGGGTCACTCCTGGGTGCGGAGGTGGACGTTGAGGAGGAGGCCGATCGCGAGCCAGGAGGCGAACATCGAGGTGCCGCCGTAGGAGACGAAGGGCAGCGGCACGCCGGTGACCGGCATGATCCCGAGGTTCATGCCGATGTTCTCGAAGGCTTGGAAGGCGATCCAGACCGCGACCCCCGTGGCGACGAGCCTCCCGAACAGGTCGGCCGCTCTCATCGCGATGCGGATCGCGCGCCACAGGATCAGGCCGAGCAGCGCGATGATGGCGCCGGCGCCGGCGAAGCCGAGCTCCTCCCCCGCGACCGAGTAGACGAAGTCGGTCTGGTTCTCCGGCACGAACCGGCCCTGCGTCTGCGGGCCGTGGAACAGCCCCGTGCCGAGC
>JAKOVT010000403.1 GCA_029781935.1 Actinomycetes bacterium | reverse complement strand
CGCAGGACCGTCGACCATCACGTCGTTGGGCCAGGTGAGCACCGCCGGTACGCCGTGCTCCCGCAGCGCGTCGACGGACGCCACGCCGGCCAGCAGCGGCAGCCAGCCCCACGCCGCGTCGGGCACCACGGGGCGCAGCACCAACGACATCGCCAGGCCGGCGCCGGACGGCGAGGTCCACACCCGGTCCAGCCGGCCGCGCCCCTGGGTCTGCTCGTCGGCGACGACCACGAAGCCCTCCGGGGCGCCCTGCCCGACCTGGTCGGCGGCGTCGGCGTTGGTGGACCCGGTCGACGGGATCACCGCGACGGGCCCCCAGCGCAGATCGGGCCGGGAGTCGAGCGCGGTGCGCAGCAGGGCGTCGTCCCAGGTGCGAGGGTCGTCGGTCACAGTCGTTCCTCCTGGCGACGGTCCACGGGGAGTCGCGGCCCGTGCGTCGCTAAGGTACGAGAGCAGGCGCTCGGCGCGGTACGGATCCCGCGCGGCCCGCGCCGATCGGACCCGACCACGACCGAGGTGACCAGCGGTGACCGCAGCGCCAGAGCTCGACGAGGGCACGTCCCCCGCGGACGACCCCAAGACCACCGCCGGCAAGATCGCCGAGTTCGAGGCCCGGCGCGAGGCCGCGGCGCACGCGGCCAGCGAGAAGTCGGTCGACAAGCAGCACGCGCGCGGCAAGGGCACCGCCCGTGAGCGCATCGAGCAGCTGCTCGACGAGGGCTCGTTCGTCGAGCTCGACGCCCTGGCAAGGCACCGGTCCAACGCCTTCGACCTGCCCGACAACCGGCCCTACGGCGACGGCGTCGTCACCGGATACGGCACCGTCGACGGCCGCCAGGTCTGCGTCTTCGCCCAGGACTTCACGATCTTCGGCGGCAGCCTCGGCGAGGTGTTCGGCGAGAAGATCGTCAAGGTCATGGACCTCGCCATGAAGACCGGCGTACCGGTCATCGGCATCAACGACTCCGGCGGCGCACGCATCCAGGAGGGCGTCGTCTCGCTCGGCCTGTACGGCGAGATCTTCCGCCGCAACGTGCTCGCGTCCGGCGTCGTCCCGCAGATCTCGCTGATCATGGGCCCGTGCGCCGGCGGCGCCGTCTACTCGCCCGCGATCACCGACTTCACGGTGATGGTGGACAAGACCTCGCACATGTTCATCACCGGGCCCGACGTCATCAAGACCGTCACCGGCGAGGACGTCGAGTTCGAGGAGCTCGGCGGGGCGCGCACCCACAACAGCAAGAGCGGCGTGGCGCACCAGATGGCGGCCGACGAGGCCGACGCCATCGAGATGGTGAAGGCGCTGCTCGGCTTCCTGCCGAGCAACAACCTCGACGAGGCGCC
>JAKOVT010000399.1 GCA_029781935.1 Actinomycetes bacterium | reverse complement strand
AGGCCGGCGAGGAAGGTCTCGAGCATCGTGGAGTAGACGCGCTCGCCGTCCTCGAGCTGGGCGGCCCGCAGCTCGGCGTCGGTGCGCTTGGGCGCCCGCGCCACCTCGTAGGTGTAGTACGACGTCGCCATGGCCAGCTCGAAGCCCTGGGCCTTGCGCGGGAGCGCGAGCGAGTCGGCGGTCATGGAGATGTGGCCGAGGGTCATCTCCGCGAGGGCTCGCACGCGTTGGATCGACTCGGTCTCGTCGTACCCGAGCTCGCCCATGTTCTTGATCATCGCGCGCACGGATGCGGCCTCGGCCTCGCCGCCGGTGAACCGGTAGGAGACGAAGCGCGCGAGCCCAGGCCGGCGCAGGTACGAGCGCCGCAGCGACCACACCATGCGGCGCAGGTTCTCCAGCGGCGCGTCGCCCTCGACGTAGGCCGCCAGCGACTCCTCGAGCATGACATCGGCCATGGCGAGCAACAGCTCGTCCTTGTTGCGGAAGTGCCGGTAGACGGCGCTGGGGTCGGCTCCGAGCTCGGCGCCGAGCTTGCTCATGGTGACGTCGTTGACGCCGCCGTCGACGATGCGGAAGGCCGCGTCGAGGATGATCGCGCGGGAGAGCGAGACTCGCTGCTTGGCCTTCGCTCTGGGGCTCATGAGATCTCGCGCGTGAAGACGCGCTCCCCCTCCACGAACGTGCTCGTGACGGTGGCGTCGGCGATCGAGCCGGCCGGGCCGGCGAACGGGTCGTGGTCGAGGACCGCGAGGTCGGCGTACATCCCGGGCTCCAGACGCCCGGTGGTGTCGGCCTGGCCGTTCACGCGCGCGCTGCCCGCGGTGTACGCCGACAGCGCGACCGCCAGCGGCAGCGCCTGCTCGGCGAAGAGCGGCTCCGTGCCCTCCTCCGCGCCGGGGTAGATCCGGTTCACGGCCACGTGGATCGCGTCGAGGGGGTCGGCGCTGCTCACCGGCCAGTCGCTGCCTGCGGCGAGCTCGGCACCGGCGCGCAGCAGCGCCCCGAACGGGTACTGCCACGACGCCCTGCGCTCCCCGAGGAACGGGATGGTGAGCTGGTCCATCTGGTCCTCGTGCGCGGCCCACAGCGTCTGGATGTTGGCCGTGGCCCCGACCTGCGCGAACCGCGCGATGTCGTCGGGGTGGACGACCTGCAGGTGCGCGAGGTGGTGGTTGCCGCCGGCTCCGTTCGCCTCGCGCGCCGCGGCGACGGCGTTCAGGGCGTTGCGCACCGCGCGGTCGCCCAGCGCGTGGAAGTGCACCTGGAAGCCCAGGGCGTCCAGCCGCGGCACGTACTCGAGCAGACCC
>JAKOVT010000393.1 GCA_029781935.1 Actinomycetes bacterium | reverse complement strand
CCGGCCGCACGCCGCGCATCGCGGGCGGCACCACGACCCTGCCGACGTCGACGCGCACCCCGCGCATCGCGGGCGGAGACACCGCCCGGCCCATGGCCGGTACGACCCCACGAGGCTGAGGAGGCGTCCGTGACCGACGTGATCACCCGCGCCGAGCTCGCGTCGTTCCTCCAGATCGCCGACGTCGACAACGCCACCGCCGACCTCGCCATCGCCGGCGCCACCGCCGCCGTGCGCCGGTACGCGCCGCGGGCGTTCATCACGACCGGCAGCCACACCGTCGTCCTGCCCGTGCACGGCGGCACCGCCACGCTGCCTCGTCCGGTCGACGACGTCACCGCGGTGTCCTGGCTGGTCGGCAACGGGGTGGCCGTGACGGCCGCAGACTGGGCGTTCGACGGGATGTCCACGATCTCCGGGCTGGACTGCGACTCGCCGTCCAACGGCCAGCAGCTCGCGCAGTACCCGCCGCCGACCAGCGTCCAGGTCACCTACGACGGCGGCTACGCGACCATCCCGGCCGACGTCAAGGACATCGTCCTGGCCGTCGCCGGCCGCAAGTACGACAACCCGCGCGGCCTGCGCTCGAGCACCACGACCGTGGGCCAGTACGCCGAGAGCGAGCAGTACGCCGGGTCGGGCGGCGACCTCGCCGCGACGATGCTGCTCGACTCCGAGATCAAGGCGCTGCGCCTCTACCGGCGCACGGCGGCGACGTCGAGGCTCGGATGATCCCCGAGCGGCTGCTCAACCGGTCCCTGACCTGGATCGAGCCGACGTTCGGCACCGACGCCTACGGCGACGACACCGAGCCCACCTACGGCGCCGGCACCACGATCACCGGCCGCATCGACCCGGTCGCGACCGTCGAGGTCGACGACCAGACCCGCGACCTCGCCGCCGGCACGCGGCTGCTCATCACGAACACGACCGGGATCAGCTCGCGCGCGCGCATCCTCGACGGGTCGACGGTGTACGAGGTCGACGGCCTGCCCGCGGTCCTCGACGACGCGACCGGGGCGCACCACACCGAGGCGCGCCTGCGCGTGGTGGGCGGCTGACGTGGCCGACGTCGAGGTCAAGGTCGTGATGAACCCGGCCGGCGTGAAGGCGCTGCTCAACGACCCGGAGGTGGCGGCCGCGATGCGCCGTGCCGCAGACGCCGTCGCAGCGGCCGCCGCGGCCGCTGCCGGTTCGCACACCGTGACCACGGTCGTCGACGGCGAGGAGGTCACGACGAAGGTGCCGGTCGACATGCGCCGGACCTCGTTCGAGACCGGGCAGCCTCTCGACGACGCACCGCGCAGCGGATCCCGCGTCCGTTCCGCCGTCCTGGTGTCGCACCCGACGCCGGCCGGCCGGGAGGCGGGCATGCGGGCGCTGCTGGCGTCCCTGGACGCTGCGAGGAGCGCGCTGTGACCACGTCCGCACCGCTGGCGTGGCCGGACGCGACCCTGGTGACCGTCGACTACCTGCGCGCCGCGTTCGGGGCGCTGTCGGGCTACGCGTCGCTGACCGGGATGCGGGTGGGCCGGACGCTCCCGAACCCGCCGACGACGCCGTTCACACGCGTGGGGCGCGTCGGCGGCCCGATCAGCGAGGTCTACGACGACGCGCGCCTGATCGTCGAGTCGTTCGCGGCGACCGCGGACGACGCCGCCGTCAACGCGGGCCTGGTCCGCGAGCTGATGCGGCTCATGCCCGGCGTGCGGGACGGCTTCACCGTCGTCCGCGTGGTCGAGGTCGGCGGACCGGCCGACATCGCCGACGAGCAGACGAACCTGCCCCGCTACATCGGCACCTACTCGGTGCGCTTCCGCGCGAACGCGCGCTCCTGAACCCCCGCACCTCCCGCTCGGCACCACCATCTGAAAGGGCCCTGACATGACTGACGTCACGAAGGTCGACGCCGGACTTCTGATCGCCGCGGCCGTGGCGCCGACGGGGACGACTGCTCCGACCGACTCCACCACTGCGCTCAACGTCGCGTTCAAGGACCTCGGCATCGTCAGCGAGGACGGCCTGCTCGCGGCCGTGAACGTGAGCACCACCGAGATCAAGGGCTCGGACGGCTCCGTCGTCCGCGTGCTGAAGTCGAGCTCGCAGAAGACGTTCAAGATCAAGTTCCTCGAGTCCAACGGCAACGTGCTCGACCTGTTCTACGTCAAGCCGACCAACTCCGTCGTCTCAGGCAAGACCACCCTCACGGTCAAGCCCCCGTCGGCCCGCGACCTGCGCGCCTTCGTCTTCGACGTCCTCGACGGCTCGAAGCACCGCCGCATCTACGTCGCCAACGGCGAGGTCACCGACTTCGGCGACATCTCCTACAAGAACTCGGACTCGGTCGCCTACGAGGCGACCATCACCGCCTACGTCGACGGCTCCGGGAACTGGTTCAAGGAGTTCGTCGACGTCGACCTGACGCCGGCCTGATCCGGCCCCTGATCGGGGGTCGGCTCGCAACCAGGTGCGGGTCCGAGCCGGCCCCCTCCCGCACCGTCGACCCGCGCCCCTCGCACCGGGAGACCCGCACATGTCCAAGTCCGACGGCAAGACCATGTCCGCGGCCGAGGTCGCCGCAGCCGGCGCCGAGGTCGCCACGGTGAAGTGGCGCGACCTCGAGCTCGTCGTGCCGAAGTACGACCGCTGGCCGGTCGACGCCCTCGAGGCGCTCGACGACACGCGCCTGTACGTGTTCCTCCGCGAGATCCTCGGCCCCGAGCAGTGGGCGGCCTTCAAGGCCAGCGACCCGCAGCCGGTGCAGGCCGACGCGATCGCTCTGTCGAACCTGATCGGTGAGGCTGCGGCGCACGTGCCGACGCTGGGGGAATCGCAGGCCTCCGCCGGCTCCTGACGGAGCGGTGGGAGGCGATCGAAGCCGACTTCCAGCGCGAGTACCGCGTCGATCTCGGCGACCACCATCGGGGCACGCTGACGCTGCGCCGCATCAAGGTGCTGCTGGACGGGATGCCCGCCATGGGCACGGCGCTGGCCCGGGAGCAGGTCGACGACCCGGCCGGGTGGACCAGCACCGACCATCTGCTCGCGCACGTCCTCGACGCGCTCCGTGCGGCGAACTGGCAGCGCGGCGGCAAGGACGCCGGGCCGTTCCCCAAGCCGTGGCCCCGTCCCGGGATGAAGCCCGAGAAGCCCACGGACGACTACATCGCCCAGGCCCGTGAGCGGATGGCCTGGCGTCTCGCGCGAGAGGAGGAGTGAGCCGTGGCTGAAGTCCTCGCGACCGCGTACATCCAGCTCATGCCCTCCCTGCGGGGTGCGCAGGCGCAGATCCAGAAGGAGATCCAAGGCTCGATCGCGGCACCTGTAGCCGCGGAGTCCAAGGCCGCGGCACAGGCGCTGTCGACGAACATCGCGACGACGGTCGAGCGGGACACCGCACCCCGCATCTCCCGAGCACTCACCCAGGCGACCGCGAAGGCCTCGACCGGCTTCGTCGCTCAGCTGAAGACGGCTGTCGACCACTTCGGCGGCACGGCTGCCGTGGTGACCGGACTCGGACAGCAGGCGTCGACCGCCACTCAGCGCCTCTCGGGTCTCGTCCGGGGCTCGTCGGAACTGAGTACCGTCACGGGCGGGCTGAAGGCTGGCCTCGGCGCGACCGCCGCGCTCCTCGGCGGACCGTGGGGCATCGCGATCGCGGGCGCCGGCCTCGCCATCAACGGCTTCGTCCAGGCGCAGCAGAACGCCGACGAGGCCGCCAAGAGCCTGCTCGACACGCTCGACAAGCAGACCGGTCGGTTCACAGCCGCGAGTGCTCAGGACGTCATCGGGCGCATCCTCAAGGACGTCTCGCCCGAGGATGTCGCCCGCCTGAAGGCGCTCGGCGTCAACGTCAGCGACGCGACCGTGGCTCTCGGTCAGGGTTCGCAGGCGACTGCGACCTACGTGGCACACCTGCAGGAGCTCCTTCGAGCCGAGCACAACGGTGGGCAAGCCGCCGGCGAACGTAGGGCCGCGCTCCGCGGGCTTATCGCGACCATCCAGAACGAGACCGAGACGGCCGACTCCGCCACGAACTCCTGGCGGATGAATGCCGAGGTCCAGCGGCTCGCAGCCGATGCTGCGCGCGGCCTGGGTGCTGCCGTGGACGAAGCCGCCGCTGCGGCGGTCAGGCAGGCGCAGGCCGCCCGTGACAGTTCAGCCGCCCAGACGATCTTCCAGCTCGGCATGGACTCGATCGCGAACGCGGCAGCGAACGTCCAGGCCCGGATCGACGCGATCCCGAGCAACGTTCGCATCTCGGCGAGCGCTGTCGGTCTCGACACGATCAAGAAGCAGGCGGATGCCGCTTTCCTATCCGTCATCCACCTGCTCTCGCTCTCGGACAAGGCGAACAACATCCGGACCAGCGGGGAGCGGCACGGCGCGGATGTATCGAGCGCGTCGGGCACAGCGGTCGGGCAAGCGGCCAACCAGCTGTCAGCGGCCCTCGCTCGTGCAGACCAGCTCTACAACCAGGCTCTAGCCTCCATCCGATCCCACAATGCGGGCATCAAGACCAAGACTGGTGGCGGGAGCCGCGGCAGCTCGGCGAACCCCATCGCTGCGGCACGGGCGGCCCTGCTCGAGCAGGTGACGGACTCGTCGTTCATCGCCGACCTGATGGCCGCGGACGCGAAGGGCGTCGGCAAGATCGGCGCCTCGCTCGCGAAGGGCGCTGCGGCGGCGCTCACCGGCGGCCGCGAGACCGCGCTCACGCGGCTCATCCGGCAGGACACGGCGTCGCTGCAGGTCCTCGCGACCCGGCGGGCGGCCGTCGCGAAGCGGCTCCAGGACGCGCAGAACAGCCTCGAGGGACTGCAGTCGCAGAAGGCGCAGACCATCT
>JAKOVT010000376.1 GCA_029781935.1 Actinomycetes bacterium | reverse complement strand
CCGCCGTACGCCGCCCTCGTCACGTGGTGGCCGGGCGGGCGGGTCAGCGCGTAGGCGAGCGGCTCGCCGCCGACGACGGCGTCGACCGCCGACTGGGCGACGTCGACCGCGCCGCGCGCGGCGTCCCACGTGCCCGGGCCCACGAGCGTCATCGTGTCGTAGCACCAGCGCCCCGCGGCGGCGTGCACCGCGGCCGGCTCGCGCTCGGGGAGGCCGTCGAGCATGCCTGCGCTCGGGATCAGGTACGGCACGACGCGGTCCTGGCCCGGCTCGTCCGGGAAGCCCGCGGCGAGCCACCGGTCGTAGACCGTGCGCAGGTGCTCGACCAGCCGCGGGTCGTGGACGCGCAGCAGCACGTCGTCGTCGTGCGCGACCGCCTCCCCGACACGGGGGCCGGCGTCGCGCAGGGCCGTCTCGATCCGGGTGGCGCGCTCGGCCACCTCGGTGCCCGGCGTACGCACTCCGACCCAGATCTCGGCCCCCGGCACGTGCGCCAGGCACGCGTCGGACCGCACCACCAGCGCACCCGGCGCACTCGTCGTCACACCCGCCACCCTCCCACCCGCAGGCCCCTCCCGCGGTCGGTGTGCCCCAACCTGCGATAGGTGCAGGTGCGGCGCCCCTCATGCGGATGTGCGTCGCTGCCCTGGGGAGCTCTGCCCCCGCCTAGTGCAGGCGGGGGCACACCGACCGCGAATGGGGGGAAGCGGTGTGCGGCTGGGGCAGGATGAGGGCGTGGGGACTGTCGCTGATCTCGGGATCAGGATCGGGTCGTTGCCGTCGGGCCCGACCGCGTCCGTGGTCGACGTCCCGGGCGTGGGCCTCGGCCACGCGACGATCGTGTACGACGACCCGCCGCCGCCGTTCGGCCGCGGGGTCGCGCGCACCGGCGTCACCGTCGTCGACCTCGGTGGCGACGTCTGGGAGCGGCCGGTGCCGGCCGGCGTCTCGCTGCTCAACGGCGCCGGCGAGCTCACGGCGCGCAGCCAGGTCGACGAGTGGGGTCTGCTCGAGACGCCGGTGTTCCTCACCTCCACGATGCAGGTCGGCCGCGTGTACGACGCGGCGTGCCGGCTGCTCATGGCCGAGCAGCCGCGCATCGGCGTCGACGACGTGATCATCCCGGCGGTCGGCGAGTGCGACGACTCCTGGCTCAACGACCCGCGCCACATGCACGTCACCGACGAGCACGTGGCCGCCGCGCTGGGGAACGCACGCGCGTCAGCGGGTTCCGGCGTCGCACCCGACCAGGGCGCGGTCGGGGCGGGCACCGGGATGTCGTGCTTCAACTGGAAGGGCGGCATCGGCAGCGCATCGCGGGTGCTGCCCGACGGCCACGTGCTCGGCGTCGTCCTGCTCACGAACTTCGGCCAGTGGGACCGCCTCACGGTCGGCGGCGTGCCGGTCGGACGCGAGCTCGGCGCCCCTCCGCACCTCGCGCCGCCGCCCGCCGGTTCGTGCCTCGGCGTCGTCGTCACCGACGCCCCGCTCGACCACAGCGCCTGCGAGCGGCTCGCGACGCGCGTCGGCCTCGGCCTCGCACGCACCGGGTCGACCGCCCACCACGGCAGCGGCGAGATCTTCCTCGCGGCCGCCCTCGGCCTGCGTGCCCCGCGCGGGGAGCCGCCCGCGGGTACGCCGATCACAGGCCGCGATCTGGACCCCTACTTCGAGGCGGTGGTCGACGCCTCGGAGGAGGCGGTCCTCGCCTCGTTGCTCGCCGCGCACGACGTCACCGGCGTCGAGGGACGCACCCTCGCCGCGCTCCCGGTCGACCGGGTGCGCCACCTCCTGGAGGGCCGCTCATGACCGACCAGCCGTTCCCGACGCAGCCGTTCCCGACGCAGCCGTTCGCGCCCGATCCCTTCACGCCCGAGCCGTATGCGCCGGAACCGGTCGCCCCGGAGCCGTTCGCCCCGGAGCCGTTCGCCGTGCAGGTCGGCGAGCCTGCTGCGTCCGACGGCGACCCGGTCGGCGACGGGACGGTCGCCTCGCCCGAGGAGGGGCTCGCGGGCGCGCTCGTGCCCGCGATCCTCGAGGGCACGCGCACCGACGCCTGGATCCCCATGAGCGACGGCGTCTACCTCGCCGTCACGCTGTACCTCCCGCACGATTCGCACGGCCCGCAGCCGTGCATCCTCGAGGCGCTGCCCTACCGCAAGGACGACATGACCTCGTCGTACCGGCCCGAGTACGTGCGGCTCCGCGACGAGCACGGGTACGCCGTCGCCCGCCTGGACGTGCGCGGCACGGGCAGCAGCGGCGGGCGCGCCACGGACGAGTACCCCGAGCAGGAGCAGCGCGACCTCGCGGAGGTCATCGCGTGGCTGGCGGCGCAGGACTGGTGCGACGGCGGCGTCGGCATGTACGGCACGTCGTACAGCGGCTTCAACTCCCTGCAGATGGCGTGCGAGCGGCCCGAGAACCTCAAGGCCGTCATCGCGATCTACGCGACCGACGACCGGCACACCGACGACGTCCACTACATGGGCGGCCTCCGGAAGTGGATCGACCTCGTCGACTACTGCCACTACATGACGCCGATGAACGCGCTGCCGCCCGTGCCCGCGGTGTTCGGCCCGGGGTGGCGCAGCGAGTGGCAGGCGCG
>JAKOVT010000411.1 GCA_029781935.1 Actinomycetes bacterium | reverse complement strand
GGTCTATGAAAGTCGCGTCGGCGAGACGTTCATCCTCGGGGCCTCCACCTGGAGGATTGAGGAGATCACCTTCGATCGCGTCGTGGTCACGCCGGCGCCGGGTCAACCGGCCAAGATGCCGTTCTGGAGCGGCGACCGTCCGGGCCGCCCCGTCGAGTTGGGCCGCGCGATCGGCGCGTTCGTCCGCGAGCTCCGCGCCCTTCCAGCGCAGGCGGCTCGCGAGCGGCTCGAGAGCCGTCACCACCTCGACTCCTCGGCGGCGGGCAACCTGCTCGCGTATCTCGACGAGCAGGCGGCAGCCACCGGTGCCGTCCCCGACGACCGGACGATCGTCGTCGAGCGGTTCCCCGATGAGATCGGCGACTGGCGAATCTGTGTTCACTCGCCGTTCGGGGCGCGGGTGAACGCACCGTGGGCGATCGCCCTGCGCGACCGGCTGGGCGAGCTCACCGGTGACGTGGTCGAGGTCATGTGGAGCGACGACGGCATCATCGTGCGCCTCCCCGAGGCGTTCGATGATCTCGACGTCGACGCGCTGATCCCCGACCCCGACGACATCGTCGATCGCGTCGTCGCCGTCCTGCCCACCACCGCCCTGTTCGCGTCCCGCTTCCGCGAATGTTCGGCCCGGGCGTTGCTGCTTCCACGCCGGCGTATCGACCGCCGAAGCCCGCTGTGGCAGCAGCGACAACGGGCCGCGGACCTCCTCGCAGTCGCCGCGAGGTATCCGACGTTCCCGATGTTGTTGGAAGCAACCCGTGAGTGCGCGAACGACGTGTTCGATCTTCCGGGCCTCGTCGAACTTCTCACCGCGGTGCGCGCCCGGCGCGTGCGGGTGGTGCGAGTCGACACGCCGGGCGCCTCGCCGATGGCGCAGTCACTGCTGTTCAACTGGATCGCGGTCTACATGTACGAGGGAGACGCTCCCCTCGCCGAGCGGCGTGCGGCGGCGCTCGCGCTCGACCGCGACCTGTTGGGAGACCTCCTCGGCGACGAGGAGTTGCGATCCCTCATCGACCCCGACGTTGTGGCGTCGATCGAGAACGAGCTTCAACGCCGAGCCGACGGCTACCGGGCCCGCAACCTCGACGAGGTCGCCGACCTCCCTCGTCTGCTCGGCCCGCTGAACGCCGCCGAGCTGGCTGCGCGGTGTGACCCGTCGCTGCTCGGAGATTCCGGCGGCCTCGATTCGATCCTTGGTGGGCTGCTCGACGTCCGGCGGCTCATCGAGGTGACGATGGGCGGCGAGCAGCGATTCGCGGACGCCGGCGATGCGGCGCGCCTGCGTGACGCGCTCGGCATCGCGCTCCCACAGGGCCTCCCGGCGACCTTCACCGACCCGGTCGATCATCCTCTCGAGGATCTTGTCGAGCGCTATGGCCGGACGCATGGCCCCTTCACCCTCGAGGAGGTCGCGCAGCGCCTCGGCGCGTCGATCGACGCGGTCCGTCGGGCACTCGATTCGCTCGAATCGGTCGATCGGCTCGTACACGGCGAGTTCCGGCCGGGCGGGACCTCCTGGGAGTGGTGCGACCCCGATGTGCTGCGCCGCATCCGCCGACGAACCCTCGCCGCGATGCGGCGCGAGGTCGAACCAACCGACGCCGAGGCGCTCGGGCGGTTCCTCCCACAGTGGCAGCACGTTGGTTCGCTGCGAACCGGCCCCGATGCGGTCGCCGAGGCCATCGGCCAACTGCAGGGAGCGCCGTTGGTCGCCTCTGCTCTCGAGCCCGACATCCTCGGGAGCCGGGTCGCGGACTATCGGCCCGCCGATCTCGACGAGCTCTGCGGGGCAGGCGAGGTGATCTGGGTCGGCGCAGGTGGGATCGGCGCGGTGGATGGACGAGTGCGGCTCTGTTTCCGCGACGTCGCCCACCTGCTGGTGCCCGACCCACCCGCAGACGGCCTCGACGACCCGCACCATCGAGCGATCCGCAACCATCTCGCCGAGCGGGGCGCCTCCTTCTGGGCGGAGCTGGTCGCCGCGGTGGCCGCGGCCGACCTCCCTGACGACGACCCGACGGTGCTCGCTGCGCTGTGGGACCTCGTCTGGGCGGGCGAGGTCACGAACGACTCGTTCGCTCCCCTCCGCGCCCGCCTCGCTGGAGCCTCGACGCGTGACCGCGTCCGCACCTCTGGCCGCCGCGGCGGCTTCCGAACCGTCCGGGCCGCTCGACAGGGGCCCCCGGCCGCGTCGGGGCGCTGGTCGCTCGTCGCTCTCGAGGTGCCCGAAGGACCGTCGCCGACCGAACGGTCGCATGCGTTGGCAGGCCAGCTGCTCGATCGCTACGGCGTCGTGACCCGCGAGATGGCGCTCGCGGAGGGGGTCGAATCAGGGTTCGCGGGCGTGTATCCCGTCCTCAAACTCATGGAGGAACAAGGCCGCATTCGGCGGGGCTACTTCGTCGAGGGCCTCGGTGCCGCCCAGTTCGCACATGCCGGCGCGATCGACCGTCTCCGAAGTTGTCGCGAAGCCGAGCCCGAAGCGCCGTTGGTCCTCGCGGCGACCGATCCTGCGCAGCCCTACGGCGCCGCGCTGCGGTGGCCGGCGGGCGTCGCTCGCCCGGCGCGTGCCGCCGGCGCGCGAGTGGTGCTCGTCGACGGACGTGCCGCGGCGTACCTCGAGCGTGGCGGCCATGGCGTCAACCTCTTCGACGGCGCGGATCCCGTGGTCGTCGCCGAGGCGATCGACGGCCTGGCGCAACGGGTTCCGCGGATGGAGATCCGTGCGGTGAACGGTGAGCCGGTCGGCTCCACCGCGGTCGGCGAAGCACTCAAGGAACGCGGCTGGAAGGTCTCCTACCGGGGGCTGCGGCCGCCGCACTGAGCCGCCGGTCGCGTCCCCTCGAAGCGCTACCACCGCCCACTCACGCGGTCGACGGCGACTTCGATCGCGACTCGAGTGGGGTTCGGCTCCGGCGTCCGATACCGACGGGCGTATGCGTCGACCGCGACCGCGACCGCGGCGGGGTCCTCAGTCACCGTCGCCGGGCCTTCCAAGGTCAGCCAGCGACCGCCGTCAACCTGACACACGCTCACGCGCAGGCCGGGCGCGGCGCGGAGCCGCCGGACCTTCGCCGAGTCGCCGCGCGTGATGATCCTGGCGATGCCGTCGTCTTGGTAGGTGACACCGACGGGGACAACGGCGACGCTGCCGTCGGCGCGGGGAATCGCCAGGGTCGCGAGATGTCGCTCGGTGAGAAACGCCAGCGCAGCGGCGTCGAGTGCGTCGGGGCCCATCGTGGTCACCTCATCGGAGTTCGAAATAGCCGGGAACCTCCCGGTGCGGTGTGTCGAGATACACCTTGGCTTCGGGGGGCGCGGCGAAGCGGCCGTGGCTCCAGCGGATCTCGACGTGGCCCGCAACCGTGCGTTCGAGCCCGGAGGATCGCTCGAGGTAGGTGACGCGCCAGTCGACCTGGGGCTGACCGCAGTCGTTGGCGGTGATCTCGAAGTGCCGGAACGCGAACGCCTGTCGCCAGTCCCAAGGACTGGCGACGCGGAGCCGAAGCTGCTCGTTGCGATTCGAGCCGAGCACGAAGTACGGCGCGCTGCCGATCCGCAGCAGCCGCCACAACATCGACTCGTGCGAGCGGGCGTCGTCGAGCGCCTCGCGCCAGCGTTGGGCCGAAGCGCGGGACACCTCGGCGCACAGTTCCTCGTAGCCGGCGTGGAGCTCCGCGGGCCAGGCCCCACCTGCGAGCGCCTTGGCGATCGCTTTGCGGTCGGGGGCGTTCAACTCGGCGGGGCGCGCCGCGGAAACCGGCAGGCCGAGATGGGAGATCGCCGCCCGGAACAGGCGACGGTGCGTGTTGGGGGCGACGGTCTCGAACCAGTCGTTGCTGCGGTGTCCGTGGCCGCCGGTGAGCAGCCGCTCGAAGAGATGCGCCGGCGAGGCGTTGACCGTGATGCGCGACAGGTACTTGCAGCTCACCAGGTAGACGTGGTCGATTCGCAGATCGACCGGCGCGACCTCGTCGCCGGGGGTGCGATGCGGCCCCTTCCACTCGATGCGCTCGGGCACCCTGCCCCGCAGGGCGTCTCGAGCGTGGAGGAAGGCGCGGCCGTTGTCGAGCGCCGCCGCCGCGACCGCGTCCGCCGCGGGGTCGTCGCGCAACGCGAGGACTTCGCGCCAGGTGTCGGGGTCGACGTGGATCAAC
>JAKOVT010000400.1 GCA_029781935.1 Actinomycetes bacterium | reverse complement strand
TGGCGGCGATCACCGCCATCCTCGAGGAGATCCGCGGGGAGCAGGCGCCCGCGGAGCGGTTCGACCTGAGGAAGCATCGCGAGGCCGCGGCCGGCGGCGACGACGGAGAGGGGTCCTGATGCGGGTCGCGGTCATGGGGAGCGGGTCGTGGGGCACCGCCTTCGCGATGGTCCTCGCCGACGCCGGCAACGACGTGGTGGTGTGGGGGCGCGACGCCGCGCTCGCCGAGGCGATGACCGAGCAGCACGAGAACCCGCGCTACCACCCCGGCATCAGGTTGCCGGACCGGCTGCGCGCCACCACCGACGCCGCGGAGGCGCTCGACGGCGCTGCGATCGTGGTGCTCGCCGTCCCTGCACAGTCCTTGCGCGACAACCTCGCTGCCTGGAACGGGCTCGTCCCGCGCGACACGGTGCTCGTCTCCCTCATGAAGGGCATCGAGCAGGGCACGTCGCTACGGATGAGCCAGGTGGCGCACGCGGTCTCGCACGTGGAGCTCTCGCGGATCGCGGTCGTCTCCGGGCCGAACCTGGCGCGGGAGATCGCCGAGCGCCAGCCCGCGGCCACGACGGTGGCCTGCCCCGACGAGGCCGTCGCCGAGCTCGTGGCCGACGCGTGCACCACGGCGTACTTCCGGCCCTACTGGACCGCCGACGTCGTGGGCACCGAGATCGGCGGCTCGGTCAAGAACGTGATCGCCCTCGCCAACGGCATGGCGGTCGGCATGGATTACGGCGAGAACGCGCAGTCCTCGCTCATCACCCGAGGCCTGGCCGAGATGACGCGGCTCGGTGTGGCGATGGGGGCGTCGCCGCTCACGTTCCTCGGGCTCGCCGGGATCGGCGACCTCGTCGCCACCTGCCAGTCGCCGCTGTCGCGCAACCGCTCGTTCGGCGAGCACCTCGGCCAGGGCCTGACGATGGAGGAGACGGTCGCGGTCACCACGCAGACCTGCGAGGGCGTGAAGTCGTGCCAGTCGATCTACGACCTGGCCCGCAAGCACGGCGTCGACATGCCCATCACCGAGCAGGTGGTGCAGGTGGTGCACCACGGCCTCGACCCGCGTCTGATGCTGCAGGCCTTCATGAACCGCGCGACCAAGGCCGAGGCCGAGGTCTCCTGACGGCGCGCCTCCGACGACCGGGTCTAGCGGATCGAGTCCAGCGCCTGCTCGAGGTCGGCCCAGAGGTCGTCGACGTCCTCGATGCCTACCGAGAGCCGGATCAGCGTCTCGGGGATGTCGGGACGCTCCTCGACCCATCGGCGTCGGCGCTCGAGGAGGGTCTCCACGCCGCCGAGGCTGGTGGCGTGGACGATCAGACGGGTGGCGTCGCAGAACCGCTCGGCGGTCTCGACGTCGCCCACGATCTCGAAGGCGACGATGGCTCCGAAGCCGTCCATCTGCCGGGCCGCGACCGCGTGGCCGGGGTCGGTCGGCAGCCCGGGGTAGCGCACGTTCCGCACGGCCGGGTGCCCCTGGAGCCGGGTCGCGAGCTCGAGAGCGGTCGCCTGCGACCGACGCACGCGCAGCGCCAGCGTGCGGAGGCCGCGCAGCGCGAGCCACGCCTCGAACGGTCCGGGGATGGCCCCGACGAGCGTGCGGACCCGCAGCAGCCGCGCGTGCCAGTCGTCGTCCGTGGTCACGACGACGCCCATGAGGACGTCGCTGTGACCGGCGAGGGACTTCGTGGCCGAGTGCAGCACCAGGTCGGCCCCGAGCTGCAACGGGCGCTGCACGAGCGGCCCGGCGAAGGTGTTGTCGCACACGGTCGGCACGCCGGCCGCCCTCGCCGCGGCGATCGCGGCCGGCAGGTCGCAGACCTCCATGGCCGGGTTGGTGGGGCTCTCGAGCCAGAGCAGCGCGGCGCCGTCGAGGGCCGCGGCGATGGCACCGGCGTCGTCGACGGGCACCAACCGCGTCGTCGCACGGCCCGCCGCCTCGAGGTCGCGCAGGCGCGCCGCCGTCCCGGAGTAGGAGTGGTTCGGCACGACGACCGCTCCGCCGAGCGGCACGAGGTCGAGCACGGCGGAGATCGCGCCCATGCCGCTGGCGAACGAGATCGCGCGTCCGCCCTCCAGAGCCCCCACCACCTCCTCGAACGCCTCCCACGACGGGTTCGACGAGCGGCCGTACGCGATCGGGCCGCCGGCGTGGAACGTCGAGGACAGCACCACGGGCACGTTGAGCGGTGCGTCCGGGGCCTTCTCGGGGCGTCCGGCGGCGACGACGAGGGTCTCGGGGGAGAGGTCGGGGCTGATCACCCGAGGACCGTACCGGCCCCCGTAGGGTGGCGGCGTGAGCGAGCGCATCCGGGTGGCCGTGGTCTTCGGCGGCCGGTCCAGCGAGCACGCGATCTCCTGCATCTCGGCCGGTTCCGTGCTCCGCGCGCTGGATCGCGAGCGCTACGACGTCGTCCCGATCGGCGTCACGCCCGACGGTCGCTGGGTGCTCGAGGCCGACGAGCCCGACCGTCTCGCGATCACCGACGGCACGCTGCCCCGGGTCGACGCGCGCGGGACGTCGATC
Source organism: Actinomycetes bacterium (assembly GCA_029781935.1). Taxonomy (GTDB): domain Bacteria; phylum Actinomycetota; class Actinomycetes; order S36-B12; family CAIYMF01; genus Longivirga. The sequence goes on along the minus strand of JAKOVT010000400.1, from coordinate 3,893 downwards.
GTGCTCGCGGCCGACCCGACCCGCCCTGATCTCGAGGTGCACGAGGCCAACCAGGTGCCCGAGAGCCTCGGCACCGTCGACGTCGTGTTCCCGGTGCTGCACGGTCCGTTCGGCGAGGACGGCACGATCCAGGGCCTGCTCGAGATGGCCGGCGTGCCCTACGTCGGCTCGGGTGTGCTGGCGTCCGCGGTCGCCATGGACAAGGGCGCGATGAAGACCGTCTTCGCGCAGGCAGGCCTCGAGCAGTCGCCGTACGTCGTGGTCACCGACCGCGACTGGCGCCGGCGACGCGAGCAGGTGCTCGAGCAGGTGGCGACCCTCGGGCTGCCGGTCTTCGTGAAGCCCGCGCGCGCCGGATCGAGCCTCGGCATCACCAAGGTCAAGGCCGCCGCCGACCTCGCGGACGCCATCGAGGAGGCGCGGCGGCACGACCCGCGGGTGGTGGTCGAGGCGTCGGTCGAGGCGGCGCGGGAGATCGAGTGCGGCGTGCTCGTGGACGCCGACGGCGAGCCGCGCGCGAGCGTGTGCGCCGAGATCGTGGTGACGGGCGACCACGAGTTCTACGACTTCGAGGCCAAGTACCTCGACGACGCCGCCGACCTCGTCGTTCCGGCCGACCTCGATCCCGCGGTGTCCGAGCGGGTCCGCGATCTCGCGGTGCGCGCCTTCGAGGCGCTGGGCTGCGAGGGACTGGCCCGGTGCGACTTCTTCGTCGCGCCCGACGGGCGCGTGCTGGTCAACGAGGTCAACACGATGCCGGGGTTCACGTCGATCTCGATGTTCCCGCGGGTCTGGGCCGAGAGCGGGGTCGACTACCCCGAGCTCGTCGACCGGCTGGTGGTCGACGCGCTGCGCCGCGGCACCGGCCTGCGCTGACGGCGTACGCCGGGCCGGCTCAGGACTGCGACGGCGACGGCGAGGGCGACGCCAGCGGGATCTGCGTGGCGATAGCCGGGCTGAGGTCGACGAGCGCGCCGGCCTCGGGCTGGTAGGCGCTCGGCACGCTCACGTCGATGGTCACCGTGCGGCCGACGGTGGTGAACAGGTAGCCGTCGGTGAGCTTCTGCGGGAACCACTCCACGCCGTCGACGACGATCGTCTCCGACGTCGGTGTCAGCTCGGCCGGCGTCGGGACGCCGCAGCGCCACACGATGGTCGGCTGGCCCCAGCCGGCGGTGTACGGGCTGCGGGGGTCGAGCGCGGTGACGGTGTGCCCGTCGACCTCGTCGGGGAGCCGGCTGTGCGCGGTCGAGCAGACGTAGGCCGTGGTCCCGGACAGGGCCGGGGGGTCGACGCGGAGCGCCTGCTGGCAGCCGGCCAGGGCGGACCCGACCAGGGCGGTGCCGAGCGCTGCGGCGGCGATCCGGACCGGGGTGGGGCGCACCGCTTACAGGTGGACGACGGGGCAGGTCAGCGTCCGCGTGATGCCCTCGACGGCCTGGATCTTGGCCACGACGAGCTTGCCGAGCTCGTCGACGGTGCGCGCCTCGGCCCGGACGATGACGTCGTAGGGGCCGGTGACGTCCTCCGCCAGCGTGACGCCCTTGATCTGGCCGATGGTCGCCGCGACGTTGGCCGCCTTGCCGACCTCGGTCTGGATGAGGATGTAGGCCTGGACCACCATGGTCGTCCTCCTCGGGTCGGGCGCGGGTCGCGCGGGTCGGGCGGCGGGGCGATCTCCCCGAGCAGGACACTACTGCCCGGTGCGCACGCGTCTCCCACCGGTATCGCGGGGGGCGCACGAGGAGCGGGAGCAGGGATGGCGGACGACGGCACGGTCGCGGACCTCGGCGAGTTCGGCCTCATCGCGGCCGTCGTCGCCCGCTTCCCGGCGACCCCGGACGTCCTGCTCGGCCCGGGCGACGACGCCGCGGTCGTGGCTGCCCCGGACGGTCGCGTGGTCGCGTCGACGGACCTGCTCGTTGAGGGCCGGCACTTCCGGCGCGACTGGTCGACCGCGCACGACGTGGGCCGCAAGGCCGCGGCCCAGAACCTCGCCGACCTGGTGGCGATGGGCGCGCGGCCCACCGCCCTGCTCGTCGGTCTCGGCGCGCCGCCCGACCTGCCGTCGGACTGGGCCACGGGTCTGGCCGACGGGCTCGCCGAGGAGTGCGCGCTCGTGGGGGCGACCGTCGTGGGCGGCGACGTCGTCCGCAGCGACACCGTGGTGGTGTCGGTGACGGCGCTCGGAGACCTCGGGGGGCGCGCACCGGTGACCCGCTCCGGTGCCCGTGCCGGCGACGTGCTGGCCGTGGCCGGTCGCCTGGGCTGGGCGGCGGCCGGCCTCGCGGTGCTGGGCCGCGGCTTCCGCTCGCCGCGCGTGCTCGCCGACGCCCACCGGGTGCCCGCCCCGCCGTACGCCGCGGGGCGGGCCGCCCAGGAGGCGGGAGCCACCGCGATGATCGACGTCTCCGACGGCCTGGTGCAGGACGCGGGCCACCTCGCCGCGGCGTCCGGGGTCGTCGTCGCCCTGGACAGCTCCGCCCTCGTGGTCGACGGGCCCGTGGCCGAGGCAGCCGCCGCGTTCAACGTCGACCCGCTGGTCTGGGTGCTCACGGGAGGGGAGGACCACGCGCTGCTCGCGGCGTTCCCCGCGGACGCCGCGCTGCCCGAGCCGTTCGTGCCCGTGGGCGAGGTGCGCGAGGGCGACCCGGTCGTGCTCGTCGACGGCGCGCCGTACGCCGGCGCCGGCGGGCACGACCACTTCCGGGCCTAGCGGGTCCGCCCCGACGTCAGACCAGGCGCCACACCCGGTCGTGGACGCGGACCTCGTCGCCAGGGCCGAGCTGGCGGCCGCGGCGGGTCTCGACGTCGCCGTTCACGTGCACCTCGCCGGCCTCGAGCAGGCCCTTGGCCTCGCCGCCGGTGTCGACCGCCCCGGCGTACTTGAGCAGCTGCCCGAGCCGGATGCCCTCGGGGCCGACCTCGATCTCGATCACTGTCGCAGTCTCCCTCGCGGTGCGGCGGCCGATGCGGCGTACGCCGGAAAGGCCGGAGAACGCCGCGAGGACCGCACCCCGGTGGGGGAGCGGTCCTCGCGGGACGTGGAGGTCAGACGCGGGCGACCTTGCCGGCCTTGATGCAGGAGGTGCACACGTTGAGCTTGGTGGGCGTGCCGTTCACCTTGGTGCGCACGCTCTGGATGTTGGGGTTGAAGCGGCGCTTGGTGCGGCGGTGGGAGAACGAGATGGTGTGGCCGAAGCCCGGGCCCTTGCCGCAGACGTCGCAGTTGGCAGCCACAGTCGTAGTCCTTCGCGCTCGAGATCAGGGGTCTCGCTCCAGCCAGGGGCCGGGGCGCGCCCGGGAGGCCGGGCAACCTGGACAGGGTACAGGGCGGGGCCGCGCTCTCCCAAACCGGCGAGCGCCGCACCGGCGCACCCGTGGGCCACGACACTAGGCTCGCCGCCGTGGCGGTGACGCCGCTCACGTCCGCACCGACCCCCGAGGAGCCCGTGTGACCGTCGAGCGGCTCGACGCCACCGGCGTCCGGCGCTGGGCGGAGCTCGGGCTCGACGCCCTCGGGCGCCACCGGGGCGAGATCGACGCGCTCAACGTCTTCCCGGTGCCCGACGGCGACACCGGCACCAACATGTTCCTCACCTTCGAGGCCGCCGCCGCGGCCCTGGCCGAGAGCGCGTCGGGGTCGGTGCGCGAGAGCGTCGGCACCTTCGCCCACGGCGCCCTGCTCGGCGCGCGGGGAAACTCCGGCATCATCCTCAGCCAGCTCGTGCAGGGTGTGGCCGAGACGCTCGCCTCGGCGCGCGAGCAGGCCCTCGGCGAGCACGAGCTCATGGTCACGGCGTTCCGCAGGGCCGCCGACTCGGCGTACGCCGCCGTCGCCGCTCCTCGCGAGGGCACGGTGCTGTCGGTCGCGCGGGCCGCGGCCGACGCCG
>JAKOVT010000396.1 GCA_029781935.1 Actinomycetes bacterium | reverse complement strand
CGTCGTCGGCGGCTCGATGACGCCGCTCGCGCACGTGCACGACTCGGCCGGCGGTGCGAACCGCTCGCCGCAGCTGCGCTGGAGCGGGGAGCCCGCGGGCACCCGCAGCTTCGTCGTCACCTGCTTCGACCCCGACGCCCCGACCCCCTCCGGCTTCTGGCACTGGGTGGTCGTCGACATCCCCGCCGACGTGCACGAGCTGGTCACCGGTGCCGGCGAGTCCGACGCCACGCTGCCGGACGGCGCGTTCCATGTGGCGACCGACTTCGGGACGGCGGCGTACGGCGGCTGCGCTCCGCCGCCTGGCGACATGCCCCACCGGTACTTCTTCGTGGTGCACGCGGTGGACGTGCCGACGCTCGGGGTCGACGCCTCCGCGAGCCCGGCCGTGGTCTCGTTCAACCTCGCCTTCCACACCCTCGCCCGCGCCACGATCGCCCCCACCTACGCCCACTGACGAGGGGTGGCACGGCGGGGCTCACGCCGGGTAGGTGAGGCCGATCTGGCGGCGGATCTCGTCGAGGGTCTCCACGATCGACACCGTCTCGTGCAGCGGCATGACGGGCGACTCGCGCAGGCCCTCGTGCAGGCAGCGCGCGACCTCCATCGCCTCGAAGCGCATGCCGTTGCCCACGTAGGGCCGCTCGACCCGCTCGGGTGTCTCGTCGCTGTAGACCAGGGTGAAGCCCTGCGTGCGGAAGAACGGGCTGTCGACCTCGATGCGCGCGTCGCGCCCGATCACGGTGGCACGCGTCTCGGTGCTGGCGAACATCGTCGTGGTCACGAGCGCGTGCCGGCCCCGGCCGTCACGCAGGATCGCGGACGTGTGGCCGTCGACGCCCGTGAACGCCGGGTCGCTGGCCGCCACGACGTGCTGCGGCGTGCCGAGGAGCATCGAGGCGAACGACACGGGGTAGATGCCGAGGTCGAGCAGCGCGCCGCCGCCGAGCTCGGGCGCGAACCAGCGACCCTCGGGGTCCTCCTCGAACCCGACGCCGAAGTCGGCGTGCACGGCCACCAGGTCGCCGAGGCGCCCCTCGTCGACCACCTCGCGCAGCGCCACGATCGCGGGCAGGAAGCGGGTCCACATCGCCTCCATGAGGAACACGTCGGCGGCCTCGGCGGCGGCGACCAGCTCGCGGGCCTGGACGGCGTCCATCGTGAACGGCTTCTCCACGAGCACGTTCTTGCCTGCGTTCAGAGCCAGCAGGGCGCCGGCGTGGTGGGCCGGGTGCGGGGTCGCGACGTAGACGACGTCGACGTCGGGATCGGCCACGAGCTCCTCCCACGACCCGTGCACGTGGGGGACGTCGAAGCGCTCGGCGAACGCGTCGGCTCCACCGGGTCGTCGTGATCCGGCCGCGACGACCTCGTGGTCGTCGAGCAGCGCGAGGTCGTCGCAGAACGTCGAGGCGATGCGCCCGGCGCCGAGGATGCCCCAGCGGATCGTGTCCGTCATGGGTCCATGTAACCGTGCTCGCGTCCGCCTCCGGGGCAGGACGGCGCGAGCGGGCGCCCGCGTCGTACCGGGCACGGGTCCGGCGGGATCAGAGCGCGCGGACGTGCACCAGCGTCGCCTGCTCGGGCACGTGGATCCCGACGGGTACGCCGAGCTGCGCGAGCAGAGCACCGCTCGCCTCGAGGCCCTCGGCGTACCACGACGGCTCGTGCTTGCCCGGCGCCCAGTTCGCACCGGGGAGGAGGAGCCGCTCGACGCGGTAGGCGCGGTCGGGGTCGAGACCGACGAGGCGCATCGGCGCCGGGGCCGTGCGGTCCGGGGCGGTGAGCTGCGCGTAGGAGAACAGCGCCTCGCCGCGGTCGTGGGCGACGACGCCGTGCACGAGCGCCGACCCGTCGGGGTGGTCGACCCGGACGGTGCGGCCGTGGTGGAGCAGGTGCCGCAACGCCTTGTGCCGCGCGATCGTCTCGGCCACTGCCGCACGGTCCTCCGCGCTGGCGTGCAGCAGGTTCCACTCGAGGCCGAGGTGCCCGAAGAAGGCCGTGGCCGCTCGGAACGGGAACCACTGCCGCCGTGCCGTCGTGTGCGCCCACTCACCGCCGATGTGCGCGCCCATCAGCTCGGGCGGCACGAGGTAGGAGAAGCCGCGCTGGATCGACTGCCGCTCGAGCGCGTCGTTGCAGTCCGACGTCCAGAACCGGTCGGTGCGCGCGGCGATGCCGAGGTCGACGCGGCCGCCGCCGGACGCGCAGGACTCGATCTCCACCGCGGGGTGCGCCCGCCGCAGCCGATCGAGGAGGTCGTAGAGCGCCAGCGTCTGGGCGTGGACGCCCGCGGCGCCGTCGCGCCCGCCGGCCGCCACGAGGTCGCGGTTCATGTCCCACTTCAGGTAGGCGATGTCATGCGCCGTGAGCAGCGCGTCGAGGCGCTCGAACAGGTACGCCGACACCTCGGGCCGCGCGAGGTCGAGGACGACCTGGTGCCGCGCCATCACCTGCTCCACCCCGTCGAGACCGAGGACCCAGTCGGGGTGGGCGCGGAACAGGTCGCTGTCGGGATTCACCATCTCCGGCTCGACCCAGAGGCCGAACTGCATCCCGAGACCGGTGACGTGGTCGACGAGCGGATCGAGGCCGTCGGGGTACTTCGCGGTGTCGACGTACCAGTCGCCCAGCGAGGAGGTGTCGTCGCCGCGCCCGCGGAACCAGCCGTCGTCGAGGACGAAGCGTTCGACGCCCACCTCCGCCGCGGCGTCCGCGAGGCGGGTGAGCTCGGCGAGGTCGTGGTTGAAGTACACCGCCTCCCACGTGTTGAGCAGGACCGGGCGCGGGGTGCGCGGATGCCCGGGCCGCGCGCGCACATGCGCGTGGAAGGCATCGCTGATCCCGTTGAGACCGTGGGCGGAGTACGCGGCGTGCACCTCGGGGGCGGCGTAGGTGTCCCCGGGCGCGAGCCGCAGCTCGCCGGGCAGCAGCAGCTCCGACACCGAGAGGAGCCGGCGGCCGTCGGGGAGGACCTCGGCGCGGGCGGCGTGGTCCCCGCTCCACGCGAGATGAGCGGCCCAGACCTCGCCGGACTCCTGCGCGAACGCGCGCGTGCCGGCCATGAGGGTGGGCTGCACCTCGTGCGACGTCCGTCCGCGCCGGTTCTCCAGCGCCAGGGCGCCGACCTCGAGGACCGTGCGCGTCTCGACGTCCTCGCGCGCCCATCGACCGGTGAGGGTGAGGACCTCGACCGCGCGGTGCGGGAGCGGCAGCACCGGGACGACGCCCGCGACGTGGAGGGTGGCGCCGCCGTCGTTGGTCAACGACGTGCGGACGAGCAGCACGCCGTGCTCGTCGAGGGCGAGCTCGACCGCGACGGAGATCCGCGCGCGGTCGTCGGTGCCGTGCCAGGCGAAGGAGCCGCCGTGATGCGTGCTCGCCGTGCGCGAGAGCAGCGGCGCCCACGAGGTGCCGTCGCCGCGGTGCACCGAGATGCCGCCGTACGCCGACCACCCGCGGGCGTGCTCCGGCAGGATCCCCATCGGCACGGCCACGTCGAGGCTGCCCTGGGGGATCGCGACATCGAGCAGCGCGTCGTACGCACCGTCGTCGGGGACGGGAGGCCCCCAGTGGACGATCCGGGGCATCGCGTCGTCGTCGGTGACGACGACGGCCACCGTGTCGGAGCGCAGGACGACGTACGACGTGGTCATGGTCAGACTGTGCCGCACGGCGCGGCCGATGCGCAGGGCGGCGAGGAGCGCTCGCCGCGAGCCGGACGGTTCCGGCGGCCCTGCAGCGGCTCGGCCGGCCTGGCGCCCACCTCGGCGCCCCCAGTCCCGATCAATGTGCCCCCGGGTGCGCTAGAAGCACCGAGATCGCCCCACGTCATCCACAGGTCCGCGATCCGTCGGGCCCACGGCGCGAGGGGACCCGTCAGGCTGCACCCGTGCCTCGACCTTCCCTGACCGCCGCGGCCGTGCGCGACACGGCCGACGCCCAGTTCGGCCTGATCACGGCTGCTCAGCTGACCGCCCTCGGTGCTCATCGGTCGACCGCGTCACGTCGCGCGACCGGCGGGATGTGGACGCGGGTCCTGCCGGGCGTGCATCTGGTCGGGGGTGGCGTTCCTTCCCGCCTCCAGCGGCTGATGGCGGCCCTGCTGTACGCCGGTCCGCACAGCGTCCTCACCGGTACGTCGGGCCTGCGCGTGCACGGGTTCCGGTCGATCGGCCTCGCCGAGTCTCGCGATGACGCCGCGGAACGCCCTGAACCCGTGCACGTCCTCGTGCCGCACGACGTGCGGCGGTTGTCGACCGGCTTCGTCCGGGTCGAGCGCACGCGCCGTGCGCCTCGGACCCAGCGCATCGACGGCCTGGAGATCGCCGACGTACCCCGGTGCGTCGGCGACGCGGCTCGCCGTCTGCCTCGCGAGACAGACGTCGTCGCGATCTCGGCCGAGGCCATCCAGCGCGGAAGGTGCACGTGGGAGCAGCTCCGGTCTGAGCTGGACGACGGTCCCATGCGCGGCAGCGCCCACCTGCGGGCGGCGCTCACAGCGCTGCGGTCGGGGGCGCACTCCGTCCCCGAGGCCGACGTCGCGGGCCTTCTCGAGGGTGCAGGCGTACCCGCGGTCATGCTGAACGTCCGGCTCGTGACGGCCGGCGGTGTGTTCGTGGCTGTGGCCGACGTGTGGCTGGACGACGTGGGTCTGGCCGTCGAGATCGACAGCGTGACCCACCACGCGGGTGCGGAGGGCTTCGCGCGGACGGTACGGCGCAACTCCCGCTACGCCAGCGCCGGCGTCCTCGTGGTCACCGTCCTCCCCGCCGACGTGCGCGACAGGCCGCGCTGGGTCCTCGACCAGATCCTCCGCGCGCGACTCGAGGCCGCCGCGCGGCCGCGCCCGGCGGTGCACGCCGTGCGCGACGGGGAGGCGTCGGCGGGGATCGCCGCGTGGCCTTGGGGCGCTTGAGGTGCTTCTAGCGCACCGCGGGGCACATTGATCGCAGAAGGGGGGGTCAGCCGCGGAAGGGGCGGATGGCGTCGGGGGGGACGACGCCGAGGCGGCCCTTCTGGAAGTCGTCGACGGCCTGCATGAGCTCGCGCTGGGTGTTCATCACGAACGGCCCGTACCACGCGATCGGCTCGCGGATCGGGGCGCCGCCGAGCAGGACGACGTCGAGCGCAGGGTGGCGCGAGTCCTGCGACGGGTCGGCCGCGATCGTGAGCGATCCGCCGTGGCCGAGGACGGCGAGCTGGCCGGTGCGGATCGGTCGCTTCTCCTCGCCGACCGTGCCGCTGCCGGCCATCACGTACGCGAGCGCGTTGAAGTCCTGGCGCCACGGGATGCTCATCGAGGCCCCCGGCGCCACGGTCGCGTGCACCATCGTCATCGGTGTGTGGGTCGAGCCGGGACCGGAGTGGCCACCGAGCTCGCCGGCGATCACCCGCAGCAGCGCACCGCCGTCGTCCGACGACAGCAGCGCCACGTCGGAGGCGCGCAGATCCTGGTAGCGCGGGGGCGCCATCTTCGACTCGCGCGGCAGGTTGACCCACAGCTGGAGGCCGTGGAACAGCCCGCCCGACACCACCAGCGACTCCGGCGGGGTCTCGATGTGGAGGAGCCCGCTGCCCGCGGTCATCCACTGGGTGTCACCGTTGCTGATCGTGCCGCCGCCGCCGTGGGTGTCCTGGTGGATGAAGGTGCCGTCGATGATGTAGGTGACGGTCTCGAACCCGCGGTGCGGGTGCCAGTCGGTGCCGCGCGGCTCGTACGGCGCGTACTCCACCTCGCCCATCTGGTCCATCATGATGAACGGGTCGATCGCAGCCGCGTCGACGCCGGCGAAGGCTCGCCGGACGGGGAAGCCCTCGCCCTCGTGCCCCGACGGCGCGGTGGTCACCGAGACGACCGGGCGGGCGGGTACCAGGCCGGGGTCGGGCCGCTTCACGCGCGGCAGGACGGTGATGTCGTCGACGGTCACGGCGGGCACGGCAGCCTCCTGGGCGGTTCCGGGTGCAGTAGTTCACTCTTCAACTAGCCTGCGAGCACCATTGTTCCGCACGCCGTGGCTAGGGTCGAACGCGGCGAGGCGGGGAGGTGCCGCCACCGGACCGCGGAGCCGCCGACGAAGGAGTACGCCGATGCCGCCCACCGACGAGGAGCTCGTCGCCATCCGCGCCCGCCGCGACGAGCTGCGCGCCCGCTACCTGCTCCCGCCCTCCCGGCGTCCGGCCTCGCCGGGTCGCGGCATCCACCACGCCGCGCTCATCTGCTCCGACGTCGAGACGACGATCGGCTTCTACCAGGGCCTGCTCGGCTTCCCGCTCGTCGAGCTCGTCGAGAACCGCGACTACCCGGGCTCGGCGCACCTGTTCTTCGACGTCGGCAACTCCACGCTGCTCGGCTTCTTCGACTTCCCCGGGCTCGGGCTCGAGCAGGGCGTCGAGGCGATCGGCGGCGTGCAGCACATCGCGATCTCCCTGCCGCAGGACCGCTGGGACGAGCTGCGTGCCACGCTCGACGCGGCCGACGTGCCCTACGACGGCCCGCAGCGCGGCATCCCGGAGTCGATGTACCTGCGCGACCCCGACGGCATCGGGATCGAGCTGCTCTCCGACCCGCTCATGTTCTTCGGCGGGAAGCAGCTCGACGAGGACGAGGGCTAGCCGTGCGGGTCGGCCTCGGCCTGCCGGTCTCGGGCACCTGGGCCACGCCGGAGACGATGCGCCACGTCGCCGTCGCCGCAGAGGAGCGCGGCTTCGCGTCGCTGTGGACCTTCCAGCGCCTGCTCCACCCCGTCGACGAGGAGTGGGGGTCGGCCTACCACGC
>JAKOVT010000394.1 GCA_029781935.1 Actinomycetes bacterium | reverse complement strand
CGCGCTCGACGCGCTGGTCGAGGGCATCGTCGGTCCCTACGCCGGCAGCGCCGTGCCCGTGGTGCCGCACACCGACCGCCTCGGGGCGGACTTCGTCACGTCGGTGCAGTCGCCCCTCGTCCTGCGCGCGGCCCACGCGCTGGTCGACAACGCCCTCGCGCACTCCGGCACCGACCGCGTCGAGGTCGGCATCGACGCCAGCCCCGACACGCTCGTCATCGAGGTCCGCGACCACGGGGTCGGTTACACCTGGCCCGGCAACGGCGCCCTGCCGCAGGGCGGCGGCGGGCTCGCCCAGACCTCGCGGCTCACCACCGCGCTCGGCGGCGCGCTCGACGTATCGGCGCACCCCGACGGCGGGACCTGCGCCCAGCTGCGCATCGCCGCCCGGTCCGGCGGCACGGCCGCGTGGGTCGCCCGGAGCACGCGCGTGCTGCTCGTCGACGACAACGAGATCAACCGTCGGCTGGCCGCCGCGATGCTCGGGAAGATCGGTCTCGACACGGATGTCGTCGACGGCGGCCAGGCGGCGCTCGACGCCATGGAGCGGTCGGCGTACGGGCTGGTGCTCATGGACGTGCAGATGCCGGGCATCGACGGCCGCGAGACGACGCGACGGTGGCGGGCCGGCACAGGCGGGGCGACAGCGGCCGACGTACCCATCGTGGCGCTCACCGCGCACGTGGGCCAGGCCGAGCGCGACTCGTGCCGCGACGCGGGGATGACCGACTACCTGAGCAAGCCGTTCGGGATCGACGCCCTGGCCGACATGGCGAGGACCTATCTCGACCCGCGTCAGGCCGAGGCGGACGACGCCAGGTAGGCGCGCATCTCGACCTCGGTGCGCTGCGTCGTGGCGGTGATCTGCTCGACGAGGGCGCGGGCGTCGTCGAACCGGTCCTCGAGCGCCGCGGCCTGCAGCTGCTTGGACACGACCGAGACGCCGACCGCACCCAGCATGGCGGCGGGGGAGCCGAGCGCGTGGGCGGCCGAGCGCAGCTCCTGGCCGTCGCCGCCGGCGAGGGCGACGCGGATCGCGGCGAGCCGGTCGGGGACCTCGTCGAGGAAGGTCTGGACGGCCTCGCGCACGAGGTCGAGGTCACCGATCTCGTCGACGAGCGTCGCGAGCCTCGTCCGGTCGAGGAGCTCGTCGGCGGAGCCGGTCATCGGGTGCGGTCCTTCCGTAGGCCAGCCGCCAGTGTCCCGAAGCCCGACGCCGGATGGGAAGGCGGGTGAGGATCCGGTGAGGCCGCGGAGAGAGCCCGGGTGGTCCGGTGCCGCCTACCATGGCCCGGTGAGCGACGCGCTGCGAAGGGTCCCGCTCCGCGGCGCGCCCGCCCCGATGCGCGTCGCGCGCGGCAGCGTGGTCGCGTGCGTCGGCCTCCTCGTCGCCGCCGCCGGGCACGGTGCCGTCAGCGGCGACGCGGCGCCCGGGCCGCTCGGGCTCCCGGTGGCGCTGCTCGTCCTCGCGGGCTGCGTGGTCGCGTCGGCGCGGACCTGGACCGTGGCCCGCCTGGTCGGCGCGCTGATCGGGATCCAGGCCGTCGCGCACGTCACGATGCTCCTCGGTACGCCGGGCTCCCACGTGGACCCGCGCCTGGCCGGGCTGGCGAGCTCGGGAGCGGCGCACGACCACGGGCACGCCGCAGCGCTCACGCCCGGCATGCTCCTGGCCCACCTGCTCGCCGTCGCCGTCTCGGCCGTCGCGCTCGCGCGCGTCGACTCCGCCGTCGCCGTGCTCTGGCACCTCGCCCGGCGCCTCCTGCTGCCCGCCGTGGCCGACGGTCTCGCACTGCCGCGCGCGGTGCGCGTGCCGGTCGACGAGCACCTGCGGCCCGTGCGGGGCACCGTCCGCGCCACGGCCTCGAGCCGCCGGGGACCCCCGGCGACGCTCGCGCGAGCCTGACCACCGGGTCGGGGTCGCCCGCAGCGCCCCCGTCCCCGTCACCGTCAGGAGAACCCGTGCACGTCCCCCGTCCTACCGCGCTGCGCGTGCTCGCGGCCGCCGCGCTGATCGGCGCCGCCGGCCTGCTCGCCGCACCGCCGGCGTCGGCGCACAACGTCGTCGTGAGCACCGCGCCCGCGGCCGACAGCACCGTCACCACCCTCCCCACGTCCGTCGTGCTCACGTTCGAGGAGGCGCCGCTGCCCGGCGGGACCGCGATCGTCGTCCGCGACCCCGAGGGCACCTCCGTGACCTCGGGTGCCACCGTAATCTCGGGCGACACCGCGACGGTGCCGCTCGTCGCGCTCACCGTCCCCGGCACGTACGGCGTCTCCTACCGCAGCGCGTCGGACGACGGCCACACCATCACGGGCTCCTTCGCGTTCGTGGTCCCCGAGTCCGTGCTGCCCTCGCCCAGCGCGAGCGCGTCCGGCAGCCCGACGCCGAGCGCCACGCCCTCGACCGCGTCGAGCACCTCTCCGCTGCCCACCGCGCCCACCTCGTCGACGGCTGACGCCAGCGCGATGAGTGCGTGGCCGCTGGTCCTCGGGGGCCTGGCGGTGGTCGTGATCGTCGGCATCGTGGTGGTCCTGCTGCGCCGACGGTCGGCGTGACCGCTCCTGCAGTCGCCCCTCGGGCGCAGGTCGTCCGCGAGCTGCGCCCGGGCCCGGTGCTGCTCGGCTCGCTCGCCGTCGCCCTCGTGGTGATGGCGCTGTGCCTGTGGGCCGGCGACGGACGTCCGGCGCCTGCTGCGCCCGGCCTCCCCGACGAGGGGCTCGGCACCGAGTGGGCGCTGCCCGTGCTGCGCACGCTCGCGGATCTGGCCGGGATCCTCACCGTGGGGCTGCTGCTCGCCGGCGGCCTGCTGGTGCCGGCGCGCGAGGGGGTCTTGCGGGGACCCCGGCTGCGGTGGACCCGCGCCGCGCGCTGGTCTGCTCTCGTCTGGGCCGGGGCGGTGCTGGTCGAGGTCGTCCTGACGCTGTCGAACGTCCTGGCCACGCCGGTCCCCGGCGTCCTCGACCCCGCGCTCCTGTGGAGCTTCGTGCGCGACATCGAGATCGGCCGGTCGCTGCTCGTGCAGGCGGTGCTGGCGCTGGTCGTGGGGGTGGCGGCGTACGCCGTGCGCACCACGACCGGGGCGGCGCTCAGCTGCCTGCTCGCGCTCGCCGCGCTCCTGCCGCCGACGCTGTCGAGCCATTCCGGGACCTCGCCCGACCACACGGTCGCCGTCTCCGCACTGGCCGTCCACGTGCTCGCGCTGAGCCTGTGGTGCGGCGGCCTCGCCGCGCTCGTCCTGCTGGGCACCACCGACCGCCGTCCGCTGGCCGTCGCCGTCGCCCGCTTCAGCCCGCTCGCCGTCTGGACCGCCGTCGCGGTCGCGGCGAGCGGCATCCTCTCCGCGTGGGTCCGGCTCTCCGGGGCCGGCGACCTGCTGACCACGTCGTACGGGCGGCTCGTGGTGCTCAAGGCGCTGCTGCTCGCGGTGATCGCGGCGATCGGCTGGTGGCACCGCCGCGAGTCCGTGCCGAAGCTCGCGGCCGACCCGTCGCGGCTGCTGTTCGTGCGCGTGGCTGCCGTCGAGGTGCTGGTCATGGCCGCGACGGTCGGCGTCGCCGTCGCGCTGTCGCGCACGCCGCCGCCGGTCAGCGGAGCGGTCCCGGTGTCCTCGTTGACCCCGGCCCAGGTGATCATCGGCTTCCCGATGCCGCCCGAGGTGACGCTGGCGAACCTGTTCTGGGGCCAGGCGAGGGCCGACGCGCTC
>JAKOVT010000378.1 GCA_029781935.1 Actinomycetes bacterium | reverse complement strand
CGCGCTGCCGGTGACGAGCTCGCCGTCGATCGGCACGGGGGTCACGGAGTCCGGGGCGATGCCCGGGATGAGGGTCGTCATGCGGGCAACCTAGCGCGCGGCCGCACCGCCGGGGACGCTCCCGCCGGGAGAACCGTGCGCCGGCGGGAGGCCCGACGGGACAGCAGCGGTGCCGCCGCGGTCCGCGCGTGGTGGCGGCGTGCTCGGCAGGCGATCTCGTCGCGGCTGCGCCGTGGATCGGCGTCGCGGCGGGCGAAAGGCGGCCGGCGGCGAGGCGGTGTCGGCGAGGGGGCCGGCGGCGAGGGGGCCGGCGGCGAGGCGGCCGGCGGCGAGGCCGTGGAGAGGCTGACCTGAGGCTGGTCCCGGACGATGGGACCGGCCAGGGCAGGGACCGCGCCCCTTGCCGGACGTTTACTCCTGTCTCAGCATGCGCACAGGGTCGGCATACCGGTCCTACACCGCTCGCTGCCACAGTCGTTCCACCTGCCCCCGAGGTTGCGGAGATCCCCCCGTGCGCCACCCCCACTGGACGTCGGACCACCGAGACGCGCTCCTCGCGCGCGTCAGCGTCCTCACCGCGGGCGTCGCTGCTGCCAGCGCCGTCGGTGCCGTCGCGCTCGGCGCCGGGCTGCAGGCGGGCACGACGTACGCCTCCTCGAAGAAGCCCGCGCCCGCTCCCGCGAACGACACCGCCGCCGAGCCGCAGGCGCCGGTCGAGCAGCGGCAGAGCACCACGCCGTCGGTGGATCCGGGGTCGTCGTCGACCCAGGCCGCGGCCGCCCCGCTCTCCCCCGAGCAGATCCACCTCGTGATCTACAACGCGACCACCACGCGCGGCGTGGCCGCTGCCGCCGCGTCGGTCCTGCGGCAGGAGGGCTTCCACGTCGACTCCGTCGCGACCAACCCCGGCGGCACTCTGCGGTCGAGCACGATCCTGTTCTCCGCCGACGTCGCGGGCGGCGTGCGGACGGTCTCGAAGGCGACCGGGATCCAGCAGAAGGCGCAGGCCTCGACGGGTTCGACGGTCGTCCTCGTCCTCGGCCGCGACTGGGTGCAGGCCACGGCCGGCACCGCGTGGGCACCGCCGACGTCCATCGCGCAGCAGCAGGGCGGCGGGTCGTCGGGCGGATCATCGTCCGGCGGCGGCAACGGCGGCGGCGGTCCGGTGACGAGCTCCGGCGGCTCCTGACCGATCGGGCGCGTCCCCTGCGCCCGAAGGGTTCTCAGACCTGCGCCGCCGCCGCGTGCAGGAGGCGCTCGACCGTCGCGTCGTCGGCGTCGGCGAAGAAGCCGCCGACGACGTCGTGCACCTCGCCCCACGACCGCGCCGCGAACAGCACCGGCTGGTAGTGCGTGATGTCGTAGGTCTGCGTGCCCATCCGCGCGAGGTCGAGCGGGCGCAGGTCGGCCTCGGGGAACTCCTGGATCTCGCCGTAGGACGACAGCAGTCCCGCGCCGTACGCCTTCGGGCCGTCGGGCTCGTGGACGACTCCGAACTCGAGCGAGAACCAGAACACCTTCGACACGAACTCAAGCGCCTCGACCGACTCCACCCGCCGCGCGGCACGGCCGGCCTCGACGTACAGCGCCGCGTACGACGGCTCCGCCAGCGTGATCGCGTGGCCGATCACCTCGTGCACGACGTCGGGCTCGGGCGTGTAGAGCGGCACCGAGTGGTGGCGGATGTACTGCGTCGACCAGAAGGCGCGGTCGGCCAGCGAGCCGTAGAACTCGCGCAGCGGGACGAGGCCGGCGGCGGGGCGGTACTCGAAGCCCGAGAGCGGGGCGAGAGCGGCGGTCACCTCGTCGAGCTGCGGGATCCGGTCGAGCGGGAGGTCGAGGGTGGCGCGACCGTCGCGCGCGGCACGGCAGGCCAGCCGCTCGTGCTGCACGGCGAGCTCGGCGCTGACGACCCGCCAGACGTCGTGCTCCTCGTCGGTGTAGGGAGCGATCGGGCACGGCTGACCGGGCTGCCAGTCCATCGCCAACGACGCGATCGTGTTGCGGCGCTCGCGGTAGTCGGCGTCGGCGAAGCCGGGGTGGTCCTCGGCGAGATGGACCACGACCTCGCCGTCGGCGTCGGTCACGACGGGTGCGTAGAGCTGCCCCTCCTGGAACATGTCCGCCAGAGTGAGGGTCGCCTGACTTCTGCTCAACAGGACCCCGACACGCGAGGCAATCTGCCTACTCGTTCCTGCATCCACTGCCGATCTGCCCAGCTGATCTGCAGTGCGGGGATGGGAGCGACCGGGAGCGCGGCGCCGACCTGCCGCTGGGAAGGCGGCGGCCGTGCGTGCGCCGTCCCTGGCGTGCGGCGCAGGACGGAGGGCTGCTCGGGTCGCCGGCGCGCCGCAGCGTGCCGGGGATAGGTGCAGCAGGGGTGTGGGTGGTCGAGTCGGGCCGTCCCTGGGACTCCGGCAGGGAAGGCCGCAGCAACGTCGGAGGGCGCCGAGTCCCGTTGACGCCTGGCACTCCGCGTCCGGGAAGAGCGCAGCAATGGTGGCGGCACCTCGCGTCGTGCTGTCGCCTGGCACCCCGGCGCTGCAAGGAGCGGTGGCAACGGAGCGAGTCGCGCTGTCCCCCGAGCATCCCGGCATGGAGTGACCCAGCACAGACGGGCAAGCGCTGGTGCAGCAGCGAGCGACGTCGATGAGCATGTCGACCACCTCGCCGCCAGCGGCGCTCGAGCGTCCTGTGGACGACGCGCCGATGCGCCCGAGCTGTGGAGAACTCGGTCTCGCTGGAGGCGGAAACTCATTGGGCTGCAACGGTTCTCAGGTGGGGCGACCGTCAGACCCCTTCTCTAAGGTTCTGGTCATGAGCTCGACGACGCCTCCTGGTGCGGGACCGGTGACGGTCCCGCAGCTGCGCGAAGCAGTGGCGCAGATCGGGGAGCTCGTCGGGTTCGTCGCAGGTGCGCTGGGCGAGCGGGGCGGCCTGGATCTGGGCGCGGTGCCGCCCGACGTCGCCGCCGATCTCGCGGTCGCGCTGCTGCGCGGGGCCGACCGGGGCGCCGCCGCCGCGACCGTGCTCGCGGGGCACGTCACCGCGACCACCGGGCCCGGCACCGGCAGCCTGATCCACGGCCGGTACGCCTCGCCCCAGCGCTGGCTCGAGGTCGAAGCCGGCCTGTCCCCGTCCTCGGCCAAGGCCGTCCTCGCCCGCGCCCGCGACCTGCGCGAGCACCCCGCACCCGTCCAGCAGCACTGGCTCGCCGGCAGCATCAGCGGCGACCAGGTCCGCGAGCTCACCTCCGGCGTCAACGGGGTCCTCGCGCACCTGCCGACCACCCGCGCGGAGAAGCAGCGGCTGCGCGCGGACGCCGTCGAGGTGCTCCTGCCCGTCGCACGGGCGGGGACGGCGGCGGACGTGAAGCGGGCCGTCGCCCGGCTGCGCCTGCTCGCCGAGTCGGCGGTCCCCCGCGACGGCGAGAAGGCCGAGCAGGCAGCCGTCGAGGCCTACGACGACCAGAGCCTGACCTGCGTGCGGGTGGGCCACCTGTTCCGGCTCGAGGCCTACCTGCTCCCCGAACCCGCCGCGGCGGCGATGACCGTGATCGACCAGTACGCGCGCCGCATCGCCGACCGCGACCCCGACGTGCGCCACGACACCGGCTGCCCGCTCGCGGCGCCACCCGCCCCGTTCGACAAGGACGGGGCGTCCTTCCCCACCCGCCGCTGGTGCACCTGCGGCGGGTCGGCGGCAGCAGGCGTCGTCGCGAAGGACGACCGGCCGCACCTGCTCGCCGTCGCGTTCGGCGAGCTCATGACCACCCACCTCGACGACGGCCGCGTCGGCTCGCACCACGGCATCGCGCCACACGTCACCATCCAGGTGGCGCTGGATGAGCTGCGCGCCGGCCTCGGAGCCGAGCTCACCATGCCCGGCAGCGACGACCCGGTGCTCATCTCCTCCGCCGCCGCACGGCGGATCATGTGCGACGCGAGCATCACCCCCGTAGTCGTGGAGCGGCTGCTCCGGCTCGAGGCCGCGACCGGCACCGACCACCTCGCCCAGCTCCTGCGCTCCACCGCGATCACCGTGCTGTTCGTCGGACGTTCGCAGCGCACCGCCACCCCCGCCCAACGCCGAGCCCTCCAGGCCCGCGACCGGCACTGCATCTTCCCGGGTTGCCGCGCGCATCCGCGCAGATGCCA
The DNA here is from genome assembly GCA_029781935.1 of Actinomycetes bacterium. Taxonomy (GTDB): domain Bacteria; phylum Actinomycetota; class Actinomycetes; order S36-B12; family CAIYMF01; genus Longivirga. The sequence continues at coordinate 581 of JAKOVT010000378.1, read as the reverse complement.
GGCCCACCACGTCACCGAGTGGGAGAACTCGGGCAGCACCGATCTCGACAACCTGTGCCTGCTCTGCCCACGCCACCACATCTCGGTGCACGAGGGCGGCTGGACCATCACCCGCACACCCGGCACCAGCCCCTACGAGACCGGATGCTGGACCCTCGCCCCACCCAGAACCCAGCCCTGAAGAAGGGCGCACCACCCGTCACCACGGGCGAGGGCACCGCTGCGGACTGGTTTCGGCTCCGGTGCACCCGTCCGTCTCCCGGCCACGCGACAGCAGCGCAACGGCACGAGCTCAGTCCGACCGGAAGCCCGCGGTGAAGCGCCACGCGGGGCAGCTGCGGGCGAGAACGGGCAGGTGGCCGTCCCAGTCGAGTTCCCGCAGGGAGTAGGGCTCGACGAGGTGTATCTGAGAGCCGCGCACATCGAAGCCCCAACCGAACCCGGTCAGGGCGTGCGCCTCCAGAGCGTCCGGGGGTCCGTCCGGGACGCACAGGAAGCTGTGTGCCCGCCAGCGCATGTCCAGCAGCGGCCGCCGTGACGGCGCGTCGAAGAGCTGCGGGTTCAGGCCGATCCAGCAGAAG
>JAKOVT010000320.1 GCA_029781935.1 Actinomycetes bacterium | reverse complement strand
CCGATCCTCGTCTTCAACCTGCTCGTCGAGGGCAACATCGCCCGCGCCGTGCGGGGTGAGAGGATCGGCACGCTCGTCGCGTCCTGACGGCACCAGCGGTACGCCGTCCGCGCACGCACGACCGGAACCGACACGTCACGAGGAGCACGCGGTGATCGACGAGACCATGTTCGAGGCGGAGGAGAAGCTCGAGAAGGCGGTCGTCGTCGCCAAGGACGACTTCGCCCACATCCGCACCGGCCGCGCCACCGCCGCCATGTTCGAGCGCCTCACCGCCGACTACTACGGCGTGCAGACGCCGATCACGCAGATGGCCGGCTTCCAGGTGCCCGAGGCCCGCCTCGTCGTCATCTCGCCCTACGACAAGGGCTCCATGGCGGCCATCGAGAAGGCCATCCGCGACTCCGACCTCGGCGTGAACCCCAACAACGACGGCGTCGTCATCCGCGTCGTGTTCCCGCAGCTGACCGAGGAGCGCCGCAAGGAGTACATCAAGGTCGCCCGGCACAAGGCCGAGGACGCCAAGATCTCCATGCGCAACATCCGCCGCCACGCCAAGGACACCCTCGACAAGCTGGTCAAGGACGGCGAGGTCGGCGAGGACGACGTCCGCCGCGCCGAGAAGGCCCTCGACGACCTCGTGCACAAGTACACCGGTCAGATCGACGAGCTGCTCAAGCACAAGGAGGCCGAGCTGCTCGAGGTCTGACCACCTCGAGCACCTCCGAGCACCCATGACCGAGGCGACGACACCTGCCGAACCGGCCGCGCCGCACGGCCGCGCCGGCCGCAACCTGTTCGCCGCCGCAGGCATGGGCGCCCTGCTGGGCATCGGGCTCGTGCTCCTGCCCGTGGTCTACGCGCCCTGGCTGTTCGCCGTGGTGATCAGCGTGGCGATGGCGATCGGCGCGTGGGAGCTCGCCGGTGCCTTCGCTCAGCGCGGCGTGCGGGTCGAGCGCATCGTCGCCTACCTCGGCTGCGTCGCGATGGCGCAGGTCGGCTACTGGTGGGGCGTGCAGCCGCTCATCGGCGTCTTCGCCGTGACGGTCCTCGTGGGCATGGGCGCGCGCCTGCTGCGCGGTCCCGAGGGCTACGTCGCCGACGTCGCCGCCACCACGTTCGTGGTCGCCTACACCGGCCTCATCGGTGGTTTCGCGGGGTTGGTCACCGCGCAGCCCGACGGTGCCTACCGCGTCATCACGATCATCGTGCTGACGATCTGCAGCGACATCGGCGGCTACGTCTTCGGCGTGCTGTGGGGCCGGCACCCGATGGCGCCGGTGATCTCCCCGAAGAAGTCCTGGGAGGGGTTCGCGGGGTCGCTCCTGTTCCAGGCGGTCGCCGGCGTGCTGCTCTTCGTCTACCTCCTCGGGGCCCCCTGGTGGCAGGGCCTGATCACCGGTCTGGTCATGACCGTCGTCGCGACGCTCGGCGACTTCGCCGAGTCGGCGATCAAGCGCGACCTCGGCGTGAAGGACATGAGCAACCTGATCCCGGGCCACGGCGGGCTCATGGACCGGCTCGACTCGATCCTTCCCAACGTCATCGCCGGCTGGCTGCTGCTCACGCTGTTCCTGGGGTCGTGATGGCCGACCACGACGTGCCGCGCCGGCCGGCCCCTGGCGAGCTCACCTTCACCGCTCCGCGGCGCAGCAAGCCGCCGCGGCACCTCGCCGACCTCACCGCTGCCGAACGTCGGGAAGCCGTGGCGGCGCTGGGCCTTCCGGCGTTCCGCGCCGACCAGGTGTCGCGTCACTACTTCGCCCGGCTCGACGCCGATGCGTCGTCGTGGAGCGACATCCCCGCAGCGCAGCGCGACGACCTCGCGAAGGTCCTCACCCCGCCGCTCATGACCGCGGTCCGCGAGCTCACGGCAGACAGGGGCACCACGCGCAAGACGTTGTGGCGCCTGCACGACGGTGCGCTCGTCGAGAGCGTGCTGATGCGCTACCCGGACCGCGTCACGATGTGCGTCTCGAGCCAAGCGGGCTGCGGCATGAACTGCCCGTTCTGCGCGACCGGGCAGGCCGGCCTGACCCGCAACATGAGCACCGCCGAGATCGTCGAGCAGGTCGTGGCGGGCGCGCGCCAGCTCGCGGCCGGCGACGTGCCGGGCGGTCCCGGTCGGGTCTCCAACGTCGTCTTCATGGGCATGGGCGAGCCGCTCGCGAACTACAAGGCCGTGGTCGGCGCGCTGCACCGGCTCACCGACAAGGCGCCCGGAGGGCTCGGCATGTCGGCGCGCGGCATCACCGTGTCCACCGTGGGCCTCGTGCCGCGGATCAAGGACCTCGCCGCGGAGGGCCTGCCGGTCACGCTGGCGGTGTCGTTGCACGCACCCGACGACGAGCTGCGCGACACCCTCGTGCCGGTCAACACCCGGTGGAAGATCAGCGAGGTGCTGGACGCCGCGTGGCAGTACGCCGCGGCGACCAAGCGTCGGGTCTCGATCGAGTACGCCCTCATCAAGGACGTCAACGACCAGGCGTGGCGGGCCGACCTGCTGGCCAAGCGGCTGCGCGGCAAGCTCGTGCACGTCAACCTCATCCCGCTCAACCCCACCCCCGGCTCGAAGTGGACCGCCTCGCGCCGCGAGGACGAGCGCGAGTTCGTCCGCCGGCTCGAGGCGGGCGGCGTCGCCGTCACCGTGCGCGACACCCGCGGCCGCGAGATCGACGGTGCGTGCGGCCAGCTCGCCGCGGCGGAGTAGTCCGGCGCGCAGGCTGCTCGACCGCTCGGCGACAGGAGCGGATCGTCCGGCGCAGGTCACACGGCTCGTCCGAGCCTCCGGCGTACGGCTTCCCTAGGCTCGGGACGAGCCCGCACGTGCCCTCCGGGAGGTCCCATGCCCACGACCGGCCCCTACGCCGACGCCCACGCCCGCAGCCTGTCCGACCCCGACGGCTTCTGGGGCCAGGCCGCGACCGCGATCGACTGGGACGTCGTACCGCCGAAGGCGCTCGACGGCTCCGACGCGCCGTACTACCGCTGGTTCACCGGTGGCCGGCTCAACACCTGCTGGAACGCCCTCGACCGCCACGTCGAGGCGGGGCACGGCGACCGGCTCGCACTGGTCTACGACAGCCCGGTCACCGGCACGGTCGCGCGCTACACCTACGCCGAGCTGCGCGATGCCGTCGCGCGGTTCGCGGGGGCGCTGCGGGGCCTGGGCGTGGAGAAGGGGGACCGCGTCGTCGTCTACATGCCGATGGTCCCCGAGGCGGTCATCGCGATGCTCGCGGCCGCGCGGCTCGGTGCCGTGCACTCGGTCGTGTTCGGCGGCTTCGCGCCGCACGAGCTCGCGCTGCGCATCGACGACGCGACCCCCAAGGTCGTGGTGTCGGCGTCGTGCGGGATCGAGCCCGGCCGCGTCGTCGAGTACAAGCCCATGCTCGACAAGGCGATCGAAGCGTCGACGCACAAGCCCGCCGCCACCGTGGTCCTGCAGCGCCCGCAGGCGGAGGCCGAGATGGGCGCGATCGACCACGACTGGGAGGAGCTCGTCGCGGCGGCGGACCCGGCCGACTGCGTGATGGTCGACGCGACCGACCCCCTCTACATCCTCTACACCTCCGGCACGACCGGTAAGCCCAAGGGCATCGTGCGCGACAACGGCGGCCATGCGGTGGCGCTCGCGTGGACGATGGCCAACGTCTACGACGTCGGGCCGGGCGAGGTGTTCTGGGCCGCCAGCGACGTCGGCTGGGTCGTCGGCCACTCCTACATCGTCTACGCGCCGCTGCTCGTCGGCGCGACCACGGT
>JAKOVT010000313.1 GCA_029781935.1 Actinomycetes bacterium | reverse complement strand
GCCGAGGCGGCGGCGTACCTGCTGCTGTTCAGCCGGCTCGCCGCGCGCGACCGGCTCGCCGCCGTCGCGGTCTGGGGCGCCGTGCTGGTGCTCGCGGCGTCCGTGCTGACGGTGGCGCACGGATCGCCGGTGCAGATCGCCGCGGCCGTCACCGGGGTGGCGCTGGCGCTGTGCGTCGTCGGTGCGTGGGCGAACCGGCGCCCGACGTCATGAGGCGCGCACGCCTCACTGCTCGGTGCGCGGCCACGGCCCGGGCGTGAAGCCGGCCGCATATCCGCTGCTGTCGCCCATCGCCGTGGCGATAGCGGTCGCGCCCGGGTAGACGCCCTTCTGCACCCAGTCGTTGAGCAGCCCGATGACCGCCACGCGCGACTGCGAGGTGAAGTTGCAGTGGCCGGCGCCGTACGGGGCACCGGTCGACTCGGGGTACGTCGTCGGAGCGACGGTGTACAGCTGCACGAGCCCGGCCGTCGCGGCGCCCTCGGCCTGCTGCGCCTTGTACCGGTCGAGCAGGAAGGTCTCGTTCTGCACGATCACCAGCGGGTCGGCGGCCGTGTGCATCGTGATCTCGGGACGCGTGATCGTGCCCTTGGGGTCGCCACCCTCCGCGAGGGCCTTCGCGGTGGCCGCGGGATCGGCCTGAACCCGCTGGCCGGAGGCCATGAGCGCGTCGAACCGCGCGACAGCGCCCGGGGTGACGGCATCGAGGAGGGCGGCCTCGGACTCGCTGATCCGCTTGGCGTAGTCGACGTCCTCGTTGCCCGACGGGTTGCCGCCGAAGCGCTTCTCGAGGTCGTACCGCGCGAAGGTCGCGTAGCCGAGCCCGGTGGCGAGGGCCTCGACGGTCGCCTTCACCTTGGACTCCACCGAGGCGCCGTCGTAGGTGCGGGTCTGGCTGGGCGCGTCCACGAGGTCGGCGATGTAGAGCACCTTCGCCGTGCCGCCCCCAGCGGTGTCCTGGGCGGCGGCGACGACGCGCTTCATCGCCTCGGTCCAGTTCGTCACCGCCTCCTCGTAGCTGGCGTAGCCGGTGAGCTTGAGGTCGGGGTAGATCAGCGTCTTCACGGCGTACGACAGGTCGAGGGCGAGGTTCATGTTGGGCACGACGCCCGCGACCGCTCCGCACAGCGGGGCGGCGCCGTCGACCCACTCCGGGTGCTTCTCCGCGACGACCTGAGTGATGAGGCCGCCCAGCGAGTCTCCCCACACCAGGACGCGCTTGGGCTGCGCGATGTTCTTGGCGAAGTAGTCGTGCAGGCCCTCGGCGGCGGCGACGCCGTCGGAGACCGCCCAGCCGTTGCTGGCGTACGCCGAGCCCGCGAGCGCGAACCCCTGCGACAGCAGGGTCGTGGCGGTCTTCTCGTCGCTCGCGGCCTGGGCCGAGGTCTCCACCGGCGAGAAGTCCGGCGGGGCGGGCTGCGCGTAGCGGTAGCCGTGCGAGTAGATGAGCAGCGTGCCGTTCCAGGTCTTCGGCATCGCGATCTGGAAGGCCGCGCCGTCGATCGAGCCCTCGCACAGCTGCGGCGTGCAGGCGGTGAACGGGACGTCGGTCGACAGGTCGCGCTGCGGTGGCACGGACGAGCCACCGCCGGAGCAGGCGGCGAGGAGCAGCGCGGCGAGGCTGGCGGACACGGCGAGGAGGGGGCGTCGGCTCACGGTCGACGATCCTCGCACGCGACCTGCGCCTCCGCGCGCGGCGTCAGTGTCCGGCGTCCTCCCACGTCCGGCCGACGCCCACCGACACGTCGAGCGGCACGGTGAGCGGGACCGCGCCGCCCATGCCCTCGCGCACGACCGCCTCCGCAGCCTCGAGCTCGCCCGGTGCGACCTCGAGGACGAGCTCGTCGTGCACCTGCAGCAGCATCCGCGACCGCAGCCCCGCCTCGCGCAGCGCCGAGTCGACCCGCAGCATGGCGACCTTCACGATGTCGGCCGCCGAGCCCTGGATCGGCGCGTTCAGCGCCATCCGCTCGGCCATCTCGCGTCGCTGCCGCACGTCGGACGTGAGGTCGGGGAGGTAGCGGCGCCGACCCAGCATCGTCTCGGTGTAGCCCGTGCCCCGCGCGCGGTCGACGGCCTCGCGCAGGTAGTCGCGCACGCCGCCGAAGCGCTCGAAGTACTCGTCCATGAGGCCGCTCGCCTCGCTCGGCGTGATGCCGAGCTGCTGCGACAGGCCGAACGGCGACAGGCCGTAGGCCAGGCCGTAGGACATCGCCTTGATCTTGCGGCGCTGGTCGGGCGTGACCGCGTCGGTCGGTACGCCGAACACCCGCGACGCGACGTAGCTGTGCAGGTCCTCGCCGGAGCGGAACGCCTCGATGAGCCCCTCGTCCTCGGACAGGTGGGCCATCAGCCGCATCTCGATCTGGCTGTAGTCGGCGGTCAGCAGCGACTCGTAGCCGGGCCCCACGACGAAGCCGCTGCGGATGCGGCGTCCCTCGTCGGTGCGGATGGGGATGTTCTGCAGGTTGGGATCCTGTGACGAGAGCCGCCCCGTGGCGGCGACGATCTGGTTGAAGGTGGTGTGGATCCGACCGTCGTCGTTCACCGACGCGAGCAGCCCGGTGACGGTCTGGCGCAGCTTCGAGACGTCGCGCCAGCGGAGCAGCTCGGCCAGCAGCGGGTCCTCGGTCTGCACGTAGAGCGACTGCAGAGCCTCGGCGTCGGTGGTGTAGCCCGTCTTGATCTTCTTGGTGGTGGGCAGCCCGCGCTCACCGAACAGGATCTCCTGCAGCTGCTTGGGCGAGCCGAGGTTGAACGGTCGACCGGCGAGCTCGTGCGCCGCGGCCTCGGCCGCGCGCATGGAGTCGCCGAACTCCGACTCGAGCGACTGCAGGTGGTCGAGGTCGACGGCGATGCCTGCCTGCTCGAGGTCGGCCAGCACGTGGAGCAGGGGCAGCTCCACCTCGCGCATCAGCGCCGTGCCGCCGCGGGCGTCGAGCTCGGCCTCGAGCGCGACGGCGAGGTCGAGCACGGCACGGGCCTGCTGCCCCAGG
>JAKOVT010000317.1 GCA_029781935.1 Actinomycetes bacterium | reverse complement strand
ACCGAAGACCATCCCCGGGTCACGTGGTCGGGCCGGGGACCTCGTTCGGCACCGCACCGCCGTACCGGCGGTCGCGCGAGGCGTACTGCTCGCACGCCCACCACAGGTGCCGCCGGTCGAAGTCGGGCCACAGCGTCGGGACGAAGACGAGCTCGGCGTACGCCGACTGCCAGAGCAGGAAGTTGCTGGTGCGCTGCTCGCCCGACGAGCGCACGAACAGGTCGACGTCGGGCATGTCGGGCTCGTCGAGGTGGCGCGCGATCGTCTTCTCGTCGACCCTGTCCGGGTCGATCCTCCCGGCCGCCACCTCGCGCGCGATGGCCCGCGCCGCGTCGGCGATCTCGGCGCGGCCGCCGTAGTTGACGCACATCGTGAGGGTGAGCGTGGAGTTTCCGGCGGTGAGGCGCTCCGCCTCCTCCAGCTCGTCGACCACGCTCTTCCAGAGCTTGGGCCGACGACCCGCCCAGCGCACCCGCACGCCGAGGTCGTGCATCTCGTCGCGTCGCCGGCGGATCACGTCGCGGTTGAAGCCCATGAGGAACTTCACCTCGTCCGGCGACCGCTTCCAGTTCTCGGTCGAGAACGCGTACGCCGAGATGGCACCGACCCCGAGCTCGATGGCGCCGTGGACGCAGTCGAGGAGCGACGCCTCTCCCGCCTCGTGCCCCGCCGTGCGCGGCAGCCCGCGCTCCTTGGCCCACCTCCCGTTGCCGTCCATGACGAGCGCGACGTGCCGCGGCACCAGCTCGCGCGGGATGTCGGGAGCCGTCGCGCCGCTGGGATGCGGGGTCGGCGGTCGTACGGGGTCGGTCCGGGGAGCCGTCACCGGTCCGGGGCGCGTGCCCCGGGATCCACGTCGTCCCGCCACGTGCTCATCGTCGCACCGGCGGGGCGGTCAGCGTGCAGCGACCCGGGAGTCCCCGGTGTGGGCCAGCAGCTCGGCGGCGACGAGCTCGGGGTCGAACGTGTGGGGATGGTGGGAGGCGCCAGGCACGAGGACGAACCGGCTGCCAGGCAGCATCGCAGCGACGGCCCGGCCGTGCTCGACGGGCAGCATCGGGTCGCGGTCGCCCCACACGATGAGGACGCGTTCCGGGTCGAGTCCGCCCATCTTCTGCAGCGCCGACACGCGCTGACCGTCGGGCCCGACGACGCTGCGCACCGTGGAGAGGAAGGCGCGACGGCGGTGGGAGTCGCGCAGCACCTCGAGCTTCTCGAGCGCGTGCGGGCTGAGGACCTCGGCGTCGAGGCTGAGCCGGCGCAGCCACTCCGTCGAGCGGCGCGCGAGGCGCACCACCCGCTCGCTGCTCACGGCGCGCAGGACCAGCTCGGAGCCGGGCAGGCTCGCGGCGCGCAGCGGGAGGCCGACGTCGCGGCCGAGACCGCCGCTCGACACCAGCGTCATCGACTCGACCCGCTCGGGGAACTGGTAGGCGAACTGCAGCGCCACTCCCCCGCCCAGCGAGTGCCCGACGAGGTGGACCCGTCCGCGGTGGTCGAGGTGGTCGAGCAGGTCGCGGACGGCGCTCGCGTGAGCGCCGAGGCTGAAGTCGCCGTTGCCGTGGTCGGACCCGCCGTGGCCGAGCAGGTCCACCGCGACGACCGTGCGGCCGGCGGCGGCGAGCCGCTGAGGGATGTCGCCCCAGGTGTCGATCGAGGAGCCGACGCCGTGCAGCATTACGAGCGGCAGCCCCGTCCCGCGCGCCTCGACGTACGCGAGCGTGTGGCCGGGGAGCACGGCGGTGCGACGGCGCAGCGGTTCCACGGAGCCTCCAAAACCTACGGTTCCGTAAGTATACTCCCGAGTAACCTACGGTCAAGTAGGTTAGGTGCGCTCCACCAGGGGGAGGCTGCGCAGGCCGCGCTCGAGCTGCCACGACAGGTACGCCGCGACGAGCCCGGACGCCTCGCGGCGGTGGCGCGGGTCGCTGGAGTCGGCGACCGTCCAGTCGCCGGCGAGCAGGGCACCGAGCAGGGTCATCGTCTCCGGGGCCGGGGCTGCCGACCCGGGCTGGCGGTCCACAGCGCACAGCGCCCCGCCCGCCGGGACGCTGAACGCCCGGTGCGGACCCGGAGCACCGCAGCGGGCGCACGCGTCGAACGACGGCGCCCATCCCGCGACCGACAGCGACCGCACGAGGTAGGAGTCGAGGACGAGCGACGAGTCGTGCTCCCCCGCCACCAGCGCGCGCAGGCCGCCGACCAGAAGCAGGTACTGCTGCACCGAGGGCTGCCCCTCCTCGGGCGTGAGCCGCTCGGCCGTCTCGAGCATCGCCTGACCCGCGGTGTAGCGGGCGTAGTCGTGCACGAGGCGCGCGCCGTACGACGCGATGGTCTCCACCTGCGTGACGCCGTCGAGCGTGCGTCCCGTGTAGAACTGCACGTCGACGTGCCCGAACGGCTCGAGCCGCGCACCGATCCGCGACGAGGTACGCCGGACCCCCTTCGCCACCGCGCGCACCCGGCCGTGGTCGCGCGTGAGCAGCGTGACGATGCGGTCGGCCTCGCCCAGCTTCTGGGCGCGCAGGACGACGCCCTCGTCGCGGTAGAGGCTCACCGACCCATTCTCACCCGAGCCACCGACCCCCGGGAGCCCGCGACACCCGGGATCTCCGCCGACCTGCCCGCGACACCCGCAGCCACCGCCGTGGCACCCGGTCCTCACGGCGTACGGCGGGTACCGTCGAGCGCGAGGAGGAGCCGTGGACGAAGGCAGCACCACCGCGGCGGCCCAGGCCGCCAGCAGGTCCGGCGAGGTCGCCGAGGACCAGGCTGCCCCGAGACGGCCACTGACCGTCCAGTTCGAGCCGCGCGCGTTCCGCAACGCGGTCGTCTGGGTCTTCGTCATCTTCGTCGGCTACCGCATCGCGTCCTGGATCTGGGACTCGACCGGGGGCTTCATCTTCGTGCTGCTGCTCGCGTGGCTGCTGTCGATCGCGATGGAGCCCGCCGTGGCGTGGTTGGCCAACCACGGCTGGCGCCGCGGCCTGGGCACGGGCGTCGTGCTGCTCGGCATCTTCGCGGCGAGCGTCGCGTTCGTCGCCATCTTCGGCAGCCTGTTCGCGACGCAGACCGCGGAGCTCGTGAAGTCGGTGCCCGACCTGCTCGCACGGGTCGCCGGTTGGGCCAACGAGCGCTTCGGCACCACCTTCGACCCCACCC
>JAKOVT010000258.1 GCA_029781935.1 Actinomycetes bacterium | reverse complement strand
CGCGGCCGGCTGGACCGGGTGTGGACCTCGCCGTCCGGCGCCGGCCTGGCGATGTCGTTGGTGCTGCGCCCCGTGGTGCCCGACGCGGCGTGGGGCTGGCTGCCGCTGCTGGCCGGCGTGGCGTCCGTCGACGCGCTGCGGGAGCACGGCGTACCGGCGGTGCTCACCTGGCCCAACGACGTGATGGTCGACGGTCCTGCGTACGACGGCGGTCCCGGCCCGCGCAAGCTCGGTGGGATCCTCACCGAGCGGGTCGGCGACGCGGTGGTGGTCGGCATCGGGCTCAACACCGACCTCGACCGCGACGAGCTGCCCGTGGGACGCGCGACGTCGACCCGGCTCGAGGGCGTGGAGGTACGCCGCGAGCAGCTCCTGGTCGCCATCCTCGACCGTGTGCGAGAGCTGTACACGACCTGGCAGCTGACCGCGGGCGACGCCGTGCGCTCGGGCCTCGCCGACACCTACGCCGACCGCTGCCTGACGATCGGGCGCCCGGTGCGCGCGACGCTGCCCGGCGGCGAGGTGCTCGAGGGCACCGCGGTCCGGATCGGCCCCGACGGGTCCCTCGTCGTGCAGCAGGGCGGCAGCACCGAGCGGTCGGTCTCGGCAGGGGACGTCGTCCTGGTCCGCTGACGACCGCCACGCCCCCGGACCGGACGGTCGAAAGGGCGCCTCCGGGCTGCTCCGGACCCTCCCTATCGGGTCAGGCGGGGGTCGTGCGTGGAACGATGCACCCATGGGGTACCCGACGAAGCTGCTGGCCGACGACGAGGAGATCGTCTACGAGATGCGCCCGCACTGGCGCGCGCTGGTGGGACCGATCCTCGTGTTCCTCGTGACGCTCGGCGTGGGCGGGTTCCTCCTCGCCAAGTCGGGCGACAGCACCATTGTGAAGTGGATCGTGCTGGCGGTCGCCCTCGTCGCCCTGGTCTGGTGGGTGCTGCGACCGCTGGCCTACTGGTGGACGACGATCTACGTCATCACCAACCGTCGGATCATCGTGCGCTACGGCCTGATCGCGCGGAACGGCCGCGACATGCCGCTCTCCCGCGTGAACGACGTGTCGTTCAGCCACACCGTCCTCGACCAGATCCTCAACTGCGGCACGATCACGGTGGAGTCTGCGGGCGAGAAGGGCCAGCTCACCATGCGCGGCGTCCCGAACGTGGAGACGATCCAGCGCGACATCTTCCGGCTGCACGACGAGGACGACCTGCGCCGCCGCCGCGCGGCGGGCGACGCCCCGCCTCCGCCGCGGGCGGACGACGGCGACGCCTAGGCGTGGACGAGCAGGCACCCGCGCAGCCGACGGCCGGCAAGGTCGTCGACGACCTCGTCGACGTCGTCCTCGGGTCGCCGCGCCGCCTCACCCGCGACGACGTGGCGCGCCTGTCCGGCGTGCCGCTGCAGGAGGCGCGACCGCTCTGGCGCGCGATGGGGTTCGCCGACGTCGGCGAGGCGCCGGCGTTCACCGACGAGGACGTCGACGCGCTGGTCCTGCTCTCCACCTTGGTGCGTCGCGGAGTGTTCGACCAGGCCACCGCCGTCGACGTCGTCCGGGCCCTCGGGCGCACCACCGGACGCCTGGCGAGCTGGCAGGTCGACACCTTCGGTCGCGAGCTCGCCCGCCGCGGCGTCATCGATCCCGTCGACCCGCTGTCGACCGAGTCGGCGGCTCGGCTCTTCCGCGAGACCGAGGTGCTCCTGCCCGCGCTCGAGCGGCTCGTCGTGCACGGCTGGCGGCGCCACCTCGCCGCCGCCCTCGAGCGGGGTCTCGCGGTCGCCGAGGCGGTGGGGGAGGGCGAGATCGTGGCCCAGACGGTCGGCTTCGCCGACATCGTGGGCTTCACGCGGCTGACGCGGAACCTCGACGAGCACGAGCTGGCCACCCTGGTGGTGCGGTTCGAGTCGCGCTCGGCCGACATCGTGGCGGCGCACGGCGGTCGCACGCTCAAGACCCTGGGCGACGAGATCATGTTCGTCACCGCCGACCCGGAGTCCGGTGCCGACGTCGCGCTGCGGCTCGTGCACGAGCAGGACGAGACCGTGCCGGGGATGCGGGCCGGAGTCGCGACCGGCGAGGTCGTGACGCGGCGCGGCGACGTCTACGGCAGCGTCGTCAACCTCGCCTCGCGCCTCACCGAGGAGGCGCTGCCCGGCATGGTGCTGTGCGACTCGGCCACCGCCCGTGCCCTCGCGGGGCACGACGGCTTCCACCTCGAGCCCCAGCCCGAGCGCGCGGTCCGCGGTGTCGGGCGCGTGACGCCGGTCGCGCTGGCGCGGCACGCCGACCCCTACCTCTGACGGGTGGCGCTCGGCGCCCGCCGCGCGACCGCTGCTTATCCTGGCGGTATGACCCGAGTGCTCGTGGCAGAGGACGATCCCGGCATCAGCGAGCCGCTGGTGCGCGCGCTGGGGCGCGAGGGCTACGAGGTCACCCACGTCACCGACGGTCCGTCTGCGCTGAGCGCCGCGCTCAGCGGGCGCGCCGATCTCCTCGTGCTGGATCTGGGGCTGCCGGGCATGGACGGCCTCGAGGTGTGCCGCACGCTGCGCGGCCACGGGAGCACTCTTCCGGTGCTCGTGCTCACGGCACGCACCGACGAGCCCGACCTGGTGGTGGGCCTCGACGCCGGCGCCGACGACTACGTCGGGAAGCCGTTCCGCGTGTCGGAGCTGCTGGCCCGCATCCGTGCTCAGCTGCGCCGCGCGAGCGGCCCCGAGCACGAGCTGGTGCAGGTGGGCGGCGTGACCGTGGATGCGTCGTCGCGCCGGGTCACGGTCGACGGCGAGGAGGTCGCGCTGACGCCGAAGGAGTACGACCTCCTGCTCGTGCTCATGCGTCGCGCGGGCGTCGTCATCCCGCGCGACGAGCTGATGCGCGACGTGTGGCAGACCGAGTGGTTCGGCGCCACGAAGACCCTCGACATGCACATCTCCACGCTGCGCCGCAAGCTCGGCGACGCCGGCTCGAGCATCACCACGGTCCGCGGCGTCGGGTTCCGCATGGAGAAGGGCGTCTGACGTGCGCCGCCGGGTGCTGGGCCTGGTGTTCGCGACAACGCTGTTCGCGGTCACCCTGCTCGGCGCCCTGATCATCGCCGTCATCTGGGCGGTGATGGGTCAGTCGCTGCAGTCGCGCGCCTCCGTCGTCGCCGACGTCGCGGCGAGCGCGCTCGAGGAGCGCAGCGACAAGGGGGGCGCCGTCACGCCGGCCACCCTGGAGAAGTACGCGACCAACGGCGCCGTCCTGACCGCGCGGCTGGAGGACGGCAGGGTCGTGTCCAGCGGGACCGTCCCCGACGGCGACGCGTTCACCGAGACCTCGCGCGAGGGCGACGTCGTCGTCAAGGCCAGCATCCCGAAGTCCGTGCTGCGCGAGCAGGTGCTCGGTCAGGCGGCGGTCGTCGTGCTGATCTCGCTGCTGGTGCTCGTGGTCTCGATGATCGTCGCGTGGTTCTACACCAAGCGGTTGGTGAAGCCGCTGGAGGACTTCGCCGAGCAGGCCGCCCGGATGTCGACGGGCGACGCGCGCCACCTCGGCCGGCGGTACGGCGTACCGGAGATCGACGCCGTCGCCGAGGTCCTCGACCACGGGGTGATCGGCTTCAACTCGTTGCTGGAGAACGAGCGCCGCGTGACCAGCGAGGTGTCGCACCAGCTGCGGACGCCGCTGACGGCGCTGTCGCTCCGGCTCGAGGAGGTCCTCGCGGCGACGTCCCTCGACGAGGTGCAGGTCGAGGCCACGGCCGCGCTCGGTCAGGTGGAGCGGCTCTCCGGCGTCATCGACGAGGTGGCCTCGGTGAACCGCGGCTTCGTCGGACCGGTGGCGGAGTACGCCGTCGACGCCCTCGTCGACGGCCAGATCATCGAGTGGCGGCCGGCGTTCGAGGCGGCCGGGCGCGACATCGTGCGGCGGGGCCGGTCCGGACGCACGGTCGACGGCGTCCGGGGGATGCAGGCCCAGGTGCTCGCCACGCTGGTCGAGAACTCGCTCGCGCACGGCGGCGGCACCACGACCATCCGGGTCCGCGAGTCGGGGTCGTGGGTCGTCGTGGAGGTGGCCGACCAGGGGCCGGGAGTGCCCGCGGGCATCGAGTCGCAGGTCTTCGAGCGCAGCGTGAGCGGCGCGCAGTCGACCGGGCTCGGACTCGCCCTCGCCCGCACCCTCGCCGCCGCGGACGGCGGGCGGCTGGAGATGCTCTCGGCGCGCCCGGCGGTCTTCGCGCTGTTCCTCCCCGCGCGGCGGCCGGACGTGCAGCCGACCGAGCCGGTCGCAGATCGGGCCGAGAGCGGGGCCGAGCCGGGTGCCGAGCCGGGTGCCGAGCCTCTCGCCGAGCCTCTCGCCGAGCCTCTCGCCGAGGAGGGTGCTGGCACGCAGCGGAACGACGCTGCCCGCGAGGGCACGGTCGACGGGGGGCCGGTCCTCGCGACGGACGGCGGCGCCCCGAGCGCGCAGCGCTGATCCGCGACGAGCCGATGCGCGACGACGGGACCGCTGCGGCGGCGCCGGTCAGATCGAGGTGCGGAGGGTGGCGTCCTCGGCTGCCTCGACGTCCTCGGGGAACACCCAGCGGCGGTAGGACCAGAAGCGGAACATCGTGCCGAGCGCCAGGCCGATCACGTTGGCGCTGATGTTGTCGGCGACCGGGCCGGTGAAGCCCAGGGCGTAGTGGCTGAACCACAGGCACCCGACCGAGATGGCCAGGCCCACGCCGTTGAGCACGAAGAACAGCAGGTACTCGCGGTGGAAGCTGGTGCGGCCGCGGTGGCGGAACGTCCAGTACCGGTTGCCGAAGTACGCGACGGTGGTGGCGACGCAGACGCTGACGATCTTGGCGGTCAGCGGCTTGTCGTACATCGGGCCCTCGCCGCCGGCGAAGCGCAGCAGGTTGAACAGTCCGACGTCGACGATGAGCGCCACCACGCCGACCACGCCGAACTTGGCCACCTCGTGGAGGAGCTGACCCGCGCGGGCCTGCAACGAGCTCAGCAGCTCGGAGCCGCGGCGGGAGGCTTCAGTCACCAGAGGATCCTACCCGGCGGGGTGCCGTGGTCCTGACCCGCGAACGGGTGAGCCGGGTCACCGCAGGCTCACGATCCCCGTCCGTCCCTGCTCGCGCTCCATCCCCCACCGCACGGCGTCGGGGCGTGGAACGCGGGTAGCCTCCGACCGACACCCGAACGGGAGGGGAGCCGGTGGACCTGCGTCTGTCCGAGGAGCACGAGGCGCTGCGCGAGACCGTCGAGGCGTTCGCCCGCGACGAGGTGGCTCCCGTGATCGGCGGGCACTACGCCCGCGGGGAGTTCCCGTACGACGTCGTCGCAGCGATGGGCCGGATGGGCCTGTTCGGCCTCCCGGTGCCGGAGGAGCACGGCGGCATGGGCGGCGACTACGTCGCGCTGTGCGTGGCCCTCGAGGAGCTCGCCCGCGTCGACTCGTCGGTGGCGATCACGCTCGAGGCGGCGGTCTCGTTGGGGCTGATGCCCCTCCTCCGGTTCGGCTCGCCCGAGCTGCAGGAGGAATGGCTGCCCCGGCTCGCGTCGGGCGAGGTGCTCGGGGCGTTCGGGCTCACCGAGCCCGCGGGCGGCACCGATGCCGGCGCCACGCGCACCACCGCCGTCCTCGAGGGCGACGAGTGGGTCATCAACGGCTCCAAGGCGTTCATCACCAACTCCGGCACCGACATCACCGGCTTCGTCACGGTCACCGCCGTCACCGGCGTACGCGACGACGGGCGCAAGGAGATCTCGGCGATCCTCGTGCCGAGCGGTACGCCGGGTCTCACCGTCGCACCGGCGTACCGCAAGGTCGGCTGGGACGCGTCCGACACGCACGAGCTCTCCCTCGTCGACGTCCGCGTGCCGGCGTCGAACCTGGTGGGGCAGCGCGGGCGGGGCTACGCGCAGTTCCTCTCGATCCTCGACGAGGGCCGGATCGCCATC
>JAKOVT010000199.1 GCA_029781935.1 Actinomycetes bacterium | reverse complement strand
CGCGCGCGGTCGTCGCCGGTCCGTTCGTGCTCGTCGCCGGATCGACCTCGACCGTCGACGGCGAGGTCCGCCACGAGGGCGACGCCTACGCGCAGACCCTCGAGGCGTTCGGCGTCGTACGCCGTGCCCTCGAGCAGGCCGGCCTCTCGCTCGACGACGTCGTCCGCACCCGGATGTACCTCAAGGACATCCGCGACTCCGCCGCCGTCGGCCGCGCGCACGCGGAGCTCTTCGGAGCGGTCCGCCCGGCCGCGACCATGGTCGAGGTGTCCGGCTTCGTCGACCCGCGCATGCTCGTCGAGGTCGAGGCCGACGCCTATCGAGCCTGACCCCACCGTCGACGTGCGATGACGGGACGCTGAAGAGTCTCGCGATCACGCATCGACGGCTCGGTGAGGCATCCCCGGCAGCCTGCGTGCCACCCTGGGAGCGAGGGGGTGGCGGACGATGGCGCCGACGGTGTTCGCTCCCGTGCCGTCGCGCCGGGCGGCTGCGGAGACACCCGCCGACCGCGACCGGGTGGTCGATCTCGTCCGGGCGACGTCCCTCGTCGTGGTCGTGGCGGGCCACTCGATCATGGCGGTGGTCGCGTGGCCGGGCGGCGTGCCCGTGCTCGGCAACCTGCTCGCGGCGTACCCGTGGACCCAGGTGCTCACCTGGGTGCTGCAGATCATGCCGCTGTTCTTCTTCGCCGGCGGAGCGGCGAGCGCGATCTCGTGGGCACGGCACAGGGCACGGGGCGGCGAGTACCCCGCGTGGATCTGGGCACGCGCCGACCGTCTGCTGCGCCCCGCGTTCGTCTACCTCGTGGTCGCCGGCGTCATCGCCGCGATGGTCACGGCGCTCGCGTCTCCCACGGCGTCCGAGCCGCTGATGAACCTGCTGACCCAGCTGCTCTGGTTCCTCGGCGTCTACCTCATCGTCACCGCACTCACTCCGCTGTTCGTCCCGACGACGCCGGGCCGCGCCGCCCTGGTCGTCGTGGCGCTGCTGCTCGCGTGCGGGCTGGTCGACGGCGCCCGCTTCTTCACGGGGATCCCCGCGGTCGTCGGTCTCCTCAACTTCGTGCTGGTGTGGACCGTGCCCGCCTATCTCGGCTCGCTGCGCGCGCACGGAGTGCTCGACCGCGTACCGCGCTGGATGATCGGTGGCGTCGCGCTGGGCTGCGTCGGCCTCAACCTGGCGCTGATCTCGCACGGGCCGTGGCCGCTCTCGATGGTCGGCATGCCGGGCGCCGAGGTGAGCAACATGGCGCCGCCCACGATCGTCCTGGCACTGCACTCGGTGGTGCTCGTGTGCGTCGTGACGCTCCTCGACGCACCCCTGGCGCGGCTCGCGTCGGTGCCTTCGGCGTGGCGCCCCGCCACCTGGGTGAACCTCGTCGCGATGACCCTCTACCTCTGGCACCTCCCGGTCCTCGTCGCGGTCACGACCCTCGCGCACGTCGTCGCGCTCGATCGCCCGGTGGGTCTCGGCGACGACGGCTGGCCGGTCCCCGACGGCTGGGGCTACCTGCTCGGCAGCCTGGTGTTCTGGGCGGTGTACGCCGCGGGCGTGTGGGCCGTCGTGCGGCTGATGTGGCCCTTCGAGCACGCGCCGCTCGTCTGGTGGGACGCCCGGCCGCGCAGCCGGGCTCCGTCGCTGCGCACCGCGTCGTGGGTCGCGGCGCTCGGCTGCGTCGGCGTCGGGGTGTCGACCCTCGTCCTCTCGGGCACCGGGCTCGCAGGCTTCCCGTGGCGCATCGTGGATTACGCCGGCCTGCCGCTGAGCGCGGCCGGGGCGATCGTCGCGCTGGTGCTGTCGGGCCTCGCCATCCGCTGGGCCGGGGCACCTCGCCGTTGATGTGTGTCGAGGCGGACGTCGGCGCCCGCGTGGACGCACATCGACGGGTCAGGCGAGGCGGATCTCGATCGCGACGAGGGGCTTGTTGCGCCGGAAGACCTTGGCGCCGAGGTCGAAGAGCCGGAACTGCAGGCCGTACTTCGTGCGGTGCAGCGCCGACACGCGAGCCAGGTCGGCGGGTGAGTCGAGCACCCGGGCGGCGCCCTCGACGGCCGCACCCTGCAGGGCGCCGCGGGAGTCGCTCGGCGCGACCAGCACGTGGCCGTTGTTGCGGATCCGCTTCACCTTCCCGGAGTCGCCCTGGGTCCACACGTACAGCAGGGCGCCGTCGCTGGACACCCACACCGGTGTGGCGACCGCGCTGCCGACCTTCTTGAACGTCGTCAGCGAGACGTAGGTGCTCGCGGCGAGGCGCTCCACCTCGGCGGTCGTGTCCATGGTTCGAGGCTAGGCGAGGGACGCCGGGCTCGCGCGTCGGCGGCGGGCGCGCCCGGCAGCCCTTCTGGTCACACCCCTGCGGCGACCAGCGATCCGGTGGTGCCGACGACGGAGGGGACGTACGGGCAGGCGGTGTCCTCGCCGAGGGGGTCGCCCGACGACGCGAACGCGCGGGCCCGCGACCCGCCGCAGAGGTCGGCGTACTCGCACGCGCCGCACTTCCCGCTGAACTGCGCGGCGCGGATCGCCTTGAGGGTCGGGTGGTCCCGGTAGATGTCGGCGAGCGGTACGTCGCGCACCGAGCCGAGCTCGAGCGGCAGGAACCCGGCGGGGTAGACCTGGCCGTCGTGGGCGACGAACACGATGCCCTTGCCGTCGCGGGTGGCGGCGGTGTGCGCCGACGCGCGCGGCGTCCCCTCGCCGCACAGGTCGACGAGCCGGCCGGACAGCTCGGCGTACAGCTCGGTCTGCGGCACAGCGCCGCCCGTGCGCCGCTCGTGCACCACGCGGCGGAAGAACGGCGCCTCGACGGTGCGGACGACGAAGCCGTGGTGCGAGGCGTCGTAGAGGAAGTGGCAGACGTCCTCGTGCTCCTCGGGGCTGATCGCGCCGGTGGCCTCGCCGCGTCCGACGTGGACCAGGAAGAAGACCTCCCACATGTCGACGCCGTAGTCCTTCATGATCTTCGCGATGTCGGGCAGCTCGTGGACGTTGCCGCTCATCACCGTCGTGTTGATCTGCAGCTTGATGCCGGCGTCGACGATCGCCTTGATCGCGGGCAGCGACTTCTCGAAGTGCCCGGGGATGCCGCGGACGCCGTCGTGGGTCTCGGCGCACG
Source organism: Actinomycetes bacterium (assembly GCA_029781935.1). Lineage (GTDB taxonomy): Bacteria > Actinomycetota > Actinomycetes > S36-B12 > CAIYMF01 > Longivirga. The sequence goes on along the minus strand of JAKOVT010000199.1, from coordinate 9,580 downwards.
CGCCGTCGAGCGAGAGCGACACCGCCTTCACGCCGGACGACGCCATCCGCGTGATCGCCTCGGGCGTGAGCATCGGCGTGACCGACGGCGACAGGCACACGGGGACGCCGAGCTCGGTCGCGTGGGCGACGAGGTCGAAGACGTCCTCCCGCAGCAGGCAGTCGCCGCCGGTGAGCACGAGGATCGGATAGGGCTTGCCGAACGCCGCGACCTGGTCGATGAGGTGCATGCCCTCGGCGTGGTCGAGCTGACCTGGCAGAGCGCCGGGGCTCGCGGAGGCGCGGCAGTGCTTGCACGCGAGCAGGCACGACCGGGTGATCTCCCAGAAGACCAGCATCGGTCGAGCGGAGAAGTCGACCGGACGCGTCGGGATTCCGGCGGGGTGGCTCATCGTGCCGCTCCTTCGAGGGACGGATCGGTGTCGGTGAGGTCGACGGGGGAGAGCCGGGTCGCGACCGTCGAGGCGGTCCGGCGGGCGTCGCCGACGCAGCCGGCGAGGCCCGCGCCGCGGTAGGCGGCGCCCGTGAGGTGCAGGGTGTCGGGCAGGAGGGCGTCGAGCCGCTCGAGCCGGGCCGCGTGGCCGACGACGTACTGCGGCATGGCGGCGGGCCATCGCTGCACGAGGACGTCGACGGGATCGGCGGCCAGGCCCATCATCCGCGCGAGGCTGGCACGGACGGCGTCGACCAGCGCGTCGTCGTCCATCGAGGTCCAGCGGCTGTCGCCGTCGCGGCCGACCATGCACCGCACGAGCACGGTGCCGGAGCCGGCCAGGTGCGGCCACTTGCTGGTGAGCCAGGTGCAGCCGACCACGAGGTCCTGCTCGACGGGCGGGACGAGGAAGCCGGTGCCGACCAGGTCGCCGACCTCGTCGCGGCGCAGCGCGAGGGTCACGTTGGCGACGTCGGCGTACTCGATGCCGCGCAGCTCGGCCGCGAGCTCGGGGTCGGAGCCGTCGAGGAGGTCGGCGGCGGCGTACGCCGGAGAGGCGAGCACGAGGTGGCGCGCCTCGACGACCCCGGACGGCGTGCCCACGGCCCAGCCGTCGGGCGTGCGCCGCAGCGAGGTCGCGGGGGTCGAGGTGAGCACGCGGTCGCGCCCGACCGCGTCGACGAGCGCGTCGGTGAGCCGGCCCATGCCGCCGCTGAGCGACACCAGCGGCGGGGCCGGAGGCGTGGTGGGCTTCGGCGCGGACCGACGGCGCCGGCGCATCGCCAGCACGAGCGAGCGGCCGGAGCGGGCGATCCCGAGCACCTCGGGCACCGTGCTGCGTGCGCTGAGCCGGTCGGCGGAGCCGGCGTGCACCCCGCCGATGAGCGGCTGCACGAGCCGGTCGAAGACCTCGCTGCCCAGCCGGGGGCGCACGACGTCGGCGACCGACGGGTCGGCGCGCAGCTCGGTGCGCGGCAGCACGAGGTCCAGGCCCGCGCGCGCCACCCCGACGGGGCTGAGCAACCGGGAGCGCAGCAGGGGCAGCACCCGGTCGGGGATGCCGAAGAAGCCGCCCTGGGGGATCGGGTGCAGGGCGCCGCGCGACCAGATGAAGGCGCCGCCCGGCAGGGGCCCGACGACGGACTCCGCGAGCCCGAGCCGCGACACCAGCTCGCCGAGGTCCGCGGCGCGCGACAGGAACGCGTCGGGTCCGGTGTCGACGGGGAGGCCGGCCAGGGTGCGGGTCGTGACCTTGCCGCCGGGACGGTCCGCAGACTCGAGCACGACGACGTCGAGGTCGTGCTCCGAGCGCAGCCAGTACGCCGTCGACAGCCCTGAGACGCCACCGCCGACCACGACGACGTCGGCGCTGCGCGGGGCCTGCTCGGTCATGCCCGGTCCTCGTCGAGGCCGAAGAGGGTGCGGACCGCGCGCTCGAGGTCGCCGTCGGCGTCGTCGCGCAGCGCGGTGCGGGGTCCGTGCAGGATGCCTGCGACGAGCCGGTGCGACATGGTCTCGACCAGCTCGCGGGCGCGCGGGTCGAGGTCGGGCAGGCGCCGGAGCAGCCGCTCGAGCTCCGCCGTGCGCCGCGACTCCACGCTCTCCGCGAGCCTGGCCAGCGTCGGCGTGGCGACGCGCGCCCGCAGCCAGTGGCAGTACTCCGTGCCCGCGGCGTGGGTGAGCACGTCGATCTCGTCCGCGACGTCGTCGGGGACGACGTCGCGCGTCGTCCAGGCGAGGTCGTCGATGCCGACGAACCGTCGGCCGAGGTCCTCGGCCAGGTCGGCCGGGGTGGCCTGCGGGCTCGACAGGTCGACCACGCTGGCCCACCCGTCGACCAGACGGCGCACCCGGTAGGGGTCGGGCCGCCAGGGACCGCTCGTGGCGACGATGACCCCGGCGACGTCGTCGAGGTCGTCGGTGGCGTCGGCGCCGAGGCCGACCACCCGGCCCTCGACGAGGCGCGCGAGCGCCGACGCCCGAGCCGGCGTGCGGTTCGCGACCGCGACGCGGATGCCGCGCCGCGCCGCGCCGCGCGCGGCGAGCGAGCCCATGCTCCCGGCGCCGACGACGAGCACCTCGCGACCGGTCAGCGAGCCGGTCCGGCGCTCGATCTCGTCGAGCGCGAGGTCGGCGAGGCTGCGTCGCTCGTTGCCGAACAGCGCGTGCGCCTGCTTGCCGGCGTGCAGGGCCACCTGCGCGAGGCGGCCGAGCACCGGGTCGAGCGGGCCCGCCGCCTGGCGGCGCGCGAGCGCCACGCGGATCTGGTGCAGCACCTGGTCCTCGCCGAGCACGGCCGACTCGAGGCCGCACGCGACGCGGATGAGGTGACGCACCGCCTCGACGTCCTCCAGCGCGCGCGCCCCGTCCGGGGCGACGGGCAGGTCGACGCGGTCGTCGTCGTGGTGGGCGACGTAGGCCTCGACGCGGTGGCAGGTGCGCACCACCAGCACGCGGGGGTGCTCGGCGAGCGCGGCCAGCTGCTCGGCGTAGGCCTCGCGGCGGGCGCTCGGCACCGAGCGGGCGTCGGCGACCACGGCGGTGAGGGTGCGTGGGGGAGCCGACAGGTCGATCGTCCCCGGCTCGACGGCGCTGATGACGGCGGTCACCGCTGCTGCTCCCTCACGTGCCGGCGGCCCCACCGGCCGCTCTCCACACGCGCAACGTAGGCCGCTCGGGAGCACGGAGGAACGGTCGCCGCGCGTGATCCACGACCTATGCCGCGCGGCCCCGCACGCGGGAGCGCGTTCCTGTACCCAGGTTGTACCGATCGGTCCATCGCGTCCGGCGGGCGCCCCGCGCCGTCCGCTGTCCGAGACGGGCCGTCGCTCGTCGACGGGCACTGCCTACGCTCGTGCCATGACCGTGGCGGTGCGCGTGATCCCCTGCCTCGACGTCGACGCAGGCCGGGTGGTGAAGGGCGTCAACTTCGTCGACCTCCGCGACGCCGGCGACCCGGTCGAGATGGCGCGCGCCTACGACGCCGCCGGCGCCGACGAGCTGGTCTTCCTCGACATCACCGCCAGCAGCGGCGACCGCGAGACGACCTACGACGTCGTGCGCCGCACCGCCGAGCAGGTCTTCATCCCGCTCACCGTCGGAGGCGGCGTCCGCGAGGTCGACGACATCGACCGGCTGCTGCGCGCCGGGGCCGACAAGGTCGGTGTGAACACCGCCGCGCTGGCGCGGCCGGAGCTGCTGCGCGAGGCGTCGCAGCGCTTCGGTGCGCAGTGCGTCGTGATCTCGGTCGACGCGCGGCGCTGCCGCGACGACGTCGTCACACCGTCGGGCTGGGAGGTCACCACCCACGGTGGCCGCCGCTCCACCGGCATCGACGCGCTCGAGTGGGCGCAGCGCGCGGCCGAGCTCGGGGCCGGCGAGATCCTGCTGACGTCGATGGACGCCGACGGCACCAAGGACGGGTACGACGTCCCCCTCATCACCGCCGTCCGCGCTCTCGTCGACGTGCCGGTGATCGCCAGCGGCGGCGCCGGGCGCCTCGAGGACTTCCCCCCAGCCGTGGAGGCGGGCGCCGACGCCGTGCTCGCCGCGAGCGTCTTCCACTTCGGCGAGCTGAGCATCGGCGACGTCAAGCGCACCCTCGCCGATGCCGGCTACCCGGTGCGCCTGCCCACCACCGCCTGAGCCGCGGGCGCGCTCGTCAGCGGGGGAAGTCGCGGAAGGCCTCGACGTCGCCGACCGCGCCCTGCATCTCGAGCCCGCGGGTGATGCGGCCGTACTTGGCCAGGACGATCTCGCCGACCGGGCCGACGAGGGTGACGTCGCGGTCGCCGGAGCGCAGCCGCGACGTGGTCCCCGCACCCGGTCCGTCGGTGGGCTGCACGAGCACCCCGACCGGGCACCGCCGCAGCAGGAGGCGGCCGACCGTGGCGACGCGGTCCCAGAGGACGGCGACGTCGGGATCGGCGAGCTCGCGCGGTTCCCACTCCGCCCGGGCGCGGCGCACGTCCTCGTGGTGGACGAAGAACTCCACCGTGTTCACCTCGACGTCGACCGCCTCGATCCGGGTCGGCGACCAGATCGGCGGGCCGGACCGCACGGTCGCGACGAGGGCCTCGTAGGGCTGCCGCGACGTCTGCTCCTGGACCCGGTCCAACCAGCCCCGCACCGGCGGCAGCACGAGCCCGGCCGCGGCGTCGGGGCGGTTCTCGCGCACGACGAGATGGGCGGCGAGGTCGCGGGTGGTCCAGGAGCCGGAGAGCGTCGGGGCGTCCGGCCCGACCTCGAGCATGAGGTCGCAGAGGGCGGTGCGCTCGGTCCGGCTGAGGGGAGCAGTCACCCGGCCCACCCTAGGAGCCGTCCGGTCGCTGCGCCGTCCGGGTCAAGAACCGCCTGGGGGTGCCGATGACACCTCCGGGGCGGCCGATGCCCCTGCCAGGGAGGGGTGCGCCATGTCGGATCCGGGTTACGACTTCTTCGCCACGGGGCGTCCGCAGCCGCCGCCCGGCGGCCCCGCCGTGCCCGAGCCCCCCGTCGCGCCGCCCCTGGCCCCGCCCGCCGGTCCGCCGGTGACCGGGCCGCAGCCGGCGTACGGCGCACCCGCGCCGACGCGCACGTTCCAGATGCCGAACGGCACCCAGGTCAACCAGTTCGGGACCCCGATCGGCGAGGTGGCGGCACCGACCGGTCCGTACGCCGCCCCTGGTGTCGCCGCGGTGCCGACCGCCGCGCCCGGCATGGTGACGACCTGGGGCGGCCCGCCCCTGGCCACGAGCCACCGCGCGACCCCTGAGACGGCCGCAGACACCGGAGTCCCGCGCAACGTGCGCGCGGTCGCGATCCTGGCGGTGTTCTTCGGCCTGCTCGGTCTCTGGGTCACGGTGACCGGCTTCAGCGCCTACTCCGAGGTGTCCGCCCGGCTCGACAGCCTCGGGGCGAACAAGGCGATGGCCAGCGGCCTGCTGACCGCCGCGCTGGTCGTCCTCCTGCTCGTCGCCGCCGCCACCGCCCTGTGGCTCACCGGCGGGATCGCCACCCTCACCGGCCAGCGCTGGGGCGGCTGGGTCCTCGTGGTGGCCTACTCGCTGTATCTGCTCAGCGCGCTGTACCAGTTCGGCCAGGGCTCGTTCTCGATCATCCAGGTCCTCCTCGTGCTGACCGCCCTGGTGCTGCTGCTGGTCATGGTCACCGGAGAGGGCCGGGCCTGGGTCACCGGCAAGCGCTGAGCGGCGGGAACCCGCTCGGGCCGCCGGGGTCCCGCACGGCAGAATGACCGCGTGACCTCCCTCGAGCGCGTCCGGTTCGACGAGCGCGGCCTCGTGCCCGCGATCGCCCAGCAGCACGGCACCGGCGAGGTGCTCATGCTCGCGTGGATGGACGCCGAGGCGCTGCGCCGCACCCTCGAGACGAGGCGCGCGACGTACTGGTCGCGCTCGCGCCAGGAGTACTGGGTCAAGGGCGAGACGTCGGGCCATGCCCAGCACGTCCGCGAGGTGCGGCTCGACTGCGACGGCGACACCGTCCTGCTCACCGTCGACCAGACCGGCGCGGCCTGCCACACCGGCGATCGCACGTGCTTCGACGCCGACCTGCTGCTCGCCGACGAGGAGGGCGCGGCATGAGCGTCGCCACGCCGTACTCCACGGCGCTCGGTGCGGTGGCCCCCGACCTCGACACCTTCCGGCTGCTCGCGCGCGACCGGCGCGTCATCCCGGTCGTGCGCAAGCTCCTCGCCGACGGCGAGACGCCGATCGGTCTCTACCGCAAGCTGGCGGGCGAGCGGGCCGGCACGTTCCTGCTCGAGTCGGCCGAGCACGGTCGCTCCTGGTCGCGCTACTCCTTCGTCGGCGTCCGCAGCGCCGCGATGCTCACCGAGTCCGGCGGCAGCGCGCTCTGGCAGGGCAACGCGCCCGTCGGTCTGCCCACCGGCGGCAACCCGCTCGAGGCGCTGCGCGACACCATCGCGACCCTGCACACCGAGCGGCTGCCCGGGCTCCCGCCGCTCACCGGCGGCATGGTCGGCTACCTGTCCTACGACGCGGTGCGCCGCTGGGAGCGGCTGCCCGACGCCAACCCCGACGAGATCGGCGTGCCCGAGATCGCGATGCTGCTCGCCACCGACCTCGCGGTGCTCGACCACCACGACGGCTCCGTGCTGCTCATCGCCAACGCCATCAACTACGACGACTCCGACGAGCGCGTCGACGAGGCCTGGGCCGATGCGGTGCGCCGGCTGGACGCGATGCAGGCCGACCTCGCGACGAGCGCGGCGGCGTCGGCGTCGACCTACGACACCACCGCCGAGGTCGAGGTCGTCGCGCGCACCGACCGCGCGGACTTCCTCGCGGGCGTCGAGGCGAGCAAGGAGTACATCCGCGCGGGCGACGCCTTCCAGATCGTGCTGTCGCAGCGGTTCTCCGCGCCCTGCTCGGCGTCGTCGCTCGACGTCTACCGCGTGCTGCGCGTGACCAACCCGAGCCCCTACATGTACCTCCTGCGGGTCCCCCGCCTCACCGACGACGGCTCGCTGTCCGACGAGGTGGCCTTCGACGTCGTGGGCTCCTCGCCCGAGGCACTGGTGAAGGTGGAGGGCGGCCGGGCGCTCCTGCACCCGATCGCCGGCTCGCGCCCGCGCGGAGCGACTCCGGAGGAGGACCACGCCCTCGCCGAGGAGCTGCTCGCCGACGAGAAGGAGCGCGCCGAGCACCTCATGCTCGTCGACCTCGGCCGCAACGACCTCGGCCGCGTCTGCGCCCCGGGCACGGTCGAGGTCGTCGAGTTCATGAAGGTCGAGCGCTACAGCCACATCATGCACATCGTCTCGACGGTGGTCGGCGCCCTGGCCGAGGGCCGCACGGCGTACGACGTGCTCGCGTCGACCTTCCCCGCCGGCACCCTGTCGGGAGCGCCCAAGCCGCGCGCGATGGAGATCATCGACGAGCTCGAGCCGGTGCGTCGCGGCATCTACGCCGGCTGCGTCGGCTACCTCGACTTCGCCGGAGACCTCGACACCGCCATCGCGATCCGCACGGGCGTCGTCAAGGACGGCGTCGCGCACGTCCAGGCGGGCGCGGGCCTCGTGGCCGACTCGGTCCCGGAGACCGAGCACGAGGAGTGCCGCAACAAGGCGGCCGCCGTCCTGCGCGCCGTGGCGATCGCGTCGACCGTGCGCCCGGCCGGCTCGTGACCGACGGCGAGCGGGCCGCCGAGGTGCGGCCGTCGTCCGGGGAGTACCGGCTCGTGCTGCTGCTGGTCGCCCTGGGCGCCCTGCTGCTCCTGGTCGGTTTCGGCCGCACCTGGGTCACGGCCACGAGCGCGCAGCCCGGCCTGCCGCGGATCGTCGTGACGCTCACCGGCCTCGACCTCGCGCCGCTCGGCGGCGCGCTGCCGCTGGTCGCGCTCGCCGGCATCGCCGGCCTCGTCGCCACCCGCGGGGTGTGGCGCCGCGCCGTGGGTGCGCTGCTGCTGCTCGCCGGTGCGTCCGGCGCGGTGCTCGCGGTGCGCGCCGGCCTCACCCTCACCAGCCCGTCGGGCGAGGGGGCCACCGTCGACCGGCTCGTGGGGGAGAAGCTCGGAGTCACCGTCGCAGACGTCCCGATCACGACGACGTCGTGGTGGCTGCCCGCGGCGCTCGGCGGCGTGCTGGTGGCGCTCGGTGGCCTGCTCGCCCTGCTGCACGGGTCGCGCTGGCCGGTCATGGGGCGCCGCTACGAGCGCGACCGGCCGACCACGGGCGGGCCCGAGGGGCGCGCCGAGTCGGCCTGGGACCTCCTCGACCGCGGCGTCGACCCGACCGACGACCCGAGCGACGACGCGCCCGGGTCCCGCCCCGCGGGCGGCGCCGACGAGGGCCCGCCCGACCCGATGCTGGGGAACGGCTCCCGTTCCTGACACAATGCGCGGCAGGACCGCCCGAGGAGGAGAGCGATGACCGCCGAGCACGAGGACCACGGCAACACCCCTGCCGCCTGGACCGCCGTCATCATCATCATGCTCGCGTTCGTCGTGGGCGCGGTCGCGGTCGTCCAGGGCAACTGGACCCTCTTCTGGGTCGGCGCCGTCGGCCTCGTCGTCGTCGGCGCGGTCGTCGGCAAGGTCATGTCGATGATGGGCATGGGCAAGCAGCCCGAGACCGCCGACCACTGATCCGGTCATGAGCGCGCCCATCGCGGCACCGGAGGTGCAGCAGGCGCCGGTCGATCCGTCGCGCTGGCGCCGGGTCCGTCTGCCGCTCGGCACGGCGGCACTCGCGCTCGCGGCCACGGCGTACGTCGGGCTCGTCGACCCGAACGCGCCCGGGCACTACCCGCTCTGCCCCACCAAGTACCTCAGCGGGCTGGACTGCCCGGGCTGCGGCGGCCTGCGCGCCGTCCACTCGCTCGCCACCGGCGACGTCCGCGGCGCCCTCGACCACAACGCCCTCGCCGTGCTGGTCGTGCTGCCGCTCGCCGTCGTGCTGTGGGCGCGCTGGTTCGTGCGCTCGTGGCGCGGCGATCCGCCGCCCACCCGTCCGGCGTGGTGGGAGCGGCCCGCCGCGCTCTGGACCTTCCTCGCCGTCATCGTCGTGTTCACCGTGCTGCGCAACATCTCCGGCGTCCCCGCCCTCGCTTGGCTGGGATCGTCGGCCGGATAACCCGGGAGGGTGGTCGTCCCGCTCTGCGGATAGCCTCACCCCATGACCGTGCTCGACGACATCCTGGCCGGCGTCCGCGAGGACCTCGCCGTGCGTCAGGCGCGCACCAGCCTCGACGACCTGAAGGCGCTGGCCGCGACGCGTCCCACGCCGCGCGACGCCGAGGCCGTGCTCTGCGGTCCGGGCGTCAGCGTCATCGCCGAGGTGAAGCGGTCGAGCCCGAGCAAGGGCGCTCTCGCGACCATCGCCGACCCGGCCGCGCTCGCCGGCGAGTACGAGGCCGGTGGCGCCCACGTCATCAGCGTCCTGACCGAGCAGCGGCGCTTCGGCGGCTCGCTCGACGACCTCGTCGCGGTGCGCGACGCCGTCGACGTCCCCGTGCTGCGCAAGGACTTCATCGTGAGCAGCTACCAGCTCTGGGAGGCCAAGGCCTACGGCGCCGACGTCGCGCTGCTCATCGTCGCGGCGCTCGAGCAGGAGGCGCTCGTCTCGCTCGTCGAGCGCGCCCGGTCGCTCGGGCTCACGCCGCTGGTGGAGGTGCACGACACGGAGGAG
>JAKOVT010000193.1 GCA_029781935.1 Actinomycetes bacterium | reverse complement strand
GAGCCCCTGCGCGATCCGCTCCGGCGAGCACGGCCTCCCCGTCAGGGTGCCCGTCACCACCGGCGCGCTCGAACCCGACCCGCACGTGGGACGGGCCCGACCCACGCAATCCGCGGTAGCGGGCTGGGAGTGGCGATCGGTCTTCTGTCTGGAACAGCTCGTCCGACGCCCCGCCGTCGACCGGCTCGAACGCCCGCCACTGCCGGAACACGTCCTCGGATCCGATCCGCGGGCGAAGCTCCTCGCGAGCATCGAGGCGGTCGCCAAGCCGATGGTCCGCGGGCGACTCCCCCACGTCGACGACCCAGCCATGGCGCTCGCCCAAGCCGCGAGCCGGCTCCCGCGCAACGCACAACGCCCCGCCCTCGATGAGGCGCTCGCCTCGCAGGCGGCATCGCTCGTCCTTCAGCGCATCCAGCCGGCCGCCAACCCGCTCCCCCCGTTCGACCCGTCCCTGTACCCGCCCCGCGAGCGGTGGGAGCTCGCCCTCGACGTCCTCGATCCGGCGCGACGTCTGACGGCAGGTCTCGGCAAGCGACTCGGCGTGGACCTCCTGGAGTCCCCGCTCCCGCGCATGGTCATCGACGACGACCGCGTGGTCCCTGCCGGCCGAAAGAACCGACTGCCACGAGCGTCGCTCGCACAGCTCCCGGTCGGCGAATGGGTCGAGGTCGGCCCGTACACCGCGACCGAATGGGCGGCCCGCGGCGAAGACGCCTTTGGGCGCGGTGCATACCTCCGTCTCAACACCACGGCGTACCTCGTCGTCGCCGAACGCGGAGACGAGGCCATCTGGAGGCTCGAGGACACCCGCGCCCGCCTCGGTGCCGGGGTGCTCGCCGGCGGCGACGCCAACACGATCGAAGACGCGCAACGGGCCGCCGTAGGGGCGATGCGTTCGAGGTACCCGCAACTGGAGACGGCGCGTCCAGCAGCCATCCAGACGCCAGAACCCGCTGCGGATCCCGCCGACGGGCAGCGTGGCTGGGAGCCCGTGCCGGGAAGCGCCTCCGACCTCACGCGACGACGCTCGCTCGGTCGGGAGGTCACCGCGTACGTCATGCCACTCGGCGACTCGTGGATGCCGTGCGTGCAAGCCGGGCGCTCGGCGATGATCGAGCCCGTCGCCGACCCGGTCGCGACCCGCGACGAGGCGATGTCCGTCGCCGTCCTCGCCGGCCGCCGGGCCGCACGCGATTTGCACACCGGAAGCCGTGTCGACTTCGACGCGTCAGTTGCTCGCCTCGCCGACTCCCCCGACTACACGCGCGACGCATTGGTGACGATCCTGTCGACGAGGCTCGACGGCCCAGAGCGCGCAGCTCTCGTGTCCGACCCCTCGACCACCGAGCTGGTCGGCCTGCTCGGAGATGCCGGTGTCACCTCGGCAACGACCGTGGCTGTGCTCCGCGCCGAAGGGATCGGCACCACCGAGGTTGCTCCGGTCCTTCCACTCCTTGGCCTCTCCCCCGCGACGGGAATCGAGGTCCTTCGCGAGCGATGGGGCACCGACAACGTGACCGCCGCAGAGCTCGTCGGCGCATCGGCGATCGACATGCGGACCGCCGGGTGCGAGGCGGCAGAGATCGTCCGCGCCCGGCCGACCCAGATCATCGAACACCTGCCCGCCGAGCCCCACCTTTGGGACCTGGCAGGCGGCACGCTCGGCGTCACGGGCCACCATCCCCATGACATCGCCGGGTTCCTCGCCACCTACGCCCCGAACCCCGAATGCTTCGCTGCAGCGATCAGCGCCGGAATCGACGATCCGACCCTCGGCGTTTGCGTCGCAGTCCGGCGAGGGATGCCGCCCGACGCCGTCGCACTCACCACCGAGGCCTACGGCCTGTCGCCGCACGAGACGGCCGTCGCGCTCGGCGACGCCGGGGCTCCCCCGTCCATTGCGGTGCCCGTCCTCCTCCACCGATGCGACGGCGACACCTCGCTGACAACCCAGATCGCCCGTTCGGCGCTCGGGCTCAACAACGAGGCCGTCATCGAGGCGCTGCAGGCGACCGACCCGCTCGACGCTGCCGAGATCAGCGAACTCCGCGCTGCTCGACCGCTCAGCCGCGACCGCGACGCGCTCATCGCGTCGCACACGCCACCACGACCCGCGCCCGCTGCCCGCGACTCCAACGCAGCGATGCTCCTCGACTGCCTGCCCGAACCCACCTCAACCCCAGGCGTCGAGCCCGACTCCCTCCTCGACAACCTGCCCGCAGCCGACCACACCATCGCAGACGGCAACGACCTGCTCGCCTCACTCCCCGAACCTGAACTCCCCGACCGCGCACCGAATCTGGAGATCACCCCATGAACACCGACACCGGCTGGGCCGACTACTTCGAGAAGCCCGACGGTCCCTACATCGAAGATCTGAACCTCGGCGGCACCTGGCTCCTCGAGCTGGTGGCGGCAGTGGACTTCCTGCGCCGCGGCGACCGCCACGGGCTCACTGTCTGGGACGCCATCGAGGAAGCCGTCCGCCTGTGGGTCGCCGAGCGCGTAAGCACCATCCACGGCGTCCCCGACCCCGACTTCGCCGAACTCGGCTGGGCCGACCCGACGGCCCTCGACCGCGCGCTCAGCCGGATGCTCGACGTCCTCGACCTCGAGCCGCCTGTGACGGCGGCGGTCGCGATGCAGGAAGCGATCCGTCGGTGGCTCGACGTCATGGCCTCTGTCCACAACGCCGGCTGGATCTTCGCCATACCCATGCGAGACGGGAGCAGCTCGTCCACGGCATGACGCACGAGACTGCGGTCTCCGAGAAGTCAGCCGGCGTCTTCTACCGACGATGTCGTCGTCGAA
>JAKOVT010000174.1 GCA_029781935.1 Actinomycetes bacterium | reverse complement strand
CGTGCCGCCGCGCATCCCGCCCGGGCGCTGCAAGGACGTGCTGGGGTCGACCGTGCGGTTGTGGGGCGAGCTCTCGCAGCTCGAGGCCCAGGAGCGCCTGCAGTTCCTCCGCGAGCCCGACCTCGGCTTCGCGTGGGCGGCGTACCGCTGGGCCGACGGAGCGCGCCTCGAGTCGGTGCTGCGCGACGGCGAGCTCACCGCCGGCGACTTCGTGCGGTGGTGCAAGCAGCTCGCCGACCTCCTCGGGCAGATCGCCGACGCCGCGGGCTCGTCGGTGACGCCCGAGGGCACGCAGCTGGCGCGCACGGCCAAGCAGGCGGTCGACGCGGTCAAGCGCGGCGTCGTGTCGTTCTCGTCGGTCTGAGACGACGCACCGCCGGGCCCGGTCGGAGGCAGGCCCGGCGGCGGCAGGTCGTCGATCAGTGGACGCGCACGAGCGCCCAGGTGCTGGCGTGGTCGGACGGCCAGAGCCCTCCGTACATCGACCGCGGACGCGTGTCGACGACCGCGACGGCGCCGGTCTTCGCGCCCGTCGAGGTGAACACATCGTCGATGCGGTGCGTCAGCCGGTTGGTCGGGTCGTCGAGGATGCGGTGTCCCGACGTCCACGAGCGCGCCGCGCACGGGTCGTCGGGGTGGACGGCGTACCAGGCCTCGGTGTAGCCGGCTGCGCGGATGATCGAGTATGCCTCCACGTTGTCGTCCCAGTACTCGTCCCAGGGATCGGTGCGCGGGATGTCCGTGCACATGTCGGGACGGGCGTTGATATCCCCGACGATGACGACCGGCATGCCCGCGCCGGACATCCGCTGGACGAGCTCGGTCGCCTGTTCGTTGCGCGGGTGCGCCTGGAACGGCGGCGGTCCCCAGGCCTCGAGGTGCGTGTCGACGAACCGGAAGGTCCGGCCGTGCAGCGCGACGTCGACCTGAGCCCAGCCGCGCGTGACCCGGACCTCCATGCCGGCGATGGCCAGTGGCAGGTAGGCCTGGTAGGTGTGCGACGAGGCGTTCGACAGGCGGAGGTGCCCCATCGACCGCTGCCGGACGAGGATCACGTTGTAGTCCGTGAACTCGACCAGCCGGAGTCCGTTCGACGTCATGGCAGGCAGCGGGAAGGCCGCGTTGGTGAACGTCGTGCCCACGACGATGGCCTTGTACGGCGTGCCGAGGTCCTTCAACGCCGCGAGGAGCGAGTGCAGCGAGTCGTAGTCCGTGACGAAGGGCCCGGACGGTGTTCGGCCGTCGTTCGTCGGCGCGGTCCGCCAGGTGGAGACCTCCTGCAGCCCGACCAGCTCAGGCTGGAGCCGGGCCAGCGACCGCGCGACCCCTCGTGCACGGGTCGGGATGTCGCTCGCGACCGTCTCGGCCCACACCAGGCTGGTGGCCGTGACCAGGTCGAGCGTCGGGTCGAACAGATGCGAGAGGTCGCCGCCGAAGTCCATGTTGTAGGTCTGGACACCGACGGAGACAGCTGCCGGGGCGTGATGCGCCGCCGCCGGGCTGATGGCGAGCGAGGTCGCGAGAGCCGCGCCCCCGAGGGCGGCGACGACGCGGGTGATGGTGCCGATCCTGTGCATGAGAACCCCCCAAGATGCATGGTCCGACGAGCCGACCGTAGGACTGCTGCTGCGCAGAGTCGCGGCGATGTCCGGTGTGCGGGATCCTGGCAAACGTAAGCGGCACAGGCGGTTTCGGCGAGGCTTGCCTTCCTCCGCCGGCGGGAGTCGGTGCGGAGCGCGGCGTACGGTGGGCCCAGGCACTCTGGAAGGGAGTCCCGGTGTCCGCCCCGAGCCGGCTCGTCACGGCGGGCGCGGCGGTCGCCTTGGCGGGACTCGCGCTCACCGCGTGCGGCGCCGCCGGTGATGCGCCCCTGCCCACGTCGAGCTCCACGACGTCCTCGGTCGCGGCCCTCCCGACGCTGCCCGAGTCTGTGCTGCCGGTCGTCTCCGGAGTCGAGTACCTCGACTCGGCCGCTGCCCGGCAGGCGCTCTCGCGCACGCACGTCGGGACGACGCTCTCCGCGTTCGCGGGCGGGATCTCGCGCGACATGGTGGTCGGCGGCCGCACCGTGGGCGGTCTGCAGGTCTACCGGTTCGCCCAGGACGTTCCTCCGTCCGACTACAGCCGGTTCCCGCCGATGATGGCGTACACGTTCTCCGGCGCGGCGCCGACCTCGCAACGGATCGGCGGCAAAGCCATCGAGGTGGTCGAGACCGCACCCGGGTCCGGGCACGCGGTCGTGGCGTGGACCGTCCAGGACAGGGTGATGATCCTGTGGGCGCCCGACCTCGCGTCGGCGAAGGACTACGCGCGGACGTGCATCCTGGCCTCGATCTGATCAGCCCGACGCGGCGAGGGCAGCGCGCAGGCGCGCGACCGACGACCCGAGGTTCCACCGCTCGGTGAGCTCCTCGAGCGTCTCGGGGTCGGCCGGTGCCGTCGGAAGCCGATCGTCGTGGTCGGGCACCGGGCAGTCGCGCGCGACACCCACCACGAGCGGCGCGACGGCGAGGTAGTCCAGCGCGGCGAGCACCTTGCCGTGCACGGTTGCCCGCGCGCCGGCGTCGCCCGACCGTGCGGCCGCGATGACGGCGTCCAGGGTTCCGTACGTGGAGATGAGCGCGGCAGCCGTCTTCTCGCCGATCCCGGGCACGCCCGGCAGCCCGTCGGACGGGTCGCCGCGCAGGGCCGCGAAGTCGGCGTACGACGTGCCCGGGATGCCGTACCTCTCCGTCACGAACGCCTCGGTGACGATCTCGGGCCGAGCCACCCCGCCCTTGGCGGTGTAGAGGATGCGCACGCGCCGGGCGTCGTCGACGAGCTGGAACAGGTCGCGGTCGCCGGTGACGACGTCGACGGGGACCTCCGCCCGCGTGGCGAGCGTGCCGATCACGTCGTCGGCCTCGTAGCCCGCAGCGCCGATGCGCGCGAGACCGAATGCGGCGAGCACGTCGGCGATCACCGGCACCTGGGGCGAGAGCTCGTCGGGCACCTCCTCGGCGTTGGCGTCGAGGTCGGCCACGCGGTGCGCCTTGTACGACGGGATCGCCGCCACCCGGAACTCCGGGCGCCAGTCGTCGTCCCAGCAGCACACCAGCCGGGTCGGGCCGTGGTCGGTGATCAGGCGCGCGATGGAGTCCAGGAAGCCGCGGACGGCGTTCACCGGCGTGCCGTCGGGGGCGACCACGGTGTCCTTCATCCCGTAGAACGCGCGGAAGTAGAGCGACGCGGAGTCGAGCAGCATGAGCGAGTCGGCCACCGGAGCACCGTACCCGTGCCGCTCCGGCAGCGAGACCGTCAGCCGTCGAGCCCGGCGACGAGGTCGTGCAGGGCGACGAGGACGTCGACCTGCCACCGCGGGTCGAGCGCCGCGAGCGCCGCGTCGAGGCCGGAGAGGGTCGAGAGGTCGCCGTCGAGGAGGCCGACGGCGGGGGCGCGCTCGGTGAACAGTCCGTCGGGGTCGGGCTCGAACCCGGTGTCGGAGAGGGCGAGCAGCCGGTCGTCGAGGTCGAGCCCCAGGCGCTCGGCTCCGCGGTCGGCCACCAGTCGCGCGAACGATCCGAGCGCCTGCGGCGTCAGCACCTCGGCCGGGTCGGGGAGCGAGATCACGTGCTGCACGCCGTCGTCGGTGACCCACATGCGGGGCAGTCTGTCAGCCGCCCCGTGTCGGCGTAGGGTCGCCGTCGTGAGCACCCATCCACCTGCTGCCGACCTCGCCGCCCGCCTCGAGCGGGCCCGCCGAGCCGCCCGCGCGACCGAGGTCGACGCGCTGCTGATCACCCCCGGCCCCGACCTGCGCTACCTGGTCGGCTACGACGCGATCCCGCTCGAGCGGCTGACCTGCCTCGTCGTACCGGCCGAGGGCGACTCGCGGATCGTCGTGCCGGGCCTGGAGAAGCCGGCCGCGTTGGCCAGCCCGATCGCCGAGCTCGGGATCGACGTGCTGACCTGGGGGGAGACCGACGACCCCTACGCGCTGGTCGCGTCGCTGCTGCCGGAGCACTCGCGGGTGGCGCTCGACAACCACATGTGGGCGGAGAAGGTGCTGCGGCTGCGGGCCGCGATGCCCGGCAGCGAGCAGCTGCTCGCCGGTGCCGTGCTGCGTGAGCTGCGGATCCGGAAGTCGCCCGAGGAGGTGGAGGCGCTGCGCCGGGCCGGAGCTGCGATCGACCGCGTCCACGCGCGCGTGCCGGAGTGGCTGCGGGCCGGGCGCACCGAGCGCGAGGTCGGACGCGACATCGCCGACGCGATCGTCGCCGAGGGGCACGTGCGGGTCGACTTCGTCATCGTCGCGAGCGGCCCGAACGGCGCGAGCCCGCACCACGAGCTGTCCGACCGCGTGATCGAGGCGGGCGACCCGGTCGTCGTCGACATCGGCGGGACGATGCCCGACGGCTACTGCTCGGACGAGACCCGCACCTACTCCGTGGGGCAGCCGCCGGCGGAGTTCGCCGACTACTACGCCGTACTGCTCGAGGCGCAGCTCGCCGCCTGCGCGCACGTGCGTCCGGGCGTCACCGCCGAGAGCGTCGACGCTGCTGCCCGCGACGTGATCGCCGGGGCCGGGTACGGCGAGCGCTTCGTGCACCGCACCGGGCACGGCATCGGACTCGAGACCCACGAGGAGCCCTACATCGTCAGCGGCAACGCCGAGCCGCTCGAACCGGGGATGGCGTTCTCGATCGAACCCGGCATCTACCTGCCGGGTCGGCACGGTGCGCGCATCGAGGACATCGTCGTGTGCGGCGAGACCGAGGGGGAGCGGCTCAACCTGCAGCCCCGCGAGCTGGTGGTGGTCTGATGGCGCTGTCGCTGCAGCCGTCGGAGCGGATGCTCCCGACCGACGAGGCCGTGTCGCTGCTCGAGCTCGTTCGCGAGATCTGCGACTCCGAGCTCGCGCCCAAGGTGGCGACGTACGAGAGCGAGGGGCGCTTCTTCCGCGACGAGCTCCGTGTGCTCGGGCGCGCGGGGCTGCTGTCGCTGCCCTACCCCGAGGAGGCCGGCGGCGGCGGTCAGCCCTACGAGGTCTACCTCCAGGCGCTCGAGGAGATCGCCGGCACCTGGCTGTCGATGGGCGTGTCGGTGTCGGTCCACTCGCTCGCGTGCTTCCCGGTCGCCGAGTTCGGCACCGACGAGCAGCGGGCGCGGTGGTTGCCCGACATGCTCGGCGGCGAGCTGCTCGGGGCGTACTGCCTCTCGGAGCCGCAGTCGGGTTCCGACGCCGCCGCTCTGCAGACGCGGGCGGTGCACGACGGCGACGTCTACGTCGTCACCGGGACGAAGGCGTGGATCACCCACGGCGGCGTCGCGGACTTCTACAACCTCATGGTCCGCACCTCCGACGACGGCGCGCGGGGGATCTCCTGCCTGCTCGCCGACGCGTCGACGACCGGGCTGTCGAGCGCCCCGCCCGAACGGAAGATGGGCGCGAAGGCCTCGCGCACGGCGCAGGTGCTGCTCGACGGCGCGCGCGTGCCCGACGACCGCCTCATCGGGGCGGAGGGACAGGGGTTCAGGATCGCCCTCGCCGCGCTCGACTCCGGCCGCCTCGGCATCGCTGCGTGCGCCGTCGGCCTGGCGCAGGCCGCGCTCGACGCGGCCACGGCGTACGCGAAGGAGCGCCGCCAGTTCGGCCGACCGATCGCGGAGTTCCAGGGACTCTCGTTCCTGCTCGCCGACATGGCGACGTCGGTGTCGGCCGCCCGGGCGCTCTACCTCGAGGCGGCGAGGCGCAAGGACCGTGGGCTGCCCTTCGGCGTGGAGGCGGCGAAGGCCAAGCTGTTCGCGACCGATGCCGCGATGAAGGTGACCACGGACGCCGTCCAGGTGTTCGGCGGCTACGGGTACGTCGAGGACTTCCCGGTCGAGCGCTACATGCGCGAGGCCAAGGTGCTCCAGATCGTCGAGGGCACCAACCAGGTCCAGCGCATGGTCATCGGCCGCGCCCTCACCTCCTGACGAGCGGCGCGCTCCGAGCGGCCACCGCGCCGGCCCGGCTGGTCCACCCGATGCCGTCCGTCGGCTGCTCCCGGTCGGGTGCGGGCCGTCGCTCCCGCCCTGATCGTCGGCGAGCGGCGGCGCGGCGCCGCTGGTGGCGCTGGGCGGCCTCGGCGTACCCGTGGGCGATAGGTTGTCCGGCGAACCGGCCGTGCCGGAGAGGGGATGTGCGCCGTGGAGGATCTCGACCGCGCGATCGTCCGGCTGCTCGCGGGCGACGGCCGGATGTCCTACACCGACCTCGGGAAGGCGACCGGGCTGTCGACGTCCGCCGTGCACCAGCGGGTACGCCGCCTCGAGCAGCGCGGCGTCATCAAGGGTTACACGATCGCGGTCGACCACGACGCCCTCGGGCTGCCGCTCACCGCGCTGATCTCCATCAAGCCGATCGACCCGGCCGCCCCCGACGACGCCCCGGCACGCCTGGAGCCGATCGCCGCGATCGAGGCCTGCTACTCCGTCGCCGGCGAGGAGTCCTACGTCCTCAAGGCCCGCGTCGCCAGCCCCGCCGACCTCGAGCACCTGCTCGCCGAGATCCGCGCCGCGGCCAACGTCTCGACCCGCACCAGCGTCGTGCTCTCCACGCCGTACGAGAACCGCCCCCCCGCCGTCTGACCCCCGTCGTAGTTCCCCAAACATGATCATGTTTGGGGAACTGCCGACGTGGACGACGACTGCTCCTCCACAGCGCCGGTCGTCGGGGGCCCCTCACCGACGGCCACGGGCCCCACTGTGCGCGTCATGTCACCGCGAACCGCAGCCCACCGGGATCTGAACGCGCTCACCACGCTGCGAGGCGTTCAGGAGGAGATAGTGTCTCGGCGACAGCTCCTCGATCTCGGGATCACGCATCACGTGGTCCGGCGCGAGGTCGCGGCGGGCCGCTGGCAGGTGTTCGGCAGCAAGGTCGTCGCGACGACCGCCGAGGTGCTCACGCGCCGGCAGACGTGCCGGGCAGCCGTCCTGCATGCAGGGTTCCGCGCCCATCTGGGTGGGAGCACGTCCCTGGAGTGGGCCGGCCTCGAGAGCTGGTACGACCCACTCATCCATCTCCTGGTACCGGCGGGAACGCACGTGAGCCCGATGCCCGGCGTGGTGGTGCACCGCAGTCATCGGATCTCGTCGCAGGACCTCGTGGTGACGGACGGCCTCAGGATCACCTCACCAGCGCGAGCGGCGCTGGACGGGGCACGGTGGATGCGATCCACGAACTCCGCCGCGGGCCTCGTCCACGCGGTGATCCAGCAAGGACTCGCCTCGGTCGAGGAGATCGATCGCTGCCTGGGCCGGTTCGTGAAGGTCTCGCAGAAGGTCGCGATCGCAGCCGCGTTGGTCGCGGCGGAGGCCGGTGCGGAATCGCGCTCGGAGTCGGTGGCTGCCGAGCTCGTGGTCCAGGCCGGCTTCCCCGAGCCCGTCCGTCAGTGGGAGATCATGACGCCGCTCGGCACCCGCCGGGTGGATCTGGCGGTGCCGCTCGGTGACGGTCGCTTCCTCGTCGTGGAGGTCGACGGACCTCACCACGAGCAGGAGTCCGTGCGTCTGGTCGACGCGGTCAAGGACGCCGCGTTGGTCTCTGCGGGCCACGTGGTCGTGCGATTCCTCGCCGAGGACGTCCTGCACCGCCAGGCGGCGGTCCTCACGAGGCTGCGGGAGCTCCGTGCGGAACTGCTGCCCGCATGAGCCGTCGTAGTTCCCCGAACATGATCATGTTTGGGGAACTACGACGGGGGTGCGCTGCGGAGTCGGGTCAGGAGTGGACGCCGTGGCTGGCCTCGGCGGCGGCGACGCTGTCGGCGCCGTGCTGGTGCCACCACGTCTGGCCCTCGGCGGGCAGGGTGTGGATCGGGTCGTAGTACTCGTAGGTGCGCTCGAGCGCGGCGGCGTCCTCGGTCTCGATGCCGGTCCGGTAGTTCTTGGTCCAGTACGTGATTCCGCGCTCGCGGTCGTACTCGTGGACCTGGTGCACCCAGCGCTTGCCGACGTACGGCACGTCGCACACGATGCGCGGGGTCGCGAACCCCGGCAGGTAGCCCATGATCCCGTGCTGCAGCGCCTGCGCTTCCCACACCGCGAGCCGCCAGTGCTCGGCGTTGGGGATCATGTCGCACATGTAGAAGTAGTACGGCATGATCCCGGCGCCATCGAGCAGCCCGAAGCACAGGTCGAGCAGCTTGTCGACGGAGTCGTTCACGCCACGCATCAGCACACCCTGGTTGCGTACGTCGCGCACCCCGGCCTCGAGCATCGCTCGGGTCACCTCGGTGACGAGCGGCGTGACGGTCTGGTGGCTGTTCACGTGGGTGTGGATCGCGAGGCCCACGCCGCGCGAGCGCGCGGTGGTGGCGACCCGCTCCATGCCGGCGCGGACGTCGTCCTGCAACCAGTGCTGGGGCAGGGCGGCGAACGCCTTGGACGCCAGCCGGATGTCGCGGATGTTCTCGATCTCGAGCAGAGCGTCGACGAAGGACTCGAGGCGGTTCCACGGCAGGTTGGCGACGTCGCCGCCGGACACCACGACGTCGCGCACACCGGGGGAGCGGCGCAGGTAGTCGAGCATCTCCTCGAGCCGCACGTCGGGCTTGGCGACGAACTTCAGCTTCTCCACCTGGGGCGTGCTGTTGCCCACGAGGTCCATGCGGGTGCAGTGCCCGCAGTACTGCGGGCAGGTCGGCAGCAGCTCGGCCAGCACCTTGGTCGGGTAGCGGTGCGTGAGACCCTCCACCGCCCACATCTCGTGCTCGTGCAGCGAGTCGCGGGTCGCGTGGGGGTGCGACGTCCAGTCGGTACGCCGGTCCGACAGCACCGGCAGCATGTAGCGACGGACCGGGTCGGCGTAGAACGCGTCGGTGAGCGAGCCGGGTCCGGCCGGCGACGCCTCGGGCGCCATCGTGTTGATCATCTGCGGCGGCACGAGCATCGACATGGTCGCGGCCTGCGCGATGTCGGCCTCGAGGTCGGCGTAGAAGGTGTCGGCGACGAGGTCGCCGAGCACGCCGCGCAGCTGCGCCACGTTCTTCACGCAGTGCGAACGCTGCCACTGCGCGGAGCGCCACTCCTCGTCGGTGACCTCCGCCCAGCCGGGGAAGCGGCGCCAGTCGGGCTCCACGACCTCGCGGCGTCGGTAGGAGTACGGCTGGGGAAGGGCGCGGCCGTCAGCTGCCTCGACGGCGGCCTCGAGGGTCTCGGTCACGGGTTCCTCCGGGTGCGACGGGACGCGCGGCGCTGCGCGTTCGGGAAAGGATACGGGATATCCTCCCGATCTGGCACCATTGCACCGGACGATTTCCGTCCGGTGTTGACAAACGACGGAAGGGCTGCGCCAACGGCGCCGCTCGTGAGCAAGTTCCGGCGCGCCCTCGGCGGGCGGAGGAGGATCTGTCAGCGTGACCACGACCACACCGGCGAGCCCCGTGGGCCTGCACCGGGTCCTCGAGCCGCGCGGCGTGCTGCCGCAGGCCGCCTGGAAGCTCGACGCCTCGCCGGAGCTGCAGCCGGGCGAGGTCCGCGTCCGCGTGCAGCGGCTCAACCTCGACGCCGCGAGCTTCCGTCAGCTCATCGACAAGCACGGAGGCGACGGCGACGCCGTCCGCGCCGAGGTGCTCGAGATCATCAGCACCCGCGGCAAGATGCACAACCCCGTCACCGGTTCTGGCGGCATGCTCGTCGGCGTCGTCGACGCCCTGGGCCCCGACTCCCACCACCACGAGCTCGAGGTCGGCGACCAGATCACCACGCTCGTGTCGCTCACCCTGACGCCGCTCGCCATCACCGACGGGCTGCAGCGCTGGGACGGCCGCTCGGAGCAGGTGCCGTGCGAGGGCCACGCCATCCTGTTCGACCGCACGATCGTGGCGAAGGTGCCCGACGACCTGCCCGGCCCGCTCGCGATGGCCGTGATGGACGTCTGCGGCGCACCGGCGCTGACCTCCCGCGTGGTCCGCAGGTACGTCGAGTCCGGGCACGCCCCGACGGTGGCGGTGATCGGCGGCGCGGGGAAGAGCGGAAGCCTCTCGCTCGCCGCAGCCCGCCGGGCGAAGGCTGCGCGCACCGTCGGCGTCGTGCCCGTCAAGCGGGAGGCGGACCTGCTCGAGCGCACCGGCATCGCCGACGAGATCGCGATCGCCGACGCCCGCGACCCCGTCGCCCTGGCCGACGCGATCCGCGACGCGCTCGGCGTCAACGCCGACATCGTGGTGGTGTGCGTCGACGTGCCCGGGTGCGAGCACGGCGCGATCCTGTCGTGCGACGACGGCGGCACCATCATCTTCTTCTCGATGGCGACGTCGTTCGCCACGGCAGCGCTCGGAGCGGAGGGCCTCGCGGCCGACGTGACCATGCTGATCGGCAACGGTTTCACGCCCGGCCACGCCGATCTCGCCTTCGAGCTGCTGCGCAGCGACGAGGGCGTGCGCACGCTGTTCACCGAGCGCCTGGCATCGGAGGGACACCTGTGAGCACCTACTCGCCCCCGGGGCAGGACCCCCGGACGATGCTCGACCTCGACCCGGCGACCATCCGCCGCGCGCGCAGCCTCGCGCGCAAGGCCGGCGCCCCGGTCGTGTCGATCGCCAAGAAGCACACGACCGTCTCGGTCGAGCGCGCCGTGCTGCGCCTCGCCGGCCTCGAGGGTGCCGACGTCGAGGGCATCCCGTGGGTGAACCGGCTCGTCGACGTCGTCCGCGACGACGTCGGCCTCGAGCACGGCGTCTCGCTCCCGGTGTGGGACGCGATGCTGCGCACCGGAGACGACCTCACCACCGTCGCGCAGAAGGCGGCGGCCGGCTCGGTGCAGCTGCGCGTGCCCGAGGGCAAGGACGCGGCGCGGGCGGCGAGGGCTGCGCGTGCTGCGGTCGCCGGCGGCATCCGCCGTATCGACGCTCAGCGTGTCGCCCGCGACAGGCTCATCCGCAAGTACGGCGACCCGCCAGCCCCGTGGATCTACCTCATCGTCGCCACCGGTGACATCTACGAGGACATGCCGCAGGCGCAGGCGGCGGCGCGCGAGGGCGCCGACGTCATCGCCGTCATCCGCTCCACCGGCCAGTCGCTCCTCGACTACGTCCCGGAGGGACCCACCCGTGAGGGGTACGCCGGGACATACGCCACCCAGGCGAACTTCCGGCTCATGCGGGCCGCGCTCGACGAGACGAGCAAGGAGCTCGGTCGATACGTCCGGCTCACGAACTACGCGAGCGGGCTGTGCATGCCCGAGATCGCCTCTCTCGCAGGGCTCGAGCGGCTCGACATGATGCTCAACGACTCGATGTACGGGATCCTCTTCCGCGACATCAACCCGATCCGCACGTTCGTCGACCAGCGCTTCAGCCGCCAGATCCACGCGCGTGCCGGCATCGTCATCAACACCGGCGAGGACAACTACCTCACCACCGCCGACGCCGTCGACGCCGCGCACACCGTGACGGTGAGCCAGCTGCTCAACGAGTACTTCGCCAAGGAGGCCGGGCTCGCCGACTGGCAGCTGGGTCTCGGCCACGCCTTCGAGATCAATCCCGAGATCCCCGACTCGTTCCGCCTCGAGCTCGCGCACGCGATGCTCGCGCGGGCGCTGTTCCCCGAGGCTCCGCTCAAGTGGATGCCGCCGACCAAGCACATGACGGGCGACGTCTTCCGCGGCTACCTGCTCGACGGCTTCTTCAACCTCGCAGGAGCGCTGACCGGGCAGGGGATCCTGCTGGTGGGCATGATGACCGAGGCGGTCGTCACGCCGTGGCTCTCCGACCGCGACCTCGCCCTGCAGAACGTGCGGTACGTCTTCAACGCCGCCGGCAACCTGCGCGAGGACTTCTGCCCGTCTCCCGACGGCTTCATCGCGCAGCGCGCGCGCCAGGTGCTCGCCGAGGCCGTCGAGCTGCTCGACGACATCGTCGACGACACGCTGCTCAACGCCATCGCCGACGGCACCTTCGGCCTGATGAAGCGCCCCGCCGACGCCGGCCGAGGTCTCGACGGCGTGGTGCGCAAGGCGCCGGGCTACCTCAACCCCGCGACCGACCTGCTCGAGGAAGGAGCCTCCCGGTGAGCGCACGCTCCGCCCAGAGCACGAAGAGCACGACGAGCATGACGAGCACGACGAGCACGAAGCGCACGAGCATCGTGCGCCCGTACGGCGACGCGACGGGCGACGGCATGGTGCAGATGTCGTTCACCCTGCCGCTGCCGCACGACAAGCGGGCCGAGGGCGCGGCGCAGCTGCTCGCGAACAAGATGGGCATGGACCCGGCGATGGTGGTGCACGCCAAGGCGATGGGTCCGGACTTCACCTTCTTCGTCGTGTACGGCCCGGTGAGCCACCTCGTCGACGTCCGCGACGTCACGGTGGTGGAGCGCGACTACCCGCTGCTGTCGCCGAAGGAGGTCAACGCGGCCATCAAGAAGGGGCTGCGTCGTCCTCTCGTGGTGGTGGGCGCGTGCATCGGCACCGATGCGCACACGGTCGGCATCGACGCGATCCTCAACATCAAGGGGTTCGCGGGGGAGAAGGGGCTCGAGTACTACTCCGAGATCACCGTCGTGAACCTCGGTGCGCAGGTCTCGGTCCCCGACCTCGTCGAGCAGGCCCGCGCCCACAAGGCCGATGCCGTCCTCGTGTCGCAGGTCGTCACCCAGCGCGACGCGCACCTGCACAACACCAAGGAGATGAGCGCGGCCTTCCGCGAGGCGTTCCCCGCCGACAGGCGACCGCTTCTCGTCGTCGGCGGTCCGCGCTTCGACGAGCTCGCGACATCGGAGCTCGGTGTGGACCGCATCTTCGGCCGCGGCACCACCCCTGGCGAGGTCGCGTCCTACCTCTGCTCCGCGCTCGTCCCCGCACCCTCGACCCGGAAGAAGGCCTCGTGAACGCCGACCACCGCCTCGGCATGTCGGTCACCCACCGGCGCTACGTGCCCTACTCGCACGCGCACTACGGCGGCAACCTCGTCGACGGCGCCTATGTCCTGGCGATGTTCGGCGACGTCGCCACCGAGCTCATGATCCGCACCGACGGGGACGAGGGGCTGTTCGCCGGTTACGACGACGTCGCGTTCCGGGCGCCGGTCATGGGCGGCGACGTGCTCGAGGCGACAGCGACGGTCACGCGCGTCGGCACCCGGTCGCGCGGCATGTCGTTCGAGGCCCGCGTGGTGTGCCGGGCGGCGCCGGAGCGCTCGGCGTCGGCCGCCGACGTGCTCGTCGAGCCGATCGTCGTCACCACCGCGACCGGCACGGTCGTCGCGCCTGCCTGATCCCCGGCGTCGCCCACCGACGTTCTGCTGGAATGCACCCCGTGAGCACCGGGAGCACGTCGACGAGGCTGCTGCTGCCGTCGCTGCGCGGCTACCGGCGGCCGTGGCTGGGCCGCGACGTCGTCGCGGGCCTGGTGCTGTCGGCACTCCTCGTGCCGCAGGGGATGGCGTACGCCGAGCTGGCGGGCCTGCCGCCTGTGACCGGTCTCTACACGTCGATCCTGTGCCTGGTCGCCTACGCGCTCGTCGGGCCGTCGCGGATCCTCGTGCTCGGTCCCGACTCGGCACTCGGCCCGATGATCGCGGCGACGATCCTGCCGCTGCTCGGGGCTCAGGGCGATCCCGTCCGCGCGGTGCTGCTGGCCTCAGCGCTGGCCGTCGCCACCGGACTGCTCATGCTGGCCGCCGGCCTCGGGAAGCTCGGCTACGTCGCCGACCTCCTGTCCAAGCCGACGATCCTCGGCTACCTGACCGGTCTCGCCGTCACGATCCTCGTCGGGCAGCTGCCGAAGCTGCTCGGCTTCTCGGTCGACTCCGACTCGTTCCTGGGCGACGTGGCCGCGACGGCTCGAGGGATCGCGGGCGGCGAGGTGCTCCTGCCGGCGGCCGCCATCGGTGTGCTCTCGCTGATCGTGATCCTCGTGCTCGACCGCTTCCTGCCGACGCTGCCCAACGTGCTCGTCGCCGTCGTGGTGGCGATGGTCGTCAGCGTCGCGGCCGGCCTGGAGGCTCGTGGGGTCTCGGTCATCGGCACCCTCCCCGAGGGCCTGCCGTCGTTCCACGTGCCTGTCCTCGCGCTGCAGGACCTGTCGGTGATCACTGTGGGCGCGGTGGGCATCGCGCTGGTGGCCCTCGCCGACACGATCTCCACCTCGACGTCGTTCGCCGAGCGCACCGACGAGGAGGTCGACGGGAACCGCGAGATGATCGGGATCGGCGTGGCCAACATCGGCGCGGGCCTCTTCCAGGGGTTTCCCGTGAGCACGAGCGCCTCGCGCACCGCTGTGGCGGAGAGCGCCGGGGCGAAGACTCAGGTGACCGGGCTGGTCGGTGCGCTCCTCATCGCGCTGATGCTGGTGGCGTTCCCCTCCCTCCTCGCACCGCTGCCGCAACCGACGCTCGCCGCGATCGTCGTCGCCGCGGCCCTCTCGCTCACCGACGTCCCCGCGACACGGCGGCTGCGCAAGCAGAGCCGTGGCGACTTCGTGGTGTTCCTCGCGGCGTTCCTCGGCGTCACGCTGCTCGGAGTGCTGCCCGGCATCGTCATCGCGATCGTCGTCTCCGTCGGGACCGTGTTCGCGCGCCTGTGGCGGCCCTACACGACGACGCTCGGCCGGGCCGAGGGTGTGCCGGGGCTGCACGACCGCACGATGTACCCCGATGCCGCGATCGTCCCGGGCTGCACGGTCTACCGCTTCGACGCACCGCTGATCTTCGCCAACGCCGGCACCTTCCGGCACGACGTCCTGCGCCTGGCTGCCGCGGAACCGAAGCCGCAGTGGATCGTCGTCGCGGCCGAACCGATGACCGACGTCGACACCTCGGCGGCCGACATGCTCGAGGACCTCGTGCTCGACCTCGACGAGGCGGGCATCGAGCTGCACCTCGCCGAGCTCAAGGACCGTGTGCGGGCCAAGGTCGACCGGTTCGGGCTCCGGCATCCCATCCCGGCCGACCGGTTCCACCCCACCGTCAACGACGCTGTGCGCGATTTCCGGCGCGAGACGGGTGCCGACTGGCAGAGGCCCTCGCGAGGCGACGATCTGCGGGCGGACGACGGCACCGCGTCGTAGTGTCGACGGATGGCCCGGTACTTCGACGTCCACCCGCAGAACCCGCAGGCGCGGTCGATGAGCCAGCTCGTCGCCATCCTGCGCGAGGGCGGTCTGATCGCCTATCCGACCGACTCGGGCTACGCCCTCGGCGCCGCGTTCGGCAACGTGCAGGCCCTCGCGCGCATCCGGGAGATCCGCCACCTCGACGAGCGGCACCACTTCACCGTGGTGTGCCGCGACTTCGCCCAGATGGGCCCCTACGTCCAGGTCTCGAACGCGATGTACCGGACAGTGAAGGCGTGCACCCCGGGGCCCTACACCTTCATCGTCCCCGCCTCGCGCGAGGTTCCCCGGCGGCTGCAGAACCCGGGGAAGCGGACGGTGGGCGTCCGCATCCCCGACCACACCGTCGTCCGCGCCCTCCTCGCCGAGCTCGGCGAGCCGCTGGCGTCGAGCACCCTCCTGCTGCCGGGAGAGGAGGCGCCGCTCACCGACGGCTGGGAGATCAAGGAGCGCCTCGAGCACCTCGTCGACGCGGTGGTCGACTCGGGGGAGTGCGGGTCGCAGCCGACCACTGTGGTCGACCTCAGCGGCGACGAGGCGGTCGTGCTCCGAGTCGGTGCCGGCGACGCCGCGCGGTTCGAGTGAGGAACTCCGCGCCGCCGCGCATCGTCGCTCCGATGTGACCGGTTCCGGAGCCGGGCCGAGGGGCGCCGCTCCCGTAGCCTGTGGCCATGCCTGAGCCTGCCGTCGCGTCCGAGCGCGCGCGGCTGCTCCTGCGCGTGCTGGGGTCCGTCCTCGGCGGCCTGCTGCTGGTGCTGTCCTTCCCGCCGTACGACGTCGTGTGGCTGGCACCGCCCGCGCTGGCGGTCATGACCCTGTCGTGGCACGGGGTCCGTGCGCGGCGCGGCTTCTGGCTGGGGATCCTCGCCGGGGCCGCCTTCCTGCTCTGGCACCTGCACTGGATGACCGTCATCGGCGACGACGCGTGGCTGCTGCTCGGGTTGGCCTTCTCCGTCTTCTACGGGCTCATCGGCGCCGGCGTCGCGGCGACGTCGTCGCTGAGGGTCTGGCCGCTCGCCGTGCCGCTGCTGTGGGTCGCGGTCGAGGCGCTGCGCGGCCACGTGCCGTGGGGCGGCTTCCCGTGGGGCGATCTCGCCTTCGGGCAGACGTCGACGACGCTCACCCCCTACGCCGCTCTCGGTGGTGCTCCTCTGGTCTCGTTCGCCGTCGCGCTGGTCGGGTCGCTGCTCGCCTACGCGTGGACGGGGCGCAGTCGCCCGCGTGCGGCTGTCGCCTCGCTCGTCGGGGTAGCCGTCGTCTGCACCGCGGGTGGTCTCGTGCCGTTGCCGGTCGAGGGGGAGACCGCGGGCGGGCCGGCGTACACGACCGCGGCCGTCGTCCAGGGCAACGTCGCCGGCCCGGGCATGGACGCCTTCGGCGACACCCGCGCGCTGGTCCTGTCCAACCACGTCCGCGAGACCGAGCGCCTCGCCGCCGACGTGCGTGCCGGACGGGTGCCGCAGCCCGACCTCGTCATCTGGCCCGAGAACGCCAGCGACCTCGATCCCTACGCGGACCCCGATGCGCGCGCCCTCATCCAGCAGGGGGTCGACGCGATCGGCGTCCCCGTCCTCGTGGGCGCCGTCGTCACCAAGCCGGACGACCCGCGCTACGTCTGGAACGTCGGCATCGTGTGGCAGCCGCGCGCCGGGGCGCAGGGCGGTGGCCCGACCGAGTTCTACGTCAAGCAGCACCCGGTGCCGTTCGGGGAGTACGTGCCGTTCCGCGAGCTGCTCGCGAAGGTGATCAGCCGGTTCGACCGCGTGCCCCGCGACTTCGCCGCCGGCGACAGCACCGGAGTCCTCCAGGTCGGCCCTGCCGTGCTCGGCGACCTGATCTGCTTCGAGGTCGCCTACGACGAGCTGGCGCACGCGGCGGTGGTCGGTGCCGGCGTCACGGGCCCGCTAGCCGGACAGGGCGCGCGCATCCTGACCGTGCAGACGAACAACGCGACCTACGGGCTCACCGGCCAGCCCGAGCAGCAGCTCGCGATGTCGCGATTGCGCGCGGTGGAGCACGGCCGCGCGGTTCTCGTCGCCGCCACCTCGGGGATCAGCGCGATCATCTCGCCGGACGGCGTCGAGGAGCAGGTGCTGCCCGAGTTCGTGGCCGGCCACCTGGTCTCGAAGGTGCCGCTGCGCGATTCCCTGACCGTGGCCGACCGCCTCGGCGCGCTGCCCCAGCTGGCGGCCGTGGCCGGCGCCGTGGCGCTCCTGCTGGTGGTGCTCGTGCGTTCGCGGCGGCGGCGCCCCGTAGGCTTCGTGGAAAGCAGGCCGAGCGAGGAGTCCCTACCGTGACCGAGGCGACGTACGCCGACCTGGGACACATCGTCGTCATCGTCCCCACGTACAACGAGCGGGAGAACCTCGAGCGGATCGTCGCGCGGCTGCGCGCGTCGGTCCCCGAGGCGCACGTGCTGGTGGCCGACGACAACAGCCCGGACGGCACCGGCCAGATCGCCGACGCCCTCGCCGCTGCCGACGACCACATCGAGGTCATGCACCGCAAGGGCAAGGAGGGCCTCGGCGCCGCCTACCTCGCCGGGTTCGACTGGGCCCTGGAGAACGGTTACGACGTCGTCGTCGAGATGGACGCCGACGGATCGCACCAGCCCGAGCAGCTGCCGCGGCTGCTCGACGCGCTGCGCGAGGCCGACCTCGTGCTCGGCTCGCGGTGGGTGCCAGGCGGCTCGGTCGTCAACTGGCCCAAGTCGCGCGAGGCGCTCTCGCGCGGCGGCAGCCTCTACACGCGCGTCATGCTCGGCGTCCCG
>JAKOVT010000155.1 GCA_029781935.1 Actinomycetes bacterium | reverse complement strand
CAGGCCCTCGGCGCGCAGCTCGGCGATCGTGGCGCCCATGGTGACGCGAGCCGCGGCCTTCGCGAGCGGGACGCCGGTGGCCTTGGCCACGAACGGCACCGTGCGCGACGCGCGCGGGTTGGCCTCGAGGACGTAGAGCACGTCGCCCGCGAGCGCGTACTGCACGTTGAGCAGGCCGCGCACCCCGACACCCGCGGCGATCGCCTCGGTCGAGCGGCGGATCCGGTCGATCTCGCCCTGGCCGAGCGTGATCGGTGGAAGCGCGCACGCCGAGTCGCCGGAGTGGATGCCGGCCTCCTCGATGTGCTCCATGACACCGGCGAGGAAGAGCTCCTCGCCGTCGTACAGCGCATCGACGTCGATCTCGACGGCGTCGTCGAGGAACCGGTCGACGAGCACGGGGTGCTCGGGGCTCGCCTCGGTGGCGCGGTCGATGTAGTCGCGCAGCATCGACTCGTCGTAGACGATCTCCATCCCGCGCCCGCCGAGCACGTAGGACGGGCGGACCAGCACGGGGTAGCCGATGCGGTCGGCGACCTCGACGGCCTCGTCGAACGACGTCGCGAGCCCATGAGCAGGTGCCGGCAGGTTCGCCTCGGCGAGCACCCGGCCGAACGCGCCGCGCTCCTCGGCGAGGTGGATCGCCTCGGGGCTGGTACCCACGACCGGAACCCCGGCGTCCTTGAGCGGCTGCGCGAGGCCCAGCGGCGTCTGGCCGCCGAGCTGCACGATGACGCCGGCGACCGGTCCGGCCGCGAGCTCGGCGTGGTAGACCTCGAGCACGTCCTCGAGCGTCAGCGGCTCGAAGTACAGGCGGCTCGACGTGTCGTAGTCGGTCGACACGGTCTCGGGGTTGCAGTTGACCATGACGGTCTCGTACCCGGCCTCGCGCAGCGTGAGGCTGGCGTGCACGCACGAGTAGTCGAACTCGATGCCCTGCCCGATGCGGTTCGGCCCCGAGCCCAGGATCAGGACTGCGGGCGTCGTGCGCGGCTCGACCTCGGTCTCCTCGTCGTACGCCGAGTAGTGGTACGGCGTCCTCGCCGCGAACTCGGCCGCGCAGGTGTCGACGGTCTTGAACACCGGACGGATGCCCAGCGCGTGCCGCACGCCGCGCACGACGTCCTCGGGCAGCCCGCGGATCTCGCCGATCTGGCGGTCCGAGAAGCCGTGCCGCTTGGCCAGCCGCAGCAGCTGCGGGCTCAGCTCGGCCGCGTCGCGCAGCGCGTCGCCGACCTCGTTGAGCAGGGCCACCTGATCGAGGAACCAGGGATCGATGTTGGTCGCCTCGTGCAGCTGCTCCACGGTCGCCCCGGCCCACAACGCCTGCTGCACCTTGCGCAGCCGGCCGTCGTGCGGCACCTTCACCGCCTCGAGGAGCCCGGCGGTGTCGACGTCGGCCTTGGCGCCGGCCCACGAGAACGGCGCATCCCTGCGCTCGATGGACCGCAGCGCCTTCTGCAGCGCCTCGGTGAAGCTGCGGCCGATGGCCATCGCCTCGCCGACGCTCTTCATCGTCGTGGTGAGGGTCTGGTCGGCGGCCGGGAACTTCTCGAACGCGAACCGGGGCACCTTGACGACGATGTAGTCGAGCGCCGGCTCGAACGACGCGGGGGTCTCCCGCGTGATGTCGTTCGGGATCTCGTCGAGGGTGTAGCCGACAGCGAGCTTGGCGGCGATCTTCGCGATCGGGAAGCCGGTGGCCTTGGAGGCCAGCGCCGACGAGCGCGAGACGCGCGGGTTCATCTCGATGACGACCATGCGGCCGTCGTCGGGGTTGACGGCGAACTGGATGTTGCAGCCGCCGGTGTCGACGCCGACCGCGCGGATGACGGCGATGCCGACGTCGCGCAGGTGCTGGTACTCGCGGTCGGTGAGGGTGAGCGCCGGCGCGACGGTGATCGAGTCGCCGGTGTGCACGCCCATCGGATCGACGTTCTCGATCGAGCAGATGACCACGACGTTGTCGTTCTTGTCGCGCATCAGCTCGAGCTCGTACTCCTTCCACCCGATGATCGACTCCTCGAGGAGCACCTCGGTGGTGGGCGACGCCGCGAGACCGGCACCGGCGATGCGGTGCAGGTCGGACTCGTCGTAGGCGATCCCGGACCCGGCACCGCCCATGGTGAACGACGGACGCACGACGACGGGGTAGCCGAGGTCGTCGACGGCCGCGAGGCAGTCCTGCATCGAGTGGCAGATCGCGCTGCGCGCCGACTCGGCCGCGAGGCCGGCGTCGTTGATCTCGGCGACGATCTCCTTGAACTTCTCCCGGTTCTCGCCCGCCTCGATGGCATCGACGTTGGCACCGATGAGCTCGACTCCGTAGCGCTCGAGGACGCCGTTGGCGTGCAGCGCCATCGCGCAGTTCAGGGCAGTCTGGCCGCCGAGCGTGGCGAGGAGGGCGTCGGGCCGCTCCTTGGCGATGATCTTCTCGACGTACTCCGGGGTGATCGGCTCGACGTAGGTGGCGTCGGCGAACTCCGGATCGGTCATGATCGTCGCCGGGTTGCTGTTGACCAGCACCACGCGCAGGCCCTCGGCCTTCAGCACGCGGCACGCCTGGGTGCCGGAGTAGTCGAACTCGCAGGCCTGGCCGATGACGATCGGGCCGGACCCGATCACCATCACCGAGCGGAGGTCGTCACGCCTGGGCACGAGCAGCCTCCATCACGTCGATGAACCGGTCGAACAGGTAGGCCGAGTCGTGCGGGCCGGCGGCCGCCTCGGGGTGGTACTGCACCGAGAACGCCGGGACGTCGAGGCAGCGCAGCCCCTCGACGACGTCGTCGTTGAGGCACACGTGGCTCACCTCCACCCGGCCGAAGGCGGTGTCGCTCACGCGGTCGAGCGGGGCGTCGACCGCGAAGCCGTGGTTCTGCGCGGTGATCTCCACCTTGCCGGTGGTGCGGTCCATCACCGGCACGTTGATGCCGCGGTGGCCGTAGCGCAGCTTGTAGGTGCCGAAGCCGAGCGCACGGCCGAGCACCTGGTTGCCGAAGCAGATCCCGAACAGCGGCCGCCGCGCCTCGAGCGCCGCGGTCACGAGAGCGACGGCGTGGTCGGCCGTCGCCGGGTCGCCCGGGCCGTTGCTGAAGAACACGCCGTCGATCCCCACCTCGAGCATCCGCTCGGGCGTGGTGGTCGAGGGCAGCACGTGCACCTCGATGCCGCGGTCGGCCATGTGGCGCGGGGTGGCGCCCTTGATGCCGAGGTCGACCGCGGCGACGGTGTACCGCTTCTCCCCCACGGCCGGCACGACGTACTCGCCGTCGGCGCTCACCTCGTCGGCGAGCGACGCCCCGAGCATCTGCGGGCTCGCGAGCACCCGGTCGAGCAGCTCCTCGACCGGCAGCGCCGCGGCCGGACCGCTGAACACACCCACGCGCATCGCGCCGCGCTCGCGCAGGTGGCGGGTGAGCGCCCGGGTGTCGACGTCGCTGATCCCCACGATCCCCTGCTCGCGCAGGTCGTCGTCGAGCGAGCGCTGCGAGCGCCAGTTCGAGGCGATGCGCGAGGGGTCGCGCACGACGTAGCCGGCGACCCAGATGCAGCGCGACTCGGCGTCGTCGTCGTTGACGCCGTAGTTGCCGATGTGCGGAGCGGTCTGGACCACCACCTGCCGGTGGTAGCTCGGGTCGGTGATCGTCTCCTGGTAGCCGGACATCCCGGTGGTGAAGACGGC
>JAKOVT010000150.1 GCA_029781935.1 Actinomycetes bacterium | reverse complement strand
CGGGACGTACGGTGGGGGGATGGCCCGCCCCGTCACCGACCTGCAGCGCAAGGTCGCCCCGTTCGAGGTCGTCAGCGACTACGTCCCCTCCGGCGACCAGCCGGCCGCGATCGAGGAGCTGGCCCGCCGGATCGAGCGCGGCGACAAGGACTCCGTGCTGCTCGGCGCCACCGGCACGGGCAAGTCGGCCACCACGGCCTGGCTCGTCGAGCGGCTCCAGCGCCCCACCTTGGTGATCGCCCCGAACAAGACCCTCGCGGCCCAGCTGGCCAACGAGTTCCGCGAGCTCCTGCCGAACAACGCGGTCGAGTACTTCGTGAGCTACTACGACTACTACCAGCCCGAGGCCTACATCCCGCAGACCGACACCTACATCGAGAAGGACTCCTCGATCAACGAGGAGGTCGAGCGGCTGCGGCACTCGGCGACCAACTCGCTGCTCACCCGCCGCGACGTCATCGTGGTCGCGTCGGTGTCGTGCATCTACGGCCTCGGCACGCCGCAGGAGTACGTCGACCGGATGGCGCGGCTGCGCGTGGGGGAGGAGTGGGACCGCGACGACCTGCTGCGCCGGCTCGTCTCCATCCAGTACACCCGCAACGACCTGGCGTTCACCCGCGGCACCTTCCGCGTGCGCGGCGACACGATCGAGGTGTTCCCGGTCTACGAGGAGCACCCGGTCCGCATCGAGATGTTCGGCGACGAGATCGAGCGCCTCATGACCCTCCACCCGGTCACCGGCGAGGTCCTCACCGAGGACCAGGAGATCTACGTCTTCCCCGCGACCCACTACGTCGCCGGGCCCGAGCGGATGGAGCGCGCGGTCGCCGGCATCGAGTCCGAGCTCGAGGACCGGCTCGCCGAGCTCGAGCGGCAGGGCAAGCTGCTCGAGGCGCAGCGGCTGCGCATGCGCACCACCTACGACCTCGAGATGATGCGTCAGGTCGGCTTCTGCAGCGGCATCGAGAACTACTCCCGCCACATCGACGGCCGCGAGGCGGGCAGCGCGCCCAACTGCCTGCTCGACTACTTCCCCGAGGACTACCTCCTCGTCATCGACGAGTCGCACGTCACCGTGCCGCAGATCGGCGGCATGTACGAGGGCGACATGAGCCGCAAGCGCACGCTCGTCGAGCACGGCTTCCGGCTGCCGAGCGCGATGGACAACCGGCCGCTGCGCTGGGAGGAGTTCCTCGAGCGGATCGGCCAGACCGTCTACCTCTCGGCCACCCCCGGTCCCTACGAGCTCTCGCGCGTCGACGGCGACGTCGTCGAGCAGGTCATCCGCCCCACGGGCCTGGTCGACCCCGAGGTCATCGTGAAGCCCACCAAGGGCCAGATCGACGATCTCATGGGGGAGATCCGCGCCCGCACCGAGCGGGACGAGCGCGTCCTGGTCACCACCCTCACCAAGAAGATGGCCGAGGACCTCACCGACTACCTCCTCGAGCAGGGGATCCGGGTGCGCTACCTGCACTCCGAGGTCGACACCCTGCGCCGTATCGAGCTGTTGCGCGAGCTCCGCCTCGGCCTGTTCGACGTCCTCGTCGGCATCAACCTGCTGCGTGAGGGGCTCGACCTGCCCGAGGTGTCGCTGGTCGCGATCCTCGACGCCGACAAGGAGGGCTTCCTGCGCTCAGGCACCTCGTTGATCCAGACGATCGGCCGCGCCGCGCGCAACGTCAGCGGCCAGGTCCACATGTACGCCGACAGCATCACGCCGTCGATGGAGAAGGCCATCGACGAGACCAACCGGCGCCGGGCCAAGCAGATCGCCTACAACGAGGCGCACGGTGTCGACCCGACCCCGCTGCGCAAGAAGATCGCCGACATCACCGACCTCATCACCCGCGAGGACGCCGACACCGAGGAGCTGCTCGGGGGCTCCGGCCGCACGCAGAGCCGCGGCAAGGCTCCGGTGCCCGGGATGTCCTCCGCCGCGGCGGGTGGTGCGCTCGACGTCTCGGGCATGCCCGCCCGCGAGCTCGCCGAGCTCATCGGGTCGCTCACCGACCAGATGCACGCCTCGGCCGCCGAGCTGCAGTTCGAGGTCGCGGCGCGTCTGCGCGACGAGGTGTCGGAGCTGAAGAAGGAGCTGCGGGCGATGCAGGCGGCCGGGCACGCGTGAGGCCTCCCGTCGCGGTCGTGGCAGACTGAAACGCAGGCCCGCACCCCACCGACAAGGACGACACCACCGTGGACATCCCCACCTGGATCTGGGTGCCCACGCTCGCGCTGTACGCCGTCCTGTTCGTGATCGACCTCTGGGTGGTGGGCCGGCGCCCGCACATCCCGTCGACCTCGGAGTGCGTCCGCTGGCTGGCCTTCTACATCACCGTCGCGGTGTGCTTCGGGGCCTGCCTGTGGATCTTCACCGGACGCCAGCAGGGCGTGGAGTTCTTCGCCGGCTGGATCACCGAGTACAGCCTGTCGGTCGACAACCTCTTCGTGTTCCTGCTCATCATGGCCAGGTTCTACGTCCCGCGTGAGCTGCAGCAGTCGGCCCTCATGTGGGGCATCGTCATCGCGCTCGTCCTGCGCGCGGTCTTCATCGCCCTCGGCGCGGCGGTGCTGGCTCGCTACTCGTGGGTGTTCTACCTCTTCGGCGTCTTCCTCATCCTCACCGCCATCAAGATCGCGCGCGAGGGCGAGACCGACGACGACGAGTACCACGAGAACGCGCTCGTGCGCTGGGTCGGGCGGGTGCTGCCGACCACGCCCGACTTCCACGGCCCCCACCTGCGTGCGCTCGTCGAGGGCAGGAAGCTCTGGACGCCGATGCTGCTGGTGCTCCTGTCGCTCGGCACGACCGACCTGCTCTTCGCCCTCGACTCGATCCCGGCGATCTACGGGCTCACCGACGAGCCCTACATCGTCTTCGCCGCCAACGTGTTCGCCCTGCTCGGCCTGCGCCAGCTCTACTTCCTGCTCGGCGACCTGCTCAACCGGCTGGTCTACCTGTCGATCGGCCTCGCTGTGCTGCTGGGGTTCATCGGCGTCAAGCTCGTGCTCGAGGCGCTGCACGAGAACACCCTGCCGTTCATCAACGGCGGCGAGCCGGTGCCGGTCTGGGTGCCCTCGATCGGCGTCAGCCTCGCCTTCATCGTGCTCACCCTCGCCGTCACGACCGTGGCGAGCCTGCTCCGCGACCGGCGCGACCGCGCGGCGGCGACCTAGGACTGCGCGGCGACGTCGTCGGGCAGCTCGATGACCTCGTCACCGCGTGACGCCGAGGGCAGCGCCCGGACCACGTCCGTCGCAGCCGTCATGACGAAGTAGGCGCCCCACAGCCACGTCCCGAGCATCTTGAAGATGTCCTCGAGGTAGGCCTCGGAGTTCGAGCCGTGGTTGAGCTCGTCGAGCACGGCGGACGTCGCGAGGAAGCCGAGGCCCACGACGAGCACGAGCCAGTCGCTGTCGCGGATCTCCGTGCGGAAGAACCACAGCCACAGCACCAGCGCGACGACGTAGGACAGGTAGGTGATGCGCTCGGGGATCCCGAGGCGCGGACCCACCGACTCGTGGAACTCGAACATGTCGTCGAGGAGCAGCCACAGCGAGAGGGCGGCGGCGAAGCCGAGCATGAGCGCACGCCGCGGGAGCGCGAGCCGCCGCGCCACCAGCACGCCCGCGGTCGCGGCGCCGAAGCCGACGGCCCAGCCGATGAACGCCAGGTAGGCCAGCGCCCCGATGTAGACCGGGAGGCCCGCCACGGCAGCGGGGTCGCGGCTCAGGTCGGGCAGGTCGACCCCCTCGCGACGGCCGAGGTAGGCCAGACCGAGCGCGGCGATCCCGCCCAGCAGCAGCAGGACGGCGACGGGCGCCCATCTACGGCGAACCTGGTCGCCCGCGTCCTCGAGCAGCGTCTCCGAGGCGTGCGTGCCCCCCATGCCTGGCTCCCTCCGCCGGTTCGGGCACCACTCTTGCCGACACCGGGGGTTCAGGCCAGCGACTCCGCCCGTTCACGCTCCCGCCGCTACGGAGCGTCCAGGTACGGCCACGCTGCGCCGAGCACGCGCGTCAGGGACGCACGATCCCCGGCAGCTCGGGACGTCGCGTCGAGATGCCGGCCCGGTCGGCCGTCGCGCGGGTGAGCGAGCCCTCGGCGAAGAACTCGGCGAACGCCGCGTTGAGCAGCTCGGGCTGGTCGGTCTGCGCCTGGTGCCCGCACTGGTCGGGGTAGAGGAACTGCACGTTGGGCAGCAGGTCCTCCTGCAGGTAGGCGTTCTCGACCGGGCTCAGGACGTCCTGACGCCCGTAGAGGTAGACGATCGGGATCGTCAGCCGGTCGAGGTGGCCGAGCAGGCGGTGCGCCTGACCGATCTGCGGGTCGGCGATCGCCCGGGCGTTCCACGCCGAGGCGGCGGCGAGCGACTCGCGCTGCGCGAGGGCCGACTCGTTGCGCATCCGCACGAGGTCGTCGGAGAGCGCCTCGGTGCGGAACACGATCGTCGTCAGCATCGAGCGCATCGACTCCTCGGTGCCGTCCCACTGCGGGAACGGCACGCCGGGCACGAGCTGCGACGGGTCGATGTCGAAGGTCGGGTTGAAGCCGCCGCACGCGATGAGCGCGAGCCGCTCCACGCGCTCCGGGTTCTGCACCGTGAAGTACGCCGCCGTCTGGGCACCCTGCGAGTTGCCTCCGATGCTGAACCGGTCCCACCCCAGGGCATCGGCGAGGTCGCGGACGTACTCGCCCCACGACAGGAACCCGCGCACCGGCCAGTGCTCGGGGCGGGTGTCGGCGCGGCCGAAGCCGGGGCGGTCCGGCGCGACGACGTGGAAGCCGGCGTCGGCCAGGGCCGGGATCATGAACCGCCACCCGGCTGCGCCCGACGACCCCGGCAGACCGCCGTGCAGGAGCATCACGGGCGGGCCCTCGGCAGGCCCCGCCTCGACGTAGTGCGCCCGCGCCCCGGTGCGCAGCTCGACGTAGCTGCCTGGTGCCGACCATGCGCCTTCGCCGTGCTGGGTCATCTCTCTCCTCGTCCTAGGCGGGGCGGCGCGCTCCGGCGCCGGCGATCTGGTCCGATCCGGTCCAGCACAGGGCGGCGAGCGCAGCGTCGACGAGCTGCGGCACCTGCTGCGCGAGGCACGCGCCCGCGACGAAG
>JAKOVT010000067.1 GCA_029781935.1 Actinomycetes bacterium | reverse complement strand
GCCGATCGTGCCGACCGCGATCGTCGGGGCGGAGGAGATCTACCCGATGATCGCCAACGCCAAGACCCTCGCGCGGCTGTTCGGCCTCCCGTACTTCCCGATCACGCCGACCTTCCCCTGGCTCGGCCCGCTCGGCCTCGTGCCGCTGCCGAGCAAGTGGATCATCGAGTTCTGCGAGCCGATCCGCACCGACGAGCTCGGCCCCAACGCGTCCGAGGACCCGATGCTGGTCTTCAACATCACCGACCAGGTGCGCGAGACCATCCAGCAGTCGCTGTACCGCCTGCTGGTCTCGCGCCGATCCGTCTTCTCGTGACGTCGTGACGGGTCGGCTCGGTCGGCCGCGGATCTCGGTCTACATCGCGCACTCCGTCGACGGCTACATCGCCGACCGCGACGGATCGCTCGACTGGCTCTTCACCCGCGCTGCGCTCGAGGGGGAGGACTACGGCTACGAGGAGTTCATGGCCTCGGTCGACGGTCTCGCGATGGGCCGGGCGACCTGGGACTTCATCGCCGACGAGCCGTCGCTGCCCTTCGGCGACCGTCGCGTCTACGTCTTCACCCACCGCGCCGCGCGGCCGCGCGACGGCGTCGAGTTCTGGTCGCGCACGCCGCAGGAGGCCGTGGCGCAGTGGCAGGCGGCCGGGCTGAACCGCGTGTACGTCGACGGCGGCCGCCTGATCAGCGACTTCCTCGCCGCCGGTCTCGTCGACGACCTCGTGCTCACGGTCGTCCCGGTGCTGCTCGGCTCGGGATCCCGTCTCTTCCACGAGATCCCGGTGCTCACGTCGCTCGCGCTGGAGTCGTCGCAGGCCTACTCCAACGGCGTCGTCCAGCTGCGCTACCGGCGTACCTGGCACTGATCGCCCCGGCCCGGCTGCGCAGGCGGACGTGCGCGCAGCCGCTCTTGCGCCGGACTGAACGGGCGCCACCTGCCTCATGCCGGTGGCACCGACGGGTCAGCGGTCCGGCAGGTCCAGGGCGAGCACGGGCTCGCCCTCGTGGACCTCGCCGGTGAGGACGAAGCCGTAGTGCTCGTAGAACGGGATGGGAGTGGCGGGCCCGGGGTGGCACGAGACCAGCAGCGTGCTGCCGTCGGGCCGGGAGCGGACGTGCTCGACCACGCGATCGATCGCGGCGCTGCCGTAGCCGCGGCCCTGATGACGCTCGTCGACGAGCAGCCGCCACAGGTAGTAGGGCCCGAGCAGCGTCGGGTCGGGATCGGTGATGCCGTCGCTGATCATCACGAAGCCGACGGGCTCGTCGTCGGCGTAGATCGCGCGGTACCACGCCTTCGCCTCGGGGTAGTCGATCGCGTCGGCGAGCGACTGGGCCACGTCGGCGACGTACTCGCTCTGCACGTCGTTCACCCGCAGGGCGAGCACCGCGTCGCGGTTCTCGTCGGTGATCTCGCGCAGCGTCACCGTCGCCATCCCCCACCTCCCGATGCGGTGCCGCGACCAGTGTGGACGAGGCGGCCGCTCAGCGGGAGGAGGTATCGCGGCGGAGGGGCGAGCCCGCCGCCGGCCGGCCTAGGGGCGGTTCTTCGCGGCGGCGATGCCCAGCCCGACGCCGATGCCGAGACCGGCGGCGCCGGCGACCATCGCGGGGACGTAGTAGCGCTGGTTCATCCGGGCACGCCGGTAGTCGTGGATCTCCCAGCCGACGGCTCGGGCGTGCTTGCGCAGGGCGCCGTCGGGGTTGACCGCCACCGCGCGTCCGACGACCGACAGCATCGGCACGTCGTTGGCCGAGTCGGAGTACGCCGTGCAGCGCACGAGATCGAGGCCCTCGCGGTCGGCCAGCGCACGGACGGCCTCGGCCTTGGCCTTGCCGTGCAGCGGAGCGCCGACGAGACGACCGGTGTAGACGCCGTCCTCGATCTCGCTCACCGTGCCCAGCGCGCCGGTGAGACCGAGGCGGCCGGCGATGATGGAGGCGAGCTCCACCGGCGTGGCGGTGACCAGCCACACCCGCTGGCCGCGGTCGAGGTGGCCCTGCGCGAGCGCGAGCGTGCCGGGCCAGAGCTTGCGCGTCATGAGCTCGTCGAAGATCTCCTCGCCGAGGGCGACCACGTCCTCCACGCGCTTGCCCTTGACGAACGCGAGCCCGGCCTCGGTGGCCGAGGCCATGTCCTCGAGGTCCTCGGACCCGTTCACGACGAACTTGGCCTGCTTCCAGGCGAAGTCGCCGACCTCGCGGACGGTGAAGAACTTGCGGCGAGCGAGGCCCCGGGCGAGATGGAAGATGCTCGCCCCGCGCATCACGGTGTTGTCGACGTCGAAGAAGGCGGCTCCGGTGAGGTCGGGCTCGACCACGCGGGGCGGCTCGACGTCGGCTGCGGCGGCCGACGCCTCGCCCGCGACCTGGGACGCGCGGATCAGCTCGGCCGGGTTCGTCGACGCCATGCGGAGAGACTAGGGCCTCGATCCGGGCGCGGTCGGCGCTCCGCGGGGGAGGTGCACCGTCCGACGGGCCGGGCACCGGTCGCCTGTGACACGATCGGGAGGTGACCGAGAGCCCGGCGCGCAACCTCGCCGACCTGCTGCGCGCGACGGCTGCCGAGCGTGCCGACGCGGTGGCGTTCGTCGACGCGGCGACCGGCCGCGAGACGACCTGGGCCACGCTCGACGCGTCCGTCGACGCGATGGCCGCCGGCCTGCTGCGCCACGGGCTGCACAGCGGCGAGCGGCTCGCGCTCATGCTCGGCAACCGCATCGAGTTCGTCGCCACCTACTTCGCCGCGCTGCGCTGCGGGCTCGTCGTGCTGCCGCTCAACACGGCCTACACGGCGCACGAGGTCAACGACCTCGTCACGCGATCCGGCGCCCGGATGCTCGTCACCGACGACAGCGTCGAGGCGGTGGCGGCGGAGGGCTGTGCGGGCACCACCACCGAGCTCGTGGTCGTCGGCGACGACGCCTTCACCGCGATCGAGCGGGCCGGGCACCGTGCCGACGCGCCGCGCCCCGACCTCGGCGACTTCGACCCTGAGACCCTCGCCGTGCTGCTCTTCACCTCGGGCACGAGCGGTCCGACCAAGGGCGCCATGCTCAGCCACCGGGCGCTCCTCGCGAACATCGACTCGCTGCGCGCCATCGACCCTCAGCCGATCACGGCCGACGACACCGTGCTCCTCGTCCTCCCGATGTTCCACGTCTACGCCCTCAACGCGGTGCTCGGCATGGCCGTCGCCACCGGCGCCCGCAGCGTGCTGCTGCAGAAGTTCTCGCCCGTTCC
This sequence comes from Actinomycetes bacterium, assembly GCA_029781935.1. Classification (GTDB taxonomy): domain Bacteria; phylum Actinomycetota; class Actinomycetes; order S36-B12; family CAIYMF01; genus Longivirga. Next base: position 7,708 of record JAKOVT010000067.1, on the reverse strand, counting down.
CGCGCTCGAGGTCGTCGCGCGCTACGGAGTCACCAACGTTCCGGCGGCACCGCCCGTGTTCGTCGCCTGGTCGCACGTGCCCGACCTCGTCGACCGGCTGGCCGGCGTGCGCACGCTCGTGTCGGGAGCGGCCCCCCTCTCGCCCGCGGTGTTCCGCGCCTACGAGGAGCTCGGATGTCCCGTGTGGGAGGGTTACGGCCTCACCGAGGCGGCCCCGGTCGTGTCCTCGACGATGGTCCACCAGCGGCCCAAGCCGGGCTCCGTCGGAGCGCCGGTGCCCGGCGTCGAGGTGCGGCTCGTCGACGAGGACGGCGCCGACGCCGACGAGGACGACCCGGGCGAGATCTGGGTCCGCGGACCGAACCTGTTCAGCGGGTACTGGCCCGACGGCGACGGCGGGCCCGACACCGAGGGCTGGTACGCCACGGGCGACGTGGCCTACGCCGACGAGGACGGCGACCTGCACCTCGTCGACCGCCGCCGCGACCTGGTGATCGTGAGCGGGTTCAACGTCTACCCGTTCGAGGTCGAGACCGTCATCTCGGCCCACCCCGACGTCGCCGAGGTCGCGGTGGTCGGCGTCCCCGACGCCCACACCGGCGAGACCGTGAAGGCCTACGTCGTCCCCGTCGCGGGCCGCAGCCTGCACCGCGAGCAGGTGGTCGAGCTGTGCGAGCAGCGGCTGGCCAGGTTCAAGTGCCCGTCCGTGGTCGAGATCGTCGAGACGCTGCCGCACACCACCACCGGCAAGATCGCGCGCGCCCGGCTGCGCGAGCAGCAGCCGTGACCGCTGCGCCCGAGCCGCGCATCACGCTGGTGGGCAAGCCGGGCTGCCACCTGTGCGACGACGCCCGAGCAGTGATCGAGCGCGTGTGCGCCGAGACGGGCGAGGAGTACACCGAGATCTCGATCTACGACGACCTCGACATGGCCGACCTGTACTGGGAGCAGATCCCCGTCACGCTGGTCGACGGAGTCCAGCACGACTTCTGGCGGGTCGACGCCGACCGGCTCCGCGCGGTGCTCGCGGCGCCCCGCCCGCAGTAGCGCTGGTCCCTCCCCTGGCCCCGGGCTACGGTGGCCGGACCAGGAGTTAGGGGAGCCTCGCATGACCGCGACCGACGAGCGGACGAACGCCGACCGGGTGGCCGCCCTCGAGCCCGTGGCCGCGCGGGAGCTCGAGCGCCACCTGTCGATGGCCAAGGAGTGGTTCCCGCACCAGTACGTGCCGTGGAGCGAGGGCAGCGACTTCGACGGCGAGTACGACGGCGAGCCGTGGGACCCCGAGCAGTCGCGGATCGACGCCGTCGGTCGCACCGCGCTGGTCGTGAACCTGCTCACCGAGGACAACCTCCCGAGCTACCACCGCGCGATCATCGACTCGACCGGGCGCGACAGCGCATGGGGCGAGTGGGTGCACCGCTGGACCGCGGAGGAGGCACGCCACGGCACGGCGATGCGCGACTACCTCACGGTGACGCGGGCCGTGGACCCCGTCGCGCTCGAGCGCGAGCGCATGGACCACATGAGCCGCGGCTTCTCCTCCGACGTCGAGGGCGACATCCTCACCGGCACGGCGTACGTCTCGTTCCAGGAGCTGGCGACCCGGATCTCGCACCGGAACACCGGCCGGCACACCGACGACCCGGGCTGCGACCGCCTGCTCGCCCGCATCGCCGCGGACGAGAACCTGCACATGCTCTTCTACCGCAACGTGATGGCGGCGGCGTTCGAGCTCGATCCCGACGCCACCATGGTCGCGGTCGACTCGGTCGTGCAGGGCTTCCAGATGCCCGGCAGCGAGGTCGAGGGGTTCACCCGCCGGTCGGTGCAGATCGCCCTGGCCGGCATCTACGACCTGCGCATCCACCACGACGAGGTGCTCGGCCCGGTGCTGCGCGCCTGGGACGTCTGGGACCGGACCGACCTCGGCCCGCAGGGGGAGCAGGCCCGCGAGCGGCTCGCGGCGTTCATGGCCGGGCTCGACGCGGCCGCGACGTCGTTCGAGGACAAGCGCGCCGAGCGCGCCGCGCGCGCCGCGCGCGAGGCCCGCCCCGACACCTGAGCGCCGCCCGTCGACGCGTGACGAGGGCACGTCCGAGGGCCTGGTGATCACGCGTCGACGGCGTACGACGCTCCGCGGATGCTGCGGCGCGTGCGCTCCGGCCCCCTCCGCGCTGAGCGCGCTCTCCGCACCCGGGGGTCGGAACCTGTGACCCAGGTCACAGGTTCCGGGGGTCCATATGCTGGAACCCCGCACCGGCGCAACTTTGTGCGCCGCTTCACGAGTACCTACTCTGGCCGCTGCCGGGCACCAGCAGCGAGGGGGCCCGCGGCCCAGGGAAGCCAGGTGGAACGGTGCCGCTCTCACGCGCGTCGGACGCGTCGCGGCGCGGCATCCCCGAAGCGACCGTGGCCCGGCTGCCCGTCTACCACCGGGTCCTCACCTCCCTGGTCGACCAGGGCGTCGTCACCGTCTCGAGCGAGGAGCTCGCTGCCGCCAGCGGCGTCACCAGCGCCAAGCTGCGCAAGGACCTCTCGCACCTCGGCTCCTACGGCACGCGGGGCGTGGGCTACGACACCGAGTACCTCGTCTACCAGATCGCCCGCGAGCTCGGCCTGACCCAGGACTGGCCCGTCGTCATCATCGGCGTCGGCAACCTCGGCCACGCCCTCGCCAACTACGGCGGCTTCGCGTCGCGCGGCTTCCGCGTCGTCGGGCTGCTCGACGCCGACCCGAGCCGGATCGGCGAGAAGATCCCCGCGGGGCCGCAGGGCTCGGTCGTCGAGGTGCGGCCGATCGACGACCTCGAGGACGTCGTCCACGAGGGCGGCGCGAGCATCGGCGTGATCGCCACGCCGGCGCCGGCGGCGCAGGACGTCTGCGACCGCCTCGTCGCGGCCGGCGTCACCAGCATCCTCAACTTCGCTCCGGTCGTGCTCACGACCCCGCCCCACGTCGGCGTGCGCAAGGTCGACCTCGCGACCGAGCTGCAGATCCTCGCCTTCCACGAGCAGCGCCGTCAGCCGGAGGCGCGGTCGTGACCCTCCTCGTCGTCGGCGTCAGCCACCGCACCGCGCCCGTCGCGCTGCTCGACCGCCTCGCCCTGGTCGACGGCGGCTCCGAGCAGCTCGCGGGCGACCTGCTCGTCTCCCCCCACGTGGCCGAGACCCTGGTGCTGTCGACCTGCAACCGGGTCGAGGTCTACGCCGAGGTGAGCCGGTTCCACGGCGCCGTCGTCGATGTCACGGAGACGCTGTCGAAGACCACCGGCGTCCCGCGCGACGAGCTCACTCCGCACCTCTACGTGCGCTACGACGACCGCGCCGTGCAGCACCTGTTCGAGGTCGCCTCTGGTCTCGACTCGATGGTCCTCGGCGAGCAGCAGATCCTCGGCCAGGTGCGCAGCGCGCTGCGCAGCGCGCAGGAGGGCGCCACCGCAGGGCGCAGTCTCAACGATCTCGCGCAGGCTGCCCTGCGGGTCGGCAAGCGCGTGCACCACGACACCGGGATCGACCATGCGGGCGCGTCCGTCGTCAGCGTCGCGCTCGGCCTCGCAGCCGCCGCGCTCGGCGGCACGCTCGAGGGCCGTCGCACCCTCGTCGTCGGCGCAGGGGCGATGAGCTCCCTCGCCGCGACCCTGCTCTCACGGGCCGGTGCGACGGAGATCGTCGTCGCGAACCGCACGTTCACGAACGGCGAGCGGCTCGCCACCGCCGTGGGCGGCCGCGCGGTCGAGCTCGGGCAGGTGCCCGCTCTGCTCCACGACGTCGACCTCGTGGTGTCCTGCACCGGGTCGACGGGGCTGGTCCTCACCACCGACGAGGTGCGCGCGGCCCGCGAGAGCACGTCCGAGACGCTCGTGGTCGTCGACCTCGCGCTGCCGCACGACACCGAGGAGTCGATCGCCGGCCTTCCCGGCGTCACGCGCCTCGACCTCGCCGCGGTGGCGTCGGTCCCGGAGGCCGCCGCTCCGGAGGGCGACGTCGCTCTCGCGCGCTCGATCGTCGCGGAGGAGGTGCGCGCGCACGTCTCGGCGCGCGCGGCGCAGCGCGTGGAGCCGATCGTCGTCTCGCTGCGGGCACACGCGGAGCAGGTGGTCGAGGCCGAGCTGCAGCGTCTGCGCATGCGGCTGCCCGACCTCGACGACGACGCCGCCGACGAGGTCGCGCGGTCGCTGCGCCGGGCGGTGTCGACCCTGCTGCACACGCCGACCGTGCGGATGAAGGAGCTCGCGACCGATCCGGACGGCACCCGCTACGCCACCGCGCTGCACCGCCTGTTCGACCTGGACCCCGAGGCGATCGAGGCGCTCAGCGCCGCGAACGACGCGGGGGCCGACCCCACGGTGGCCCAGCTCCTCCACGGAGGCGAGCAGGGGTCGATCGGGTCTGCGACCGACAACGGGACGAGGGGGACGGCATGACGATCCGCATCGCCACGCGCGGCAGCCTCCTCGCACGCACCCAGTCCGGCCACGTGGCCGACGCACTGCGCGCTGCGTCGGGCCGCGAGGTCGAGCTCGTGCACGTGCGCACCCACGGAGACGCCGACCAGACGACGCCGCTCGCGTCCTTCGGTGGAGTCGGCGTCTTCGTGACCGCGGTGCGCGACGCCGTGCTGCGCGGCGAGGCCGACGTCGCCGTGCACTCGCTCAAGGACCTCCCCACCGAGCCCGCCGCCGGTCTCGAGATCGCCGCGATCCCGGTCCGGCAGGATCCGCGCGACGTCCTCGTCGCGCGCGACGGACTCACCCTGGACACGCTGCCGCACGGTGCGCGCGTCGGCACCGGGTCGCCCCGCCGTGCCGCGCAGCTGCTCGCGCTGCGCCCCGACCTCGACGTCGTCGCGCTGCGCGGCAACGTCGACACCCGCGTGCGCGCGGTGACCGACGGCGATCTCGACGCCGTCGTGCTCGCCCGCGCCGGCCTCGCCCGCCTCGACCGCCTCGACGTGGTCACGCAGGAGATCGAGGTCGACCTGATGCTGCCCGCGCCCGCCCAGGGCGCGCTGGCGGTCGAGTGCCGCGACGACGACGTCGCGGTGCTCGATGCGGTCCGACGGCTCGACGACGCGCCCACCCGGGCCGCAGTCACCGCGGAGCGCGCCCTCCTCGCAGAGCTCGAGGCCGGCTGCTCGGCGCCCGTGGGCGCCCACGCGACCGTCACCGGGTCCGGCGAGGAGCTGCTCGTGCACCTCACGGGAACGGTCGTCAGCCTCGACGGCCGGACCCGGGTGCGGAACTCCGTCACCGGCACCGCCGGCGACGCGGAGGACGTCGGGCGCCGGCTCGCCCGCGACCTCCTCGCCGCCGGAGCGCCCGGCCTTCGTCCCGTAGGGGGAAGCGCATCATGAGCGCCGTCACCACCCGTTCCCGCAAGAAGCCGGTCGGCAACGTCGCGTTCGTCGCGGTCGGCCCCGGAGCCCACGACCTGCTCACGCTGCGGGCCGCGTCTCTGCTGCGCGAGGCCGACGTCGTCGTCGCCGACATCGACGCGGTCGAGCTGGCGCGCGCGTACGCGTCGCCCGAGGCCGAGATCGTCCCGGCCCTCGACGAGCACGGCCTGCCGCTCTCGCATGCCGCTCGCGCCAAGCTCGTCGGCGACGCCGCGAAGGCCGGCCAGTCCGTCGTGCGCCTGCTGTCGGGCGACCCGCTGCTCGACGGTGCCCTGCAGACCGAGGCGGCCGCGCTCGCGAAGAGCAAGCTCGCCTTCGAGGTGGCCCCCGGCGTCTCGACCCTCACCGGCATCCCTGCCTACGCCGGCATCCCGCTGCTCGGCGGCAAGGCGCGCGAGGTGCGCGTGCTCGACGCCGACGACCCGGGCGTCGAGTGGGGCGCGCACGCCGACGCCCGCCTCACGCTCGTCGTCGTGAACGGTGCCGACCGCGTCGTCGAGATCGCCCGCGCGCTCGTCGAGGCCGGTCGCGCCGCGAGCACGCCGCTGGCGATCACGCGCGGCGGAACCACCGTCGAGCAGCGCACGCTGACCACCACGCTGGCCGACGTCGCCGCGGCGGTGAAGGCCGCGAAGCAGGCCGGTCCCGGCATCGTCGTGATCGGCGAGACGGTGGGCCAGCGCGACCGGCTGTCGTGGTTCGAGTCCAAGCCGCTGTTCGGCTGGCGCGTCCTGGTGCCGCGCACCAAGGAGCAGGCCGGCGCGCTGTCCGAGCAGCTGACCCGCTTCGGCGCCGTCGGCGTCGAGGTGCCCACCATCTCGGTCGAGCCGCCGCGCACGCCCCAGCAGATGGAGCGGGCCATCACCGGTCTGGTGTCGGGCCGGTTCCAGTGGGTCGCGTTCACCAGCGTCAACGCCGTGAAGGCGGTGCGCGAGAAGTTCGAGGAGTACGGCCTCGACGCCCGCGCGTTCGCCGGCCTCAAGGTCGCCGCCGTCGGCGAGCAGACCGCCGCCGCGCTCACCGCGTTCGGCGTCCGTCCCGACCTCGTGCCCAGCGGTGAGCAGAGCAGCGCCGGCCTGCTCGAGGACTTCCCGGAGTTCGACCCGATCTTCGACCCGATCAACCGCGTGTTCCTGCCGCGCGCCGACATCGCCACCGACACGCTCGTGGCGGGCCTCGTCGAGCTCGGCTGGGAGGTCGAGGACGTCACGGCGTACCGCACCGTGCGTGCCGCGCCGCCCGCCGCCGAGACGCGCGAGGCGATCAAGACCGGTGGCTTCGACGCCGTGCTGTTCACGTCGTCGAGCACGGTCCGCAACCTGGTCGGCATCGCCGGGAAGCCGCACGCCTCCACCGTGATCGCCTGCATCGGCCCCGCCACCGCCAAGACCGCGGAGGAGCACGGCCTGCGGGTCGACGTCCTCGCCGAGACGCCATCGGTCGCGGCGCTCACCGACGCCCTCGCGGCGCACGGCGACGCGCTGCGCCTGGCGGCGCTCGAGGCGGGCGAGTCGGTGTGGCGGCCGAGCAAGCGCCGCGGCGCGGCCCGGCGCAAGGCGACCTGACATGCCGTTCCCGGTGGAGCGTCCCCGACGCCTGCGGCGCACTCCGGCGGTGCGGAGGCTGGTGGCGGAGACCCGCCTGCACCCGGCAGGGCTCGTGCTGCCGCTCTTCGTGCGCGAGGGTCTCGGCGAGCCGTCGCCGATCGCGTCGCTGCCGGGGGTCGTCCAGCACTCGCGCGCGTCGCTGCGGGCTGCCGCCCGAGAGGCCGTGGAGCTCGGGCTCGGCGGCGTCATGCTGTTCGGCGTCCCGACCACGCGCGACTCCCGCGGCTCCGGCGCCACCGACCCCGACGGTGTCCTCAACGTCGGTATCGCCGACCTGCGCGACGAGGTCGGCGACGACATCGTCGTGATGGCCGACCTGTGCCTCGACGAGTTCACCGACCACGGCCACTGCGGCGTGCTCGACGACGACGGCGCGGTGGACAACGACGCGACGCTGGTCCGCTACGCCGAGATGGCGATGGCGCTCGCCGATGCCGGGGCCGACGTCGTCGGCACCAGCGGGATGATGGACGGGCAGGTCGGCGTCGTCCGCGCCGCCCTGGACGAGGCCGCCGCGTCGCACGTGTCGGTGCTCGCCTACGCCGCGAAGTACGCATCGGCGGCGTACGGCCCGTTCCGCGAGGCCGTCGACTCCCAGCTGCAGGGCGACCGCCGCACCTACCAGCAGGACCCGGCCAACCGCCGCGAGTCGCTGCGGGAGGTGCGCCTCGACGTCGAGGAGGGCGCCGACCTCGTCATGGTC
>JAKOVT010000298.1 GCA_029781935.1 Actinomycetes bacterium | reverse complement strand
CCGGGGCAGAACTCGGCGTCGTGCCCGCACCGGCCGTCCGGACCTCCCCGGGCGACCGCCGTCGACGTTACCAAGGCAGGATGCGTCCGTGTCCAGAACGTCCGGTTCCGTGCCCCCCGTCACCGTCCGCCGCGCCCGCCCCGAGGAGTACGCCGAGATCGGCGACCTCGTCACGGCGGCGTACCTGGCGGGAGGCGCCCTGAACGGCGATCAGGGGTACGCCGCGCACCTGCGCGACGTCGCGGGCCGCGCCGAGGAGCACCCCGTGCTGGTGGCCGTGCGCGAGGGGCGGGTCGTGGGCAGCGTCACACTGACGCCGTACGGCACCTCGCACTCGCACGACGCCCGTCCGGGCGAGCTGGAGTTCCGCTACCTCGGGGTGGCCGAGCCGGCCTGGGGCACCGGGGTCGGCGAGGCGCTGGTGACCGCGTGCGAGCAGGCGGCGATCGACGCGGGCGACACCGCCCTGGTGCTGAGCGTGATCGACAGCAACGAGGCCGCGAAGCGGCTCTACGCCCGCCTGGGCTTCGAGCCCGACCCCTCGCGCGACCGGGAGCCCGCTCCCGGCGTACGCCTGACCTTCTGGTCGCGCCCGGTCGCCCGCTGACGCCGGGGTCAGGGCAGCCGGGACAGGAACCGCCGGCGGTCGACGACGGCCCGCACGACCCGCCCGCTCGCGACGAGCACCGGCGCGCCGTCGCCGATGCGGTGCTCGGCCGCGACGTCGAACGCCACCCGGCGTCCGTCGACCTCGACCACGGAGACCGCGGCGGTGACGAGCGCACCCACGGGCGAGGCGACCACGTGGTCGACCTCCACCCGCGTGCCGACGCTGGTGGCGTCGTCGTCGAGGACGTCGGCGAGGCAGGCGACCGTCGCGGCCTCGAGCCAGGCCACCAGGCGCGGCGTCGCGAGGACGGGGACGTCGCCGCTGCCGAGCGCCGTCGCGGTGTCGTCCTCGGTCACGGTGAACTCGCGCACGGCCGAGATCCCCGGCGTCACCTCGCTCATGCCCGAGACCCTAGGCGACCGGACCTTCCCCGAACATGATCATGTTTCGAGAACTACCGGCGCAGGGGCCGGTCAGCCGTGCCCCCGTGCGCGGGCCGACCAGCCGACCAGCCGGGCGCGACGCGAGACGGGTCAGGCGACGAGGCCGAGGCGGCGCAGCTCGACCATGAGGTCGTGCGGGCTCGTCGACGCGTCCATCGCGGCGTCGAGGGTGATGACGCCGTCACGGAAGAGCTCCATGAGGTGCTGGTCGAAGGTCTGCATGCCGTAGAAGCCGCCCTCGCTCACGAGCGACGGGATGAGCGGCGTCTTCTCCGGCTCGACGATCGCCTCGGCGACGCGTCCGGTGTTGATGCAGATCTCCATCGCGACGCAGCGGCCGAGGTTGTCCGCGCGCGGCACGAGGCGCTGGCAGATGATGCCGCGCAGCGCGGCGGCCAGCGACAGCCGGATCTGCTGCTGCTCGTGCGGCGGGAAGAAGTCGATGACGCGCGTGATGGTCTCGCGGGCGTCGGTGGTGTGCAGCGTCGACATGACGAAGTGACCGGTCTCGGCCGCCGAGAGCGCCGCCTTCACCGTCTCCTGGTCGCGCATCTCGCCCACGAGGATGACGTCGGGGTCCTGCCGCATCGCGGCGCGGAGCGCGACGGCGAAGTCGGCGGTGTCGACGTGCACCTCGCGCTGGTTGACCATGGCCCGCTTGTCGAAGTGCAGGATCTCGATCGGGTCCTCGATCGTGACGATGTGCACGTCGCGGTGCTGGTTGATGTTGTCGACCATGCCGGCGAGCGTCGTGGTCTTGCCGGACCCGGTCGGACCGGTCACCAGGACGAGGCCGCGCGGCTCGAGGGAGAGCGGGCCGATCACCTGCGGCAGCCCGAGGTCCACGAGCGGCAGCGCGCCGACGGACACGCGGCGCATGACCAGACCTGCGCTGCCGCGCTGGCGGAAGATGTTGACGCGGAAGCGGCCGACGCCGTCGAGGCTGTAGGCGAAGTCGGCCTCGTTGGTGCGCGCGAAGGACTCGATGAGGTCGCCGCGCAGGACCTCACGGACCATGTGCTCGGTGTCGTCGGGCGTGAGGTCGGGCACCTGGAGCTTGCGCAGGATGCCGTCCACGCGGACGCGCGGCGCGGAGCCGACCTTGCAGTGCAGGTCCGAGCCGCCGCTCTCGACGAGGGCGCGCAGGAACGGGATCACCGAGACCGGCGCGGGGCGGGTGTAGACGGGCGCGGCGGGCGCCGCCGGCGCGGGCGCGGCGGCCGCCGGAGCTGCAGCGGGCGTGACGGGTGCCGGGGTGGCTGGCGCCGGGGAGGCAGGCGCCGCAGCGGCCGGGGCGGGCGCGGGAACCGCGGCAGCCGGGGTCGCGGGCGCTGCCGGCGCGGTCGACGCAGCGCCGGGAGCAGGGGTGGCCGGCACGGGGGGCGCGACCGAGGCCGCAGGAGCAGGCACGGCAGGAGCAGGAGCGGCAGGAGCAGGTGCCGCGGGAGCAGGCACGGCAGGAGCAGGAGCGGCAGCAGCGGGTGCCGCGGGGGCGGGTGCCGGAGCCGACGTGGCGGCGGCCGCGCCCGGTGGCGTCGGGGCGGTCGTCGGCGCCGCAGGGGCGGCGGGAGCCGACCCGGGGACCGCCGGCGCAGGCGCCGGAGCGAACGTGCCGGCGTGCGGCGCGGCGGCAGGAGCCGGGGGCTCGGCGGGCACGAAGGCGGGATCGACGGTCTGCGTCACACCAGGGGAATCGGCCGTCCGGGGCCCGCGCTTGAGCCTGCCGCGAGGTTCACCGTCACCCGTTCGCCGCGACGCGCCGGACCGGCGGGGTGGGACGGTTCCGACGGTTCGGACCGTCGGGCTGCCCGGCCTCGGCGCGTGTCAGGCCAGGACCACCAGGACGTCGCCCTCCTGGACGACGTCCCCCTCGGTGACCTTGATCTCGGCGACCGTCCCGCCGGCCTCGGCCAGCACGGGGATCTCCATCTTCATGGACTCGAGGATGAGGAGCGTGTCGCCGGCCGCGACCGAGTCGCCGGCCGCCACCACGAGCGTGACGACGTTCGCGACCATCTCTGCGCAGACCTCGGTGGCCACTCTTCCTCCAGCTCGTGACGGGACGGCTCATCCTGGCACGCGGGAGGGCCGGCGGGACCCAGGCCGGGACCATCGGCGGGGCGGGGCTCGACGGATCCGCGGACGCGCCCCGGCAGGCCGACGCGGGTCAGTAGGCGAACTCGGTCTGGCGCTCGACGATGCGGGCGAGGACGTCGACCACGGCCGGGTCGTAGTCGCGGTCGACGGCCAGCTCGAGGCGCTCGATGGCCTGCAGCTTGCGGTCGCTCTCGAGGGAGGCGCCCACGAAGTCGTCGTAGGCGTTGACCACCTTGATGATGCGGCTCTCCAGGGGCAGGTCGGGGTCGAGCTGGCCCCGCTGCGGGCGGTAGGAGTCGGACTGGCGCTCGACGATGAGCGCCGCGCGCTCCATGCCCGCCTCGCGGATGACGAGCGCGCCGAGCTCGGCGATCCGGCGCTGGTCGACCGCGGCGAGGATGGTCGTGGTGCCGCCGGGGATCGGCTGCGGCAGCGAGAGCTGCCCGATGTCGTGCATGAGTGCGGCGTACTCGAGGTCGACGAGCGAGCGCTCGGGGATGCCCATCTCGCGACCCACCACCACCGCCAGGCGCGACACGCGCCGCGAGTGACCCGTCTCGGTGTATCCCCCGACCTCGGTCACCTTCGACAGCGACCGGATGGTCTGCAGGTACGTCGCGTCGATGGTGGCGTAGCGCCGGAAGGAGAACTGGGTCAGCAGCAGCGGGACGGCGAAGACCGGCAGCGCCCAGAAACCCATCCTCGGGGCAGCGAGCGCGATGAGGACACCGGTCGCGGCGATGGCCGAGGAGATACCGATCAGCGCGCGGAACTCGTCGCTCACGGCGGTGCGCACGGGGACGCGGTCCTCGCTCGAGCGCACCACGGCCGCGAGTAGTGCGTCGACGCACGCGGCGACGAGCGCCGCCACGGTCATCGCGAGGGCGACCCGCGTACCGTCGGCCTTCGGGATGATGCCCTCGCTCAGGAGCGGCTGGAACAGGGAAGCGGCGACCAGCGTCGTGAAGACGCGGCGGGCCAGCTCGTCGAGATGGAGGCCACGTCCCACCAACGTGCGCGGCACGGCACCGATGACCGACCCGAAGGTGACGACGGTGACCGCCAGCCACACGGTGACGTGGTAGTCGTCGTATCCCCTGAAGCCGGGCAGCAGTGCGAACGCGAGGGAGCCTGCGGAGGCCAGCGGCGCCGCCTGGCGGCCACCGGGGAGCACGATGCGCAGGATCTCGCCGACCGCGATGAGGCCGGCGAAGGCGATGGCGATCCCGATGCTGGTGACGCCGTTCTGCGCGGTGATGGCCACGCAGGCGATGACGACGAGGCCGGCGGCCACCTGGAGGGGGACGGCGGCGCGCAGCTCGGCGGTGCGGCGGCTCACAAGACGCCCTTGGGGGACGCCTCGTCCTCGTCGAGCGAGGAGGCGTCGTCGGGGACGGCGCTGGGCACCAGGCCGAGCTGGCGGGCCACCGAGGGGTCGTCGTCGTCGCTGCCGAACGAGGGCGAGGCCGACATCGGCGTCGGCGGCTGCGAGGTGTCGGCGAGCTCCCAGCCGTGCTGGTCGAGCGCCTCGATGAGGGCCTCGACCATGACGGGGTCGAACTGCGAGCCCTTGCACTCGCGCAGCTCCTGGACAGCCTCCTCGATCGAGCGGGCGCCGCGGTAGGAGCGGGTCGTGGTCATCGAGTCGAAGGCGTCGGCGACGGCGATGATCCGGGCGAACTCCGGGATCTCCGAGCCCTTGAGGCCCAGCGGGTAGCCGCGGCCGTCGATGCGCTCGTGGTGCAGGTGGATGCCCTCGATCGCCTCGCCGAGGAACTCGAGGTCCTTGGTGATCTCTCGGCCGCGGACCGGGTGCTGCTGGATCGCCTCGTACTGCTCGTCGGTGAGCCGGCCGGACGCCTGCAGCACCTCGGTCGGGACGCCGAGCTTGCCGACGTCGTGCAGCATGCCGGCGTAGCGCAGGCTCTCGACGCGGTCCTCGCGCATCCCCGCGCGACGGCCGATGAGCACGGAGGCCTTGGACACGCGCTCGGAGTGGCCGCGGGTGTAGAAGTCCTTGGTCTCCACGGCCTGGATGAGCGAGCGCATGGTCGCCTCGTAGGCCTCCTGGCGCAGCGCGAACTCGGCGAACACCCAGCGCGCGACCGCGAGCGGCGCGAGCACGAGCACGACCGAGAGCACGCCGACGTAGGACCAGACGACGGCGAGCAGCAGGCCGAAGACCGAGTAGACGAACATCGGGAACGCGGAGCCGGCGAACATCCCGAACCAGACCTGCAGCGGCGCGACCTTCCGGTCGAGGCTGATGACACCGACCATGAGCAGGCCGTTGACCGCCTCGTAGACGATGGCCGCGGCCAGCCACGGCAGCAGGACCTCGCGCACAGGGTCGAAGTCGAGCGGCCGCCACAGGAGCGGGCCGCCGAGGCGCTCGTAGACCAGGCCCGCAGCGGCGGCGGTCAGGGCCAGCATGCCGCCGTTGAACGCGCGGGTGAGCAGCTTGCCGCGGTCGCCGAGCACGGTGGCGGCGGCGACGAGCGGGGCGCCGTACACCCCGACCAGCAGGACGGAGGCGAGGATCACCGGTCCGCTGACACTGATCCGCACCCCGCGCTCGCGGCGCAGCGGCGCGTCGACGTAGTCGGCCACGGCCACGAGCAGGGCGAGCGGGAGGATGGTCAACCACTGCGCGACCGGCCGCTGGTGGACGGCGCAGGCGATCAGGACGGCGGAGCCGAGCGCGATGACGGCAGCGACGTACACGCGCGCTGCGATCGGCAGCTCGTGGTCCATCGCTCCTCCTGTGCCCTGCAGGGCGTGCCGGACATATGTCGGCAGGATCGGGATCGGCAGCAGAGGCCCGAACTTGAACTTCTGTCTCCGGTTTACTGTGGGTTCACCGGAATCCGGGCTTCGAACAAGACCCGGGGCTGGGGCCGAGCCGAGGCTCAGCGGTCCCAGCGCCAGCTCGCCTCGGTCGAGAGCACACGCTCGACCACGGCGACGATCTTCTTCATGGGGAAATCACATCCTCGCGAGTGTTGTCACGGGCACCGCTGAGGCCCGTGCACTCTCCGCTCCGCTCGCGAGATGACGGCTCGCGCCGTCGGGGGGTGAAGCTCGAACGACCGCCAGCCGCGCCGAGGTGCGTCTGGTGACCGCCGTCGTCCCTCTCCTCGGCTGCCGATCCCGTTCCTGCCGCTGTTGAGTTGTGCGTCTGTCGTCCGGCCCGCCCGCAGGGCGGCACCGTCCCGCCCGCACGCTCTCACGCTCGGGACGGATGGGACCACTGTGGCAGGGGAGACGCCTCCCGAGTCAAGCCCTGATGTCCGTTTCGCCCCGAAGTGTGCAGCACGAGGTTCGGCGGTCGACAGTACCTCGGCATCACGGTACGGACACGCTCCCGTACGGAGTGCGGCCACGCGGGTGACCACGGGGCGTCACGGCGTCGCCCGAACGGCGCATCCCCGCGTGGTGGTGCTGACGGCCCGTGACGGCACCCCCTACCCTCGCCCCAGACGCCGCACGTGCGGCGCGACGCACGCGGCACGGCGCGACGGAGGTGGCGAGGTGGGCGAGGGCCGTCCCTCGGCGTACGCCGACCTGCTCGCCGCGCTCCTGGCGGTGCGCTCGGACCCGGCGACCCAGCGGTTCGACCACGAGCTCATGGCGGCGGAGGCCCGCGGCGAGATCGACCC
>JAKOVT010000031.1 GCA_029781935.1 Actinomycetes bacterium | reverse complement strand
ACGACGGCGACCGCCGTCGCCACGGCCGCGGCGGACGCCACGAGTCGTCGGAGCACCTGCACGTCGGGATCTCCTCGTCCACGTCGGTCCAGCGGGTCGGTCGTGCGCAGGCACGCAGGCCCGCGCGTCCCCTTCATGGACCATCGGGGCATCGCGCCCGGGACTTGACCCCTGAGCCGGGATCCACGCGTCCGGATGCGTGCTGAGAGTCCGCTGAGCGTGCGCCCCCGAGGTCGTCCGCCGGGTCGGAGCACCCCAGGAGCGCACCTAGGATGGGAGGGTGAGCACCCCTGGGCCCGCGGCGGGCAGCACCGGTCGCGGCCGCAGCGCCGTGCGCGCCGGGGTCGCCGTCGCCAGCGTGCTCACCGTGCTCGCCACCGTCGTCAGCGCGGTGGGCTGGGCCGGGCTCACGCACCTGTCCAGCAACATCACCACGGTCGACGTCGACCAGGACCTCGGCACCGCGCGCCCGACCAAGGCGACGCCGACGCAGCAGACGACCTACGAGCCGCTCAACATCCTCGTGATGGGCACCGACACGCGCACCGGCCAGGGCAGCGGCTTCGGCAACGCCAACGACACCGCCTCCGGCGAGGGCCACAGCGACACCGCGATCCTGCTGCACATCTCCGGCGACCGGACCCGCGCGCTCGGCGTCTCGCTGCCGCGCGACTCGTGGGTCACCCGCCCGTCGTGCAAGGGCGGCGGCACCGTCACCGGCAAGTTCAACGCGGCGTTCGCCACGGGCGGTCCGGCCTGCACGATCAAGGCCGTCGAGTCGCTCACCGGCGTGCGCATCGACCACTTCGTCGTCGTCAACTTCCTCGGCTTCGAGGCCGTGGTCGACGCGCTCGGCGGCGTACCGATCTGCACCACGCAGCCGATCGACGACCCCAAGAGCCACCTCAAGCTTCCGGCCGGCACCTCGGTGCTCAACGGCAAGGAGGCGCTCGCGTTCGCCCGCGCGCGCAAGACCCTCGGCGACGGCAGCGACATCTCGCGCATCGACCGCCAGCAGGTGTTCCTGTCCTCGGTCGTGCGCACGGCGACGCAGGCCGGCCTGCTCACCAATCCGGTCAAGCTCTACCAGGTGCTCAACTCCGTGACCGAGTCGCTCACGGTCGACAAGGCGCTCGGCAGCGTCGACGCACTGAAGGACCTCGCGCTGTCGATGCAGGGCCTGTCGCCGAAGAACGTGAAGTTCATGACGGTGCCGTGGACCGGCCGTGGCGACGGCGAGAACGTCGTGTGGACCTCCGCCGCCGACAAGATCTGGACGGCGTTCAAGAACGACACGCCGTACCCGCCGGCCACCACCGTGCCCGCCGGGCAGAAGCCGCTCACGGTGAAGCCCTCCGACATCCGGGTGCAGGTGCTCAACGGCACCGGCGTGTCGGGCAAGGCCAAGTCCGTGGCGGCCGAGCTCGAGAAGCTCGGCTTCGTGATCGCCGGCGTCGGCACCGCCAAGGGCGGCACCGTCGCCACCACGTCGGTGTCGTCGACCTCCTCGCGGGCCGAGTCGGCCCGCACGCTGGCCTACGCCGCCCAGACCTCCACCACCGACACGAAGGCCAGCAGCAGCACGTTGGTGCTCACGATCGGCACGGACTGGAAGGGCGTGCGCGCGGTGGCGGTCGCGGGCAAGTCCCCGAGCTCGGTGAAATCGGCCGACACCGTCACCTGCGTCTCCTGACGCCGGCTGCCCACGGACCGCCCCGCCGGACCTTCGCACGATCCGAACGGGCCCGGGGCGGCTGATCCCCGACGCCTGCCTCCGACGCTCCCGGTCGCTAGGCTCGCTCGCGCCGGACGACGGCGTCCGACGACAGGAGGGTTCCCGATGGCTCTGGACAAGGTGGTCCCGTCGCCCCACGAGGCGGTGTCCGACATCGTCGACGGCGCGTCGATCGCGGTGGGCGGGTTCGGACTGTGCGGGATCCCGTCGGTGCTCATCGGCGCGGTCCTCGACCACGGCGTGACCGACCTGTCGGTGGTCTCCAACAACTGCGGCGTCGACGAGTGGGGCCTCGGGGTGCTCCTGTTCGCGCGACGCATCGCGCGGATGACGTCGTCCTACGTCGGGGAGAACAAGGAGTTCGAGCGGCAGTTCCTGCACGGCGAGCTGGAGGTGGAGCTGATCCCGCAGGGCACCCTCGCCGAGCGGCTGCGCGCGGGCGGTTCGGGGATCCCCGCGTTCTACACGCCGGCGGGCGTGGGCACGCAGGTGGCCGACGGCGGGATGCCCTGGCGCTACGGGCCCGACGGCTCGATCGCGCTGCCGTCGCCGCCGAAGGAGACCCGCGAGTTCGACGGGCGCGAGTACGTCCTCGAGCGCGGCATCGTCACCGACTTCGCGCTGGTGCGCGCGTCGGTCGGCGACCGGCACGGCAACCTCGTGTTCGACAAGTCCACGCGCAACTTCAACCCGCTGGTGGCGATGGCCGGGCGCGTCACGGTCGCCGAGGTCGAGCGGCTCGTGGAACCGGGCGAGCTCAAGCCCGACGACATCCACACCCCTGGCGTCTTCGTGCAGCGGGTCGTGCCGCTGTCGCCCGAGCAGGCCGCGGAGAAGCGGATCGAGCGCCGTACCGTGTCGGCCCCGAAGGAGTCCTGAGCTATGGCCCTGACCCGTGACGAGCTCGCTGCCCGCGTCGCCCTCGAGCTGCGCGACGGCGAGTACGTGAACCTCGGCATCGGCCTGCCGACCCTCGTGCCCAACTACCTGCCGGCCGACGTCACGGTCGTCCTGCAGTCCGAGAACGGCATCCTCGGCACCGGCCCCTACCCCACCGAGACGGCCGTCGACCCCGACCTCATCAACGCCGGCAAGGAGACCGTCACCGTCCTGCCGGGGGCGTCGTTCTTCGACTCCGCCACCAGCTTCGGGATGATCCGCGGCGGCCACATCGACGCGGCGATCCTGGGCGCCATGCAGGTCTCGCGCACCGGCGACATCGCGAACTGGATGATCCCCGGGAAGATGGTCAAGGGCATGGGCGGCGCGATGGACCTCGTCCACGGGGCCAAGCGGGTGATCGTGATGATGGAGCACGTCGCCAAGGACGGCTCGCACAAGATC
>JAKOVT010000296.1 GCA_029781935.1 Actinomycetes bacterium | reverse complement strand
TGTCCGGACCTCGGCACGGTGCGTCCGCTCGCCACCCCGCTGCGCCAGGTCGCGCGCCGGATGTCGCGAGAGCTCGCGGCCGCGCAGGACATCGCCGTGCGCGAGGCCGGCGGCCGCCCGGTCCCGCTCGCCCAGCTGCTCGGCGAGCGGTTCGAGGCCGAGCCCGAGCGGTTCTTCAGCGCCGACCAGTTCCACCCCTCGGCCGTCGGCTACCAGGCGTGCGCCCACGCGATGCTGCCCGAGGTCCTCGCGGCCGTCGGCCTCCCGAGCGACGGCGACATCCCGGCGCTGCCGGCGTCGTAACCCCCTCTCCCCGTTGATGTGTGTCCACCCCCGCGTCGGCACCAGCGTGGGCACATATCGACGGTCAGAGGCGGCGGCGGAGGTCGAGGAGGTCGTCAGCGGCGGCGGTCAGCGCGGCGTCGTCGGATCCGTCGGACGCCGCGGCGGCGAGCAGGTCGTGGCCGCACACGGCGAGCTGGTCGCCGACCGCCTGGTCGCCGAGGCGCGGCACCGTACGACGCGGCTCCCCGGCGAGGTCGGCCGCGATGTCGGCGAGGTGCTGGACGAGCGCGCGCACGGCGTCGGCGCGGGTCGCCTCAGGCGCGAACGCGGCGGCGAGACGGGGCAGCCCCAAGGACCCCACCCGGTCGACGGTGCGGCGCAGGTCGGCCTCGAACCTCGCCCGTCCCGGGCTCGCAGCACCCACGGCACGGGAGCCTAGGTCCAATCCCCGGGATGGCCTGCCCATCCCCTACCGGGGCGGGCTACGGTGGAGCCCGCACCAGGCGACCCGACCCCTGAGGAGCTCTCGATGATCCACCACTCCGAGGAGACGCACCAGCAGCTCGTCGAGCGTCTCCCTCAGGCCACCGGCCGAGACCTCAAGGACTGGATGCGCGCGCTGGACGACGGCCCCGCGTTCTCGCGCTTCGACGAGAAGGTCAACTGGCTGCGCGACGAGCACGGCCTCTCGCACGGGTTCGCCACCGCCGTGGTGCACGAGGCGGACCTCGCCCGCGCCCACCGCAAGCTCGGCTGAGCCCAGCCCCTCGAACGCATCACACAGCACGCAGCGAGGCCCCCGCACCGGTCTGTGCGGGGGCCTCGGTCGTCCTCGGACGGGACGGCTGCCGGGGTCAGCGGTTGTTGGACAGGATCGCCAGCAGACGCAGGATCTCGAGGTAGAGCCAGATCAGGGTGACCAGCAGACCGAAGGCCAGCCGCCACGACTCGCGCTCCGGGGCGCCGTGGTTGATCGCCTGGGTGATCGACTCGAAGTCCAGCGCCAGGCTGAACGCCGCGAGCCCGACTCCGAACACGCACAGCACGATGCCGATCGTGCCGACGCCGTAGAACCCCCAGCCGCCACCGACGCCGAACAGCGCCGCGATCAGACTCGCGATGGCGATGACGCCGTAGGACACGAACGCCACCAGCATCATCTTCTGGAAGGTGCCGTTCACCTTGATGACGCGGGTCCGGTAGAGCGCGAGCATGACGCCGAACGCGACGAGCGTCCCGATCACGGCCTGCTGGACGATGCCCTGGTAGCCGTTGCTCTGGGCGATCGCGTCGTACCACTTCGAGATGCCGCCGAGGAAGATGCCCTGGGCGAAGGCGTAGAGCAGGACGAGCGCCGGCGAGACCTGCTTCTTGAAGATGTTCACGAACGCCAGGGCGAGCCCGACGAGGCTCGCGCCCCAGACGAGGATCGGCATGGTCTCGACGAGGTTCCAGCCGATCACGGCGCCGACCAGCAGCACGACGAAGCTGATGCCGGTCTTGACGATGACGTCGTCGAGGGTCAGGCGGCCGGTGCCCGGCCCGGCGGTGTCGTAGATGCCCTGCAGCTGCTCGGCGGTCGGAGCGGTCGCAGCCTCGGCGGCGCCGGCGGCGGCGTAGGCGCTGCGGCCCTCGTCGTAGGCGAAGCCGGCTCCGCTGCCGGACTCCTCCTGCGCGGTGAAACGCCGCAGCACGGGGTTGCGGGACTCCATGGCATGTCCTCCTGGCGTGCTCGCGGGCGCGGCCCGGGAGCAATGCGGCCCGGCACATCGCCGGGTCTGTCCTTCCACGGTAACGCCTCGCGGCACCCTGCGCGTTCCCGCGCTCCCGGCGCCCCGGATTGACAGAGCGCCGACCGTGACCGGAAGATGAGTTCTGCAATCGCACGGGGAGTACCCCCTCGCGGGTGCGTCGTCATCACGGTCCGGCCATCCGGACCCGGCGCACCTGGTCGCCCCTCCGGGGCGGTGGTGGGAGACCTGCGACGTCCGTCGGGCACATGTGCCCGCGAGTCGGAGGTCGTGCATGGTCGTCCCCCTCTGGGCCTGGTTCGCCGTCGTCGGCGTCATCCTCGTGATGCTCGCGATCGACCTGGTCGCCCACCGCAACGCGCACGTGGTGTCGGTGCGCGAAGCCGGCCTCTGGACCGGTGTCTGGGTCGCACTCGGCGTCGCCTTCGGCGGCCTGCTGTGGGCGGTCTACGGCAGCGAGATCGGTGCGCAGTACTTCGCCGGCTACGTCATCGAGAAGTCGCTCGCGGTCGACAACGTGTTCGTCTTCGCGATCATCTTCAGCTGGTTCGCCGTGCCCCGGGAGTACCAGCACCGGGTGCTCTTCTTCGGCGTGCTCGGCGCTCTGGTGTTCCGTGCGATCTTCATCGCCGCGGGCTCGGTGCTCATCGCGAGCTTCGCCTGGATCCTCTACGTGTTCGGTGCGCTGCTGGTCTACACCGGCTGGCGGATGGCCCGCACGCGCGACAGCCACATCGACCTCGAGAGCAGCCGCACGGTCCGCCTGTTCCGACGCTTCGTCCCGATGACCGACGAGTACGTCGGCCAGAGGTTCGTCGTACGCCGTGCCGGCAGGCTCCTCGCGACGCCGTTGCTGCTCGTGCTCGTGGTCGTCGAGATCACCGACATCGTGTTCGCGATCGACTCGATCCCCGCGATCTTCGCGGTGACGCAGGAGCCGTTCGTGGTGTTCACGTCGAACGCCTTCGCGATCCTGGGCCTGCGCGCCATGTACTTCCTGCTCGCCGATCTGATGGACCGCTTCGTCCACCTCAAGCTCGGTCTGGCGTTCGTGCTGGTCTGGGTGGGCGTGAAGATGCTG
The DNA here is from genome assembly GCA_029781935.1 of Actinomycetes bacterium. Lineage (GTDB taxonomy): Bacteria > Actinomycetota > Actinomycetes > S36-B12 > CAIYMF01 > Longivirga. The sequence goes on along the minus strand of JAKOVT010000296.1, from coordinate 8,702 downwards.
CTGCTCGAGGTGCTGCACATCCCGACGCTCGTCTCGCTCGGCGTCGTGGTCGCCATCCTCACCGTCTCGGTCGTGGCCAGCCTGCGCGTCACCCGCACCCCGGAGGCGCTGCCGCACGAGCCGGCCGCACCCACTGCCCTCGACGCGGTCGACGTCCGCGCGCCGCTCGAGCAGACCCCGTCCGACGCCGAGGCGCCGGACTCCCCCACCGACCCCAGCACCACCACCACGACAGGAGCACAGCGATGACCACCAGCCGTACCCGCAAGGCCGTCGCCGACGACATCATCGGCCTCACCGCCGACGGGCGCCGCCTGCTCGAGGAGCGCGTCGCGATGATCCGCGACGTCTCGCTCCCGCTGCTCCGCCCGCTGCTCGCGGTGCCCGACCGCGACGAGCGCGACGTCGCCGAGTTCGAGCGGCTCGTCGAGGAGCAGGGTCGTCTCGAGGCGCTCCTCGCGACCTCCATCACCCTGCCCGACGATGACGACGGCACCGTCCGCTGCGGCACCCGGCTGCTCATCGAGCTGCCCGAGGGCGAGCAGGTCTGGATCCGTCCCGTGCACCCGGCGGAGGCGTTCCTCGACGACGAGCGCGTCTCGACGGCCTCGCCCGTCTCGCGCGCCGTGCTCGGTGCACGGGCAGGCGACGTCGTCGCGGTGACCGGACCGGCCGGCACGTGGGACTGCCGCATCGTGTCGGTCGGCGAGACGGCGCCGAAGGCGCGGCGCACCCGGCGGAGCAGCCGTGCGAAGGCCTGACCACCGCCGGGCGCTGGTCTGGCGCGACTGGGCCCGGCGCCGCCACTCGACCCACCTCGTGCTCAAGGGCATCGTGCTCCTCATCGGCGCGGGCCTGGTCGTCGCGGGTGCCGCGATGCTCGTGCTCCCCGGGCCGGGCTGGGCGGCGATCTTCCTCGGACTCGTCGTGCTCGGGTCGGAGTTCGACTCGGCTGCGCGTCTGCGCCACGCGCTGCAGCGGAAGGTGAGCGCCGGCTGGTCCGCGGCGAAGTCGTGGCGGACGCGGCGTACGACAGCCGTCGACGGGTGATCAGGAGACCTTCCAGCGTCCGCTCATCCAGGCATCGCTCGGTCGCTTGTGGTCCGAGAGGGCAGCATTCGAACCCGGCCGGCTCGGTGGGTGGGGCTGCCCTCTCGCTCGACGAGCTCCATCGCCTCGGGAACAGGAGCAAGCTCCCGTTCCTCTCGGCTCAGTCGCTCGTGCCCCCGGCAGGGGTCGAACCCGCACTGACGCTGGTTTAAGCAGCGTGCCTCTGCCAGTTGGGCTACGGGGGCTCCGTGACCGAAGCCTACGGCGTCGCACGCCGCGCGACCGGGAACGGCCCGATGGTCACGGGCGCTGCGAGGGGAGATTTCCGCGGGCGACGGCGGAGAAGTCGTGGCGCGGCTCGTGCGTGGGCCACAGGCTGGTGACGTCGCGCTTGAACGCGAAGGCGATGGTCCAGTCGGTGACGACGGAGACCTTGCGTCGCAGCGTGGGCACCTTGCTCATGTGGTAGGTCCGGTGCAGGAACCAGGCCGGGAACCCCTTGAGCCGCACGCCCTTCACCTGCGCGACGCCCTTGTACAGACCGAGCGACGCGACCGAGCCGTTGTTCGCGTGGCGGTAGTCGCGCGTCGGCTCGCCGCGCAGCGACGCCACCACGTTGTCGGCCAGCACCTTCGCCTGGCGCACCGCGTGCTGCGCCGAGGGCTGGCAGAACTCGCCGGGCCGGGTGAGGTCGGGGATAGCGGCGCAGTCACCGGCGCCCCACGCGTCGGGCACCCCCTCGACCGCGAGGTCCGCACGGCAGCGCAGCCGACCCCGTTCGTCCAGCGGCAGGTCGGTCGAGGCGAGCATCGGGTGCGCGCGCACACCGGCCGTCCACACGACCGTGTCCGACAGCATCGTCGTGCCGTCGGACAGGACGACGCGGCCCTCGACGGTCGACTCGAGACGGGTGTTCAGCCGTACGTCGATCCCGCGCATCCGCAGCTCCTCGACGGTCCACCGCCCCATCTCCTCGCCGACCTCGGGCAGGATCCGGCCGCTCGCCTCGACGAGCACGAAGCGGAGGTCCTCGGGCCGCACCCGGTGCAGGTAGCGGGTCGCGTAGCGCAGCAGGTCCTCGAGCTCGGCCATCGCTTCGACGCCGGCGAAGCCGCCCCCGACGAACACGAACGTGAGCGCCCGCTCGCGGATCTCGGGGTCGGTCGCGCCCTCCGCGATGTCGAGCGCCTCGAGCCCCTTGTTGCGCAGCGCGATGGCCTCCTCGACGTTCTTGAAACCGGTCGCCCAGTCGGCCAGACCCGGGATCGGCAGCGTCCGAGGCACCGAGCCGACGGCCATGAGCAGCACGTCGTAGGGGATCTCGTACTCCTCGCCCTCGATGGGGCGCACGCACGCGACCTTGTGCTCGTGGTCGATCCGCTCGACCCACGCGGTGACGACCTCGGTGCGCCGCAGGGTCTGGCGCAGCGGGACCACGGTGTGGCGCGGCTGGATGGAGCCGGCACCTGCCTCGGGAAGGAACGGCTGGTAGGTCATGTACGAGCGCGGGTCGACGACGGTCACCGTGGCCTCGCCGTCGCGGAGCCGACGGCCCAGACGCAGGGCGGCGTACATGCCGACGTAGCCGCCGCCGACGACAAGGATGCGCGTGGTCATGCCTCCACGCTAGGTGCGCGGCCCTCCCGCGACCAGCGGCCGGCTCAGGCGACGGCCGCGTCGACGGCGGCCAGCACCGCGGGATCGAGGGGCTCGGTCGCGGGGGCGAACCGTGCGATCACGGCGCCGTCGGTGCCCACGAGCCACTTCTCGAAGTTCCAGCGCACGTCGCCGCTGTGGCCGCTCGCGTCGGCCACCTCCGTGAGGACGTCGAACAACGGGTGCCGGGCCCCGCCGTTCACGTCGAGCTTGTCCGTCATCGGGAACGTGACGCCGTAGGTCGTCGAGCAGAAGGTCGCGATCTCCTCGTTCGTCCCCGGCTCCTGGGCGCCGAACTGGTTGCACGGCGCACCGAGCACGGTGAACCGGCCGGCGTAGTCCTCGGCGAGCTTCTCGAGGCCGGCGTACTGCGGGGTCAGGCCGCAGCGGCTGGCGACGTTGACCACGAGCACCGGTGTCGCACCGGCGACGTCGCCGAACGTGGTGGTCGAGCCGTCGAGCAGGGTCAGGGGCAGGGAGCGCAGGTCCGTCATGCGCCCACCCTCGCACGGCCGGACGCTCCGGCAACCCGAGTCGGGGCGGCTCAGTCCTCCGCGAGGGCGAGGGCGATGCCGTCGAGGATGTCGTGCTCGCTCACCAGCACCTCGGGGAGGCCGGTGCGGTCCAGGATGCGGCGCAGCACGAGCACGCCGGCATTGATGACGTCGACGCGCCCCGGATGCATCGGCGGCAGGGCACCGCGGCCGCCGTGGTCGAGCGAGAGCAGCAGGTCGGACACCCGGGCGATGTCCACGGCCGCGATACGCGCGCCGTGGATGCGAGCGGCGTCGTACTCCGGCAGACCCAGCGCCAGCGCCGCGGCTGTGGTCACGGAGCCCGCCAGCCCGACCAACGTGCGCGCGTCCTCGATGGGAACCGCTTCTGCCGCCAGGGATATCGCCGCATCGACGTCGGCGGAGATCGCGGCCACCTCGTCGGGGCTCGGCGGATCGTGGCGCACGTGGCGCTCGGTCATGCGGACGCACCCGACGTCGACGCTGCGCGCGGCCACCGGATGGGCCGTGCCGAGCACGAACTCGGTGGAACCGCCGCCGATGTCGACCACGAGGTACGGCGGCTCCCCGCCGACCAGCCCGCGCGTGGCGCCCGAGAAGGACAGCGCCGCCTCCTCGTCGCCGGAGATCACCTCCGGTTCCACGCCGATCCGATCGAGGACACCGGCGACGAACACGTCACGGTTCTCGGCGTCGCGCGACGCCGACGTGGCCACGAAGCGCACCCGCGCGGCACCGAGGTCGCGGACGATCGCGGCGTAGCGCTCGCAGGTTGCGAAGGTACGGGCCAGTGCGGCGTCGGCGAGGCGTCCGGTCGCGTCGACGCCCTCGCCGAGTCGGACGGTCTCCATCCGGCGGTCGAGGTCCACCACGCGGCCGTCGACGACGTCGGCGACGAGCAGGCGGATCGCGTTGGTGCCGCAGTCGATCGCCGCGACGCGCGTCACGCCTCGTCCCGCGTGCACGGCCCGGCGGCACCCCAGTCGGGCAGCATGGCGAGCGCCTCGTCGCCGAACGGGTTCACGCCGGCACCGGCCGCGAGCGCGTGGCCCACGAGCACGTGCAGGCACTTCACCCGGGTCGGCATCCCGCCGGCCGTGATCCCGTCGATCTCCTCGACGTGGCCGATCGCGTCCCGGCGCGCGAGGTAGTCCTCGTGCGCCCGCTGGTAGGCGGCGGCCAGCTCCGGGTCGCCGGCGAGCCGGTCCTGCATCGCCCGCATGACGCCCTCGGCCTCCAGCGTGCCGATGAGGCCGGCCGCGCGCGGGCAGGTGAGGTAGTAGAGCGTCGGGAAGGGGGTGCCGTCGGGCAGCCGCGGCTCGGTCTCGACGACGTCGGGGTCGCCGCACGAGCAGCGGTGCGCCACGGCCCGCACGCCGCGCGGCTCGCGCCCGAGCTGGCGGCGTACGGCGTCGATGTCGGTGGGACTGGGCTCGGTCACGTCGGTCCGGATCAGCGAGGAGCGTTGGGGCGCACGGGGATCACGGTCTTCTCGTCGTCGCCGGCCGCGCCGTCGGTGGTCTGCACCGACGACCACAGCGTGCCGTACCAGGCGACCGGTGCGGCGGCCTTCTTCGAGGACGACGGGGCCGGCGCCTCGGACGGGTCGAGCACGACGTAGCCGACCTCGCCGGGCAGCACGTAGTGGAGGCGCTCCCGGATCAGCGACGTGACGTACGCCGGGTCCTGCAGCCGCTCCTGGCGGACGACGAGGGCGTCGACCCTGGCCTGCGCGGAGTCGTTCTGCGCCTTCAGCGCGTTGATCTCCGACCGCTGCGAGATGAGCTCACGGGTCGGGACGGCGAGGGTGAACACGACGAGCGCGAGCACGCCGGCGAGCACGACCGCGCGCCCCGTGAGGCTCGGGCGCCGCGCGACGACCGCCGTGGCCGAGGCCCGCGCCGTCCCGCCGGTCCTCGTTCCCGGAGCAGTCGACGTGGCGGATGCTCGCGACGACGCAGCCCGGCGCGGTGCGCTCGAGGCTCGCGCGGACGTGGTGCGGCGCGCCGCCTGGCGCTCCGCAGCCCGTCGCGCCGGTCCGCTCACGTGGCCCAGTGTCGCCGAGTCAGGCCTGGAAACGCGGGAAGGCGGCGCGACCGGCGTAGCGCGCCGCGTCGTCGAGCTCCTCCTCGATGCGCAGGAGCTGGTTGTACTTGGCCACGCGCTCCGACCGCGCGGGAGCGCCGGTCTTGATCTGGCCGCAGTCGGTGGCGACCGCGAGGTCGGCGATCGTGACGTCCTCGGTCTCGCCGGAGCGGTGGCTCATCATGCAGCGGTAGCCGTTGCGGTGGGCCAGGGCGACGGCGTCGAGGGTCTCGGTCAGCGAGCCGATCTGGTTCACCTTCACCAGGAGCGCGTTGGCCGTGGAGTTCTCGATGCCGCGGGCGAGGCGCTCGGGGTTCGTGACGAACAGGTCGTCGCCGACGATCTGGACCTTGCTCCCGATCTCGTCGGTGAGGGTCTTCCAGCCGTCCCAGTCGTCCTCGTTGAGCGGGTCCTCGATCGACACCAGCGGGTAGTCGGCGACGAGGGAGGCGTAGTAGGCCGACATCTCCTCGGCCGTCTTCGACGAGCCCTCGAAGGTGTAGACGCCGTCGTCGAAGAACTCGCTGGCGGCGACGTCGAGCGCGAGCGCGATGTCGGTGCCGGCGGTGAAGCCCGCGATGTCGATCGCCTTGAGGATCAGGTCGAGCGCGGTGCGGTTGCTCGGCAGGTTGGGCGCGAATCCGCCCTCGTCGCCGAGGCCGGTGGACAGGCCCTCCTTCTTCAGCACCGACTTGAGCGCGTGGTAGACCTCCGCACCCATGCGCAGCGCCTCGCGGAAGCTCTCCGCGCCGATCGGCGCGATCATGAACTCCTGGATGTCGACGTCGGAGTCCGCGTGCGACCCGCCGTTGAGGATGTTCATCATCGGAACCGGGAGCACGTGGGCGTTCGGGCCGCCGACGTAGCGGAACAGCGGCAGCCCCGCGGAGTCGGCGCCGGCCTTCGCGACGGCGAGCGAGACACCGAGGATCGCGTTGGCGCCGAGGCGCTCCTTGTTGGGCGTGCCGTCGAGGTCGATCATCACCTGGTCGACGAGGCGCTGCTCCGCGGCGTCGAAGCCGAGGATCTCCGGTGCGATCTCGTCCTCGACCGCCTGCACCGCGCGCTCGACGCCCTTGCCGCCGTACCGGTCGCCGCCGTCGCGCAGCTCGACCGCCTCGAACGCGCCGGTGGAGGCACCGGAGGGGACGGCGGCGCGCGCGACGGTGCCGTCGTCGAGCCCCACCTCCACCTCGACGGTCGGGTAGCCGCGGGAGTCGAGGATCTCGCGGGCGATGACGGCGTCGATGAAGGCCACAGGAAGCTCCGTAGGTCGGACGGTCAGGGCTCGCTCCTGACCCTATCGGTCGCGCGCCCACGACCCCGACCCGGTCCGCCGCCGCAGCCCGGGATGTGCCGCATCCCACTGTCGTGGGGTGCTGCCCCCGGTCCCGAGGGCGGCGTCAGCACACCTCGACGGTTGCGGGCGGAGGGCGCGAGCCGCACGCTGGGAGGACCATGGACGACGCAGCCCGCCCCACCGGCTTCCGCAGCGGCTTCACGCCGCTCGAGTCGCTCGACCAGACGTCGGACGACCCGGGCCTGTTCGGCCCGGAGTCGCTGTCGTGGCGGGTGCACCACGACCCCGCGTCCGTGGTCGGCGGCATCCGGGCACTGGCGCTGCAGTCGCTGCACCCCGACGTGATGCTCGGCTTCGACCGCGTGACCGATGCGCGCGACGACCCGTGGGGACGCCTGTCGCGGACCGGCAAGTACGTCAACCAGATCACCTACGGCACCGTGCTGGAGGCCGAGGCCGCCGCTGCACGCGTCCGGCGGGTGCACGCCGTGCTCGGTCTCGATCGGCCTGAGTGGCTGCTGTGGGTGCACTGCGGAGCCGTCGACTCCTGGCTCGAGGGGCACCGCCGGTCGGGCGCTCCGATGACCGACGACGAGGCCGACCGATACGTCGAGGAGCAGGTCGTCGCTGCCCGGCTCGTCGGTTGCCGCGAGGCCGACGTACCGCGGACGGTGCAGCAGTTGCACGACTACCTGCGCGACGTCCGCCCCTCGCTCGAGGCGACCCCGCAGGCGCGCGACGCCGTGCGCTCGCTGATCTGGCCGCCGATGGAGCCCAAGGTCGAGTGGCTCACGCCGGCGCGACCGGCGTGGACCGCCTTCGCCCTCACCGGGTTCGGGCTGCTCCCCCGCTGGGCGCGCCGCATGTTCGCGCTGCCCGGCCTTCCGACGACGGACCTGTCGGCGAGCCTGTCCGCCCGCGCGATCCGCGCGGCGCTCCTCGCGGTCCCGGAGTCGCGGCGTACCAACCCGCACCTGGCCGCGGCCCGCATCCGCCTCGGCCTCGCCGACCCGGACGAGACGCGCGACGCAGGCTGACGACCGAGGACGACCGCAGCGGGTCAGACCGACGTGGGCGGCTCGTCGATCGAGAAGAGCCGGTCGACGCCGGCGACGGCGAGCAACCGTCGGAGTCGACGTCCCGGGCGCAGCAGCACGACCGCGCCGTCGCGCTCGACGGCCGTGCTCCGCATCGCCAGGAGCATGGCCAGGGCGGAGGAGTCGACGAAACTCACCTCGGAGACGTCGATCTCCGCGTACGCGCACCCGCTGGCCTCGAAGGCGCTGGCGATCTCGAAGAGCTGATCGCGGCGCTCGAAGTCGAGCTCGCCGCGCAGCAGGCAGCGGAAGGGGGCCCCCGGAGGGAGGTGCGGGTCGGTGCCCCACGAGGACCGGGTGCGCGTGCCAGGAGCGGACCACGCACCCTCGCGCTCGACGCGTCCGCGGACGGTGGGCGGGCCGTTCGGCGCGACCGGGAACTGCTCGGGATCGGTGGGCAGAGATGCGTCGAGAGCGTCTCGATGCAGAGGGCTGACGGACAGAGGGTCGCGCATGGCTGCTCCAGGTGTGGGTGTCCCCAGGTGCGGCCGCGTCTTGACCACTGTCCACCCTCGTCCACGGAGATCGATCGCGCAAGGCGCGCGCTCCCAGTGGGCGAGTCGTTGCGCGATGGCGCGGGAGGACGCACAGTGTCCGTCGCGGTGTGCGCGATCCGAGGCTGCGAGGAGCGAGATGGAGTCGGACGACCAGGCGACACGTCGGCTCGTGGAGGTCGCCACCAGCATCGACTCGGCGGCCCAGGCCCTGGCGAACCAGCCGTCGACCTCCTCCGCGCTCGACGAGGTGGTGGCTCAGGCCCTGGCGACCATCCCGAGCGCGGAGCACGCCGGCATCACCCTGCTGCGCGGCGAGGGGTTCGTCACGATCGCCTCCAGCGACGCCCTGCCCGAGCGCGTCGACCACGCCCAGTACGAGCTGACCGAGGGGCCGTGCGTGGATGCGACCACGCGCGACCAGGTGTTCCGGGGCGAGGACCTCGGCTGCGACACCCGGTGGCCCCGGTTCGCTCCGCGCGCCGAGGCGCTCGGGATCCGCTCC
>JAKOVT010000011.1 GCA_029781935.1 Actinomycetes bacterium | reverse complement strand
CCCGCCTCCTCGGCGACCTCGGCCTCGCCGAGGAGGCGGTGCAGGACGCCCTCGCGACGGCGCTCGAGACGTGGCCGCGGACCGGCGTACCGCCGTCGCCGACGGGCTGGATCGTCACCACCGCACGGCGCCGCGCGATCGACCGGTGGCGCCGCGAGTCCACGCGCGACGAGCGGCACGCGCAGGCCGCGCTGCTGCTCGTACCCGACGAGCCCGAGGAGGAGGTGGCGGTGCAGGACGACCGGCTGCGGCTCATGTTCACCTGCTGCCACCCTGCGCTCGCGCCCTCGGCGCAGGTGGCGCTCACGCTGCGCCTGATCGCGGGCCTCACGACCGCCGAGATCGCGCGGGCGTTCCTGGTGCCCGAACCCACTCTGGCGCAACGGATCAGCCGCGCCAAGGCGAAGATCCGCGACGCCCACATCCCCTACCGCGTGCCCGACGAGCACGAGCTTCCCGACCGGCTCCGCCCAGTGCTGGCGTGCGTCTACCTCGTCTACAACGAGGGGTACGTCGCCACCTCGGGCGACTCCCTCGGCCGCGTCGACCTGTCCGCGGAGGCGGTACGGCTCGGGCGGCTCCTCGTCGCGCTGATGCCCGACGAGCCGGAGGCGGTCGGCCTGCTGGCGCTCATGCTCTTCGGGGAGTCGCGGCGGCCCGCTCGCGTCGCGGTCGACGGGTCGCTCGTGCGGCTCGCCGACCAGGACCGGTCGCTGTGGGACCCGACGCTGATCGCGGAGGCGCAGGACCTGGTGCGGTGGTGCCTGCGCCGCGGAAGGCCTGGTCCGTACCAGATCCAGGCCGCCATCGCCGCGGTGCACAGCGATGCGCCGTCGACCGCCGCCACCGACTGGCGCCAGGTCCTCGCGCTCTACGACCAGCTGCTGCGTGTGGCGCCCGGCGACGTCGTCCGCCTCAATCGCGCCGTCGCGCTCGCCGAGGTGCACGGTGCGGCGGCCGGGCTCGAGGCCGTGGATGCCCTCGACACGCTGGGGTCCTACCACCTCTGGCACGCTGCGCGCGCGGACCTGCTCGCACGGCTCGGCCGTAGCGCCGACGCGGGATCGGCGTACGACGCCGCGATCGCGCTGACGGACAACGAGGCGGAGCGGACGTTCCTGCGCGACCGGCGCGACGGTCTCCCCCGCCCCTGAGCGTCTCCGGGACGCGACGCGACCGCTCCGTCATCGCGCCGCGCGGGGGCACGTCAGCGGAGGGCGAGAGACCCGTCGCTGCGAACCTCCCGTCACCCTGCTCGGGCCGCGGCGATGCCGACGTGACGTGCCTCCTGGTGGGCTCAGTCGCCGCCGGTCTTGCGAGCGTCGAGCAGGGCGCCGAGCTCGTCGGTCATGGCCGGGGTCCAGCCCGACGGATCCAACGTGGCCACCCAGCCCTCGAGGTTGGCGCGCTTGGAGTACATGTGGCCGTATCCGTAGGGGACGTTGCCAGCACTCGGCAGGTCGAGGGCGACCTGCCACATCGTGACGAGCGGGAACCAGCCCATCCGCGCGGACACATCCGGCGGCCGCTGCCCGTCCTGCAACCAATCAGGCGCAGTCCAGGTGAGCGAGGGCGAGAAGTTCACGACCGGGTCGGAGCCGTGTTGCAGGTACACCACGCGGGTCGGGCCCCAGGGACCTGTCGTCGTCGGCGTGATGCCGTCCCTCTCGACCTGGAAGCGGACAGTCCGGCCCTCGCCATACACCGGCCACCACGGTGGGCTCCCGGGGTCGCGCGCCGCTTCGATCTCCTCGTGCATCGTGTTGACGAAGGGAGGGCCGGTCAGGAACGCACCATCGATCGGCTCGTTGAGGATGTCCGGCGAGCTGAGGATGCTCTCCACGCCGAACGAGCCGAGTGAGAGGCCGTACAGGAACAGCTGTGGACGCGAGGCTTCCGGGAGCGTCGTCCAATAGGCGTGCACCGTTCGGAACACGACTCGGGACGTCTCCTTCACCGCTTCCTGGTCGGCCAGGAGCGAGATCCAGCTCGGCAGGTAGGAGTACTGCACGCCGGCGATGGCGTCGTCCCCGTTGGTCACGAAGTCGACCGGGTCCACCCCGTTGGGGTCGAGGAACCCGGTTCCGGTGGTCGTCGCGACGACGAGGGTCTTGCGGTCGAACGCGCCCGTGCGCTTGAGCTCGGCGAGCAGCAGATCCGCACGGGCCTGCAGGGTCGGCGCCGACTTGAGTCCGACGTAGACGCGGATCGGCTCCTTGGCCCCACCCCCGCTGGCGGTGTTGATCTCCTGGACCGTCGGTGCCGTCGCGACGAACGACCGGCCCTGCCGCCCGAGCTCGTCCCACCTCACGAGCGAGCCCGGACCACCGGACCGCAGCTGCGACCGCGTCGGCACGACTCCGGCGGTGGTCGCACCGTCGCGGGTCGAGAAGATCGCATTGGAGACGGCGAAGAACCCGTTGACCACGACTCCCGTGACGAGCCCCCACGCCAGCAGCACGATGGCGGTGGCGCCGAGCGCGATCGCCGCCCGCCGCGGCATCCAGGACCCCAGCCAGCGCCCGACGGTCCGGAACAGCAACCGGACCGCGCGCGAGACGACGAGCAGAAGTGCCGCGACGCCCACACCGACAGCCAGAATCACCGGCCACGCTGTCCACGACACCGGCTGCATCCCGAACGACGAGCGGATCTCGTTCTGCCACCCCACCTGTCGCCACGCCGAGAACAGGGTTCCCCAGAGGATCAGTGCGAGCAGCACTCCGACGACCACCGTGCGCGCACGACCACGCAGACGGGGGATGCGCAGGTAGGTCCACAGCGCCTGACCCACGGCACCGATCCCGTATCCGACCATGAATGTCACGCCCGACGCGATGCCCTGCACGTACGGCGCTCGTGGCAGCAACGACGGCTGCAGTGACAACGCCGCGAAGAACAGCCCTACGAGGGCTCCGGCAGCGGAGAAGCGCGGCTCGAAGAGGCGCGGCGGCCGAACCGGTGCGATGTCCAGGTCGCCGTCGACCCGGGCCTCGCTCATCTCATCGTCGGTCATCTCTCCCGGTCTCCGTTCGCGCGGTCGACGGTCAGGACGCCGCATGGCCGATGGCGCCCGCGCCGACGACGCCGACGGCGATGGCGGCGATGGTCGCGAGGGCGATACGGCCCATCGCACGGCGCTGGGCGCGCCTCGCCGACGCCCGTCCCACTGTGCCGAAGTCCCCCAGCACGTGCACCAGCGTGCAGACGATCAGCATGCCCGTGGACATCCGGGTCGCGGTGATGCCGCCCTATGGCTCGGCTGGGATCGGCTGCGCCGCAAGGAACTCTCGTGCGCCGGCACCGGGCTCTTCGGCTCGGGTGAAACCGTTACGTGCCGTCACGCAGCGCCCGGATCCGGGCGGCGCGGCGCGCCCGGCTGCGGCACGATCGCGACGAACCCCAACCCTCCAGGAGAATCGATGTCCCGCAACGTGTCCGGTGCGCCGACCGCCACTACCAAGCGCGGCAAGGGCGCCCTCGTCACGGGCGCGGTGCTCCTCGTGCTCGGGGCCATCCTCACCTTCCTCGGCATCGCCGTGCCCGGGGGCACCGCCAAGGAGATCGCCAACACGCAGCTGAGCGCACCCAAGACAGCGCCGGCGGAGTGGACGACCGACCTCGCCGCGAACACGACCTACGCCGTCTACGCCGAGAAGGGCACGACGACCGTCCCGGCGTCCGACGTGTCCGTGGCCGCCTCCGACGGCACCGCGCTCACCGTGAAGCCGAGCGACTCCGTCGAGGTCAAGGGCGAGGGCGGAAACACCTACACCGAGGTCGCCAACTGGACCATCGGCACGTCCGGGAAGTTCACGATCAAGGTCTCCACCCAGGGCGCCGTGGTCGCCGTGGCGCCGTCCATCGCGACGGAGTCGAAGGGCTTCGGGTTCCTCGCCGCGCTCGTCGGCGGTCCGCTGCTGGGCCTCATCGGCATCATCCTGCTCGTCGTCGGCGGCGTGCAGCGCTCGAGGACCTGACGCGACCCATGAACGCCAGGACCGGCGGCGTCACGGGGGTGCCGCCGGTCCCGACCCGGGAGGAATCACCGTGACCAGCACCACCGCTGCCCCCGCCGCGACGTGGCGCATCAAACCGTCCGTCCCCGTCGCGCTGGGCGTCTTCATCGTCTACGTCATCGTCTTCATCGGCCTGTCGGGGTCGTCGGGGATCGGATACGACAACTGGTTCGACACCGCGCCGAACATCTGGCGCACGGCGGTGCTGCCGCTGGCCGCGGCCAGTCTCGTCCTCATCGTCTTCCTGCTCTGGGCTCGGTGGGACTTCGTGTTCCGTGACCCCGAGCGCCTTCCGATGAGCGGCCTGCTGACAGCGCTCCTCGTCGTCTACGTGCTGATGATCGCGGCGCAGTTCGCCGTCGCCGACTGGAGCAGCGTGGGCGACAAGATGCTCCCGATCCTCGTCGCGGGCGCGCTGGTCGGCTTCGCCGAGGAGACCCTGTTCCGCGGCGTGATCCTGCGCAGCCTCCGCACCAAGATGCGGCCCGAGGCGTGGGTCATGCTCTTCTCGTCGATCTGGTTCGGTGCATTCCACCTGACCAACATCGCCACCGGGCTCAACCTCATCAGCGGCGTCTTCCAGATGTTCCTGGCCACCGCGGGCGGCGTGTTCTTCTACCTGTTCAGGCGCTACCGGGGCCTGCTCATCCTGGCGATGCTCGCGCACGGCCTCTGGGACACCTCCGCGTTCCTGCCGAAGCCGACCGGTGGCCTGGAGAACGTCCCGCGCGCGTTCATGCTCATCGAGGTCGTCGGCGCCGTCATCGCCATCATCGTGATCGTGCGCCGAGACCGCTCGATCACCGTGAGCCCGCAGGGCGTGGAGCAGCTCTAACCGCGAGCCGCGCGTGTGGGTCCGCGTGCGGCGGCGCGCTGCTCGGGGACTCTCGCGTGCGGTCGCGGCACCAGGGCGACGAGCCGCTCGCGCTCCTCGTCGTCGAGATGGAACGCGCCGCTGAGGTGGGCTCCGGGATCGTCCATCACGTCGGGGCGGATCTCCCGCGCACGCTCGGCCTCGACCAGCGCCTGGTCGTGGTACCCCAGCCCCGACAGCGCCATCGACCGGAACAGGGGGCCCCACAGGTAGTCGCCCTCCGACGGGAGCAGCGACGCCTCGGCCAGCGCCCTCTCGTAGTTCCCCTCCGCGAGGTGGGCGAAGGCCAACCAGCCGTGCGTCTGGCCCGAGAGCCCCGGGTTGAGCCGGAACGCCTCGCGGATCAGGGACGAGCCGCGCCGCCACTCGCCGCAGGCGATGAGGGCCATGCCCGACACGGACAAGTAGAACGGCTGGTAGGGGGCGAGCTCGGCCGCGGTCTCGATCAGCTCGACGGCGAGCTCGACCTGGCCGCGCTGGAGCAACGGGTAGCTCAACGTCAGGTGGGCGTGGGCGTTGCCGCCGTCGCGGACGAGGGCCTCGCGCGACAGCGACTCGGCCAGGGACAGCTCGGCCTCCCGGGTGTCGTCCCCGAGGACGCTCGTGGTGTTGGCGATCGCAGCGCGCATGGCGAGGAGCTGAGCCGTCCGACGGCCCGACGCCAGCGCCGCGTCGAGGGCGGCCGTCGCCGCCTCGACCGACTCGAGCGTCCCGGCGTCGAGGTAGGAGTAGAAGGCCAGGCGCGCGGCGAGCTCGAGCCCGGTCGGGGCTGGGTGTTCGGCGGCGAGCTGCTGCCGGATCACGGCGCCCGACGGGTCGCCCACCCTCGCCGCGATCTGCCGCGCCCACTGCTGCTCCACCTCGAACCCCGCGAGCACGGACACGTCGACGGACTGATCGTCGGACCACGTCACCTCGGACGTGGATCCGTCGTGCAGCCGCACGGCGAGGACGAGGCAGCCGTCGCGGACGGCGACGTGACCCGTGAGCACCGTCGTCACCGCCGCCGCCTCCGCGGCGCGACGAGCGTCCGCGGGTGCGTCCACCGGCCCGACCACCCGGATGTGCGGGTACGCCGCCAGCTGCTGGACGAGCGACTCCGACATCGATCGCGCGAACGCCGACGCCGGTTCCTCGCCCGACGAGGTGAGCATCGCGATCACGACGCCCGGGACGACCACGGCCTCACGGCCGGGGGCGGCGGCGCGGAACACCGGGACGTAGGAGCCGGGGGACAGCTCGATGCGGACCGGGTCGGCGGCACCGGCGCCGGCGTAGTAGGCGTCGAGGTGCTTGCGGACGCGCGTCGCCTGGACGCGGACGGACGCGTCGTCGCGGCCGTCGAAGTCGGCCCCGCGCTCGAGCGCGCGGCGGGCGACCGTGCGCTCGGAGAGCCGGTCGCTGCGGCCGGCGAGCGTCTCGGTGACGACGTACGCGAGGAACCCCCGCGCACGCGGCGACCGCGCGAACGGCCGGCTCTCGAGCACGCGTCCGAGAGCCTCGACGACATCGGCCGACGTCACGGCCGTCGAGCGCTCCGACAGCTCCACAGATCCACCTCGTCAGGACGACCCCCGCACTCAGGCTAGGGGGCCCTCCCGGAACGCGCGCGAGGGCCCGAGACGGTGACGGTCGTGCGGCAGCGCGCAGGGCGCGTCAGCGGAAGGCATGGGACCCGTCGCTGCGCTCCTCCCGAATCCGTGCGCCTCCACCGACCAGGCGCCGCGCTGCGCGCGGGGCGGGTCAGCGGAGGGCATGGGACCCGTCGCTGCGCTCCTCCCGAATCCGTGCGCCTCCACCGACCAGGCGCCGCGCTGCGCGCGGGGCGGGTCAGCGGAGGGCATGGGATTCGAACCCATGAGGTATCGCTACCTAGCGGTTTTCAAGACCGCCGCACTCGGCCGCTATGCGAGCCCTCCCGGTCGTGCGGGTCCATTGTGGCGCAGGCGCGAGACGTGTCGCCGCCGCGTACGGCCGTGCGCCGTGGGCCCACATCTCGGACGGGCGGACACGGGGTCACCGGGATGCGGTGGGGTACGCCGTAACGCGCGCGGAACGGCCGGGTCGGACCTACTCTCACGCTCGTGAAGATCGCCCTCGACACCACGGCGCTCGAGATCGCGGCGCAGCAGCGGCTCGCCGTCCTCCTCGACGCCCTCCCCGTCGCGATCGCGAGCCGGTTCGGCGGTCACGGGCTCGACGCCGACGGCCAGGTGCTCGACCCGCACCTCGCGCTCATCCTCGCTCTCGAGCGGCGGCTGCACGGCGCGCACAAGGAGGCCGGCGTCGAGGAGCGACGAGCCGGCATGCGCAAGGCCTCCGCGATCGCCGCAGGAGCTCCGGTCGCGGTGGGCGGCGTACGCGACCTCACGGTCGACGGCGCCGACGGTCCGCTCCGCGCGCGTCACTACGCGCCCGCCGAGCCGGCGGGCAAACCCCTGCTCGTGTTCTTCCACGGCGGCGGCTGGGTGGTCGGCGACCTCGACACCCACGACCAGCCCTGCCGCATCCTCACCCGGTACGCCGACGTCCACGTCCTGTCCGTGGAGTACCGCCTCGCCCCCGAGCATCCCTACCCCGCGCCCGTCGACGACGCGATCGCGAGCTGGGAGTGGGCGGTGAAGCACGCCGACGACCTCGGCGCCGACCCGGCGCGCATCGCCGTCGGCGGCGACAGCGCGGGCGGAAACCTGGCGGCGGTCGTGGCGCAGCACGCCCGCGACACGTCCACCACGGCACCGGTCGCACAGCTGCTCCTCTACCCCGGCACCGACGCCAGCCGCGACCGCCCGAGCAAGAACCTGTTCGCGGAGGGCTACTTCCTCACCCGCGTGCAGATGGACTGGTACTGGGACACCTACTCCGAGGGTCGCGACCGCACCGACCCGCGCCTGT
>JAKOVT010000501.1 GCA_029781935.1 Actinomycetes bacterium | reverse complement strand
GTCACGGTGCCGTCGGCGACGTTGGTGGCGTCCCAGGCACCACCCATGCCCGCCTCGACGACGGCGACGTCGACCGGCGCGTCGGCGAACGCGGCGTAGGCGATCGCGGTCATCACCTCGAAGAACGACAGGCGCGGGCCGCCGTCGCGCTCGCTGGTGGCGTCGGCGATGCCGACGTACGGGCGGACGTCGTCGTAGACGCGCACGAAGCGCTCGATGTCGATCGGCTCCCCGTCCAGGCGGATCCGCTCGCGCACCGAGTGCAGGTGCGGGCTGGTGAACAGCCCGGTGCGCAGGCCGAACGAGCGCAGCACCGACTCGATCATCCGCGCCGTCGACGTCTTGCCGTTGGTGCCGGCGAGGTGGATCACCGGGAACGCCCGCTGCGGGTCGCCGAGCAGGTCCATCACCGCGCGGATCCGGTCCAGCGACGGCTCGAGCTTGGACTCCGGCCACCGGGTGGCGAGCTCGGCCTCCGCGGCGACGAAGCGGCTGAGCAGGTCGTCGGCCTCGTCGTCGGTGAGCGGCGGGGCGACCTCCACCTCGTCCGCGACGTCGTCGTCGTACGCCGAGCCGAGCCCGGAGTCGTCCTCGTCGTCGAGGAGCGGTGCGCGCAGGTCGATGCCCGGACCACCGAGCTCGACCGCGTCCTCGCCGTCGAGCACGGCGTCGACGTCGTCGCCGTCGAGGTCGTCGGGTGCGTCGAGGTCGTCGGTGCCGTCGAGGTCGTCGAGGTCGTCCTCGTCACGGGGGTCCACGGGGCGCGATCCTACGCGCGCCGCGGCGGCGCCCCCGACCCCGAGCCGGCGGCGGATACGCGGTCGGGGATACCCGTCCCCGTTCCCTAGGATTGCGCCCATGAGCACCCCTGCGCCCGACTCGCGCGTCCCGGAGAAGCCGACCATCGACGGCATCGAGGACCGCTGGGCGCAGGTATGGGAGTCCGAGGGCACCTACCGCTTCGACCGCTCCAAGACCCGCGAGCAGGTCTACTCCATCGACACCCCGCCGCCCACCGTGAGCGGGTCGCTGCACGTCGGCCACGTGTTCTCCTACACCCACACCGACTGCATCGCCCGCTACCAGCGGATGCGCGGGCGCGAGGTCTTCTACCCGATGGGCTGGGACGACAACGGTCTGCCCACCGAGCGCCGGGTGCAGAACTACTTCGGCGTGCGGTGCGACCCCTCGCTCCCCTACGACCCGGCGTTCGAGGTGCCGGCCAAGCCCGACGAGAAGAAGCAGGTGCCGATCTCGCGGCGGAACTTCGTCGAGCTGTGCGAGCGGCTCACGGTGGAGGACGAGAAGGCGTTCGAGGAGCTGTGGCGCCGCCTCGGCCTCTCGATCGACTGGTCGCACACCTACCAGACCATCGACGCCCGAGCGCAGCGCGCGTCGCAGCGCGCGTTCCTCCGCAACCTCGCCCGCGGCGAGGCCTACCAGTCCGAGGCGCCGACCCTCTGGGACGTCACCTTCCGCACGGCCGTCGCGCAGGCCGAGCTCGAGGACCGCGAGCGCGAGGGCAAGTACTTCCGCATCGGCTTCCCCGCCGCCGACGGCTCGCGCGTGCTCATCGAGACGACGCGCCCCGAGCTGCTCGCCGCGTGCGTCGCCCTCGTCGCCCACCCCGACGACGAGCGCTACCAGCCGCTGTTCGGCACGAGCGTGCGCACGCCGCTGTTCGACGTCGAGGTGCCCGTGGTGGCGCACCGCCTCGCCGACCCCGAGAAGGGGTCCGGCATCGCGATGATCTGCACCTTCGGCGACACCACCGACGTCACCTGGTGGCGCGAGCTGCAGCTGCCGACCCGCCCGATCATCGGCTGGGACGGCCGGATCCTGCCCGACACCCCTGAGTGGCTCACCAGCGGCACGGCGCGCGAGACCTACGCCGCGATCGCGGGCGCCACGTCGTTCACGGCCAAGGAGCGGATGGTCGAGCGGCTCACCGAGGCCGGCTACGTCGACGGCGAGCCGAAGCCCACCGTGCAGGCGGTGAAGTTCTACGAGAAGGGCGACAAGCCGCTCGAGATCGTCACCACCCGCCAGTGGTACATCCGCAACGGCGGCCGGGAGACCAACCTGCGCGAGCAGCTCGTCTCCCGCGGATCGCAGCTGTCGTGGCACCCGCCGTACATGGAGGCGCGCTACCGCTCGTGGGTGGAGGGCCTCAACGGCGACTGGCTGATCTCGCGCCAGCGCTTCTTCGGCGTGCCGTTCCCGGTCTGGTACCGCCTCGACGAGCACGGGTTGCCGTCGTACGACGACCTGCTGCTCCCGACCGAGGACCAGCTGCCCGTCGACCCGAGCAGCGACGTGCCCGAGGGGTTCGACGAGTCGCAGCGCGGCGTGCCCGGCGGCTTCGTCGGCGACCCCGACGTCATGGACACCTGGGCGACCTCGTCGCTGTCCCCGCAGATCGCCGGCGGCTGGGAGGACGATCCCGACCTCTGGCAGCGGCTGTGGCCGTTCGACCTGCGTCCGCAGGCGCACGAGATCATCCGCACCTGGCTGTTCTCCTCGGTCGTGCGCGCCCACCTCGAGGACGACGTCCTGCCGTGGAGCAACGCGGCGATCAGCGGCTGGATCCTCGACCCCGACCGCAAGAAGATGAGCAAGTCCAAGGGCAACGTCGTGACGCCGATGGGCCTGCTCGACGAGCACGGCGCCGACGGCGTGCGCTACTGGGCCGCCGCCGGCCGCCCGGGCACCGACACCGCGTTCGACGTCGGCCAGATGAAGATCGGCCGCCGCCTGGCGATCAAGATCCTCAATGCCAGCAAGTTCGTGCTGGGCCTGGGCGCCGCGCTGCCGACCGATCCCGCCGTGGTCACCGACCCCCTCGACCGCGCGATGCTCGCCGCGCTGGCGACCGTGGTCGACGACGCCACGGCCGCGTTCGACGACTACAACTACGCGCGCGCCCTGGAGGTGGCCGAGCAGTTCTTCTGGTCGTTCTGCGACGACCACGTCGAGCTGGTGAAGGACCGCGCGTACGGCGGCCGCGGCCCCGAGGGCGCGGCGTCGGCCCAGGCCGCCCTCGCGCTCGCCCTCTCGATCCAGCTGCGCCTGTTCGCCCCCGTGCTGCCGTTCGTGACCGAGGAGGTCTGGGGCTGGTGGCAGGAGGGCAGCGTGCACCGCGCACCGTGGCCCTCGACCGCCGAGCTGGCCGGCGCCACCGGCGACGCGGCCGTGGTGGCCGACGTCGCGACCGCGCTCTCGGCGATCCGCAAGGCCAAGAGCGACGCGAAGGTGTCGATGCGCGCCGACGTCGAGGCCGCCGTCATCACCGGCGACGCCGACGCCCTGGGGCGGATCGAGGAGGCGGGAGCCGACCTCGCGGCCGCCGGTCGGGTGGCCCACGTGACCTACGTGCCCGCGGGCGGCCCGCTGCGCGTCGAGGTCACCCTGGCCGAGCAGGGCTGACCACCAGGCTCAAGTGCGGCTCCTCCGGGGTCGATCCCTCCTCTAGAGGTGCGGCGCTCGGCCGCGCCCTGGAGACGCACGAGGTGATCGGCGTGGCCCGCAAGACCACTCCCGTCGTGGCGACCGAGACCGCCGCGGGCGCGAGCACGATCCTGCCCGGGGTCCCGCTGCCCAGCTGGGCCCTGCCCGCCGGCCCGATCGAGCCCGAGCCCGCCGCCGAGGCGCCGAGCCCCGAGCCGGTCGCCGAGCCGGTCGCCGAGCCCGTGCCGGTCGCGGTCGGCGCCGTCGGTGCCGTCGAGCAGTCCGTCGGCTACGACGCCCCGGCACCTGCCCCCGCGCCGCTCCCGATCCCCGAGCCCGAGCCGGTCGCGGCCGCCCCGCTCCCCGACCCCGAGGACTGGGCCGCCCTGCTCGCGGCTGGCGCGTTCCGGGCCGAGCCGGAGGCGCCCGTGGTGTCCTTCGGCGAGCCTCTCGCTGCGCCTGAGGCGCCCGAGGACGCCGCCGTCCCGACCCTCGAGCCGCTGCCCGAGACGTTCGACGCGCCCGCCCCGCTCGTGCCGGCCGCCGCCGTCGCGGCGTACGAGGTCGAGCAGATCCCGCACCGCCACGGCCACGCCGGCGACGACGTCGTCGACGCGACGCCGACGCAGCGCCGCCGCCTGTTCGGTCGGCGCAAGGCCGCCGAGACCGCGACTCCCGACGTCCTCGCCGACACCGCCCCGCTCGAAGCCTCCGCCGCGGCGGCCGTCGTCACGGTGGGCGCTGCTCCGCTCGACCTGCCCGCCCCCGTCGACCTGCCGGCACCCGTCGACCTGCCGGCCCCCGTCGACCTGCCCGCCCCGGTCGGCTACCCGGCGCCGGCCGACCTGCCCGCACCCGTCGGCTACGCCGCTCCGCTCGACCTGCCGGCACCTGTCGACCTGCCCGCACCGGTCGACCTGCCGACCCCCGGGGCCGCGCCGGTCCTGGCCGCGCCCGCCGACGGCGACGCCGCCGCCGCCGGACGCTCGCGCCGTCCGCTCGTGCTGCTCGCGCTCGTCGGCGGCATCGCCGTGCTCGCGGCCGTCGCGGCCTTCGTCTGGCCCGGCCTGCTCGTGAGCCAGCCCGAGGAGAGCTTCACGCCGGTCGTGCCGACGCCCGCCGCGTCGTCGCCCGCGAAGGCTCCCTCGGCCGCCGTCACGCTGCAGGTCCCGACCACGGTCGCCGGCCTCACCCAGCTCGGCGGCGCCTCGGCCGCAGCGCTGACCACCACGGCGGACGCCGCCACCCTCCCCGGTTTCACGGCTCCGGTGAGCGCCGTCTACGGCACGGCCGGCGTCCCGTCGGCCACGGTCATCGCCTGGACCGCGACGACTCCGCCCGGGCCGACTGCGGTGAGCATCGCGTTCGCCGGCTACGAGACCGCCACCAAGGTCACCGTCTCGAACATCGTCCCGGTGGACCCCGGCACCCTGGGCGGCCAGATGTCGTGCGGCACGACCACGGTGTCGGGCGCGCCCGCTAGCGTCTGCTTCTGGGCCGACGACGCCTCCTTCGGCGCCGTCACCGTCCTCAAGCCCGCCAGCGCGACGGCCGGCGCCCAGACGGCCGCGCAGATCCGTCAGGGCGTCGAGAAGCGCGGCTGACCCGGACAGCACGAAGGCCGGCACCCTCACGGGTGCCGGCCTTCGCCGTGATCGAGACCTACGCCGACTTCTCGCGGCGCTCGCGGGTCCGCGGCGCGGAGTCGCGCGGCACGAGGGTGGGCAGCACGTTGTCGAGGACCACCTCGCGGTTGATGACGACGCGGGCGACGTCGTCGCGGCTCGGGACGTCGTACATCACGGAGAGCAGGACCTCCTCCATGATCGCGCGCAGACCGCGGGCACCGGTGCCGCGCATGATCGCCTGGTCGGCGACGGCCTCGAGCGCGTCGGAGGTGAACTCCAGCTCGACGCCGTCGAGCTCGAAGAGGCGCTGGTACTGGCGGACGAGCGCGTTGCGCGGCTCGGTGAGCACCTTCACCAGGGCATCGCGGTCGAGCGCCACGACGGAGGTGAACACGGGCAGCCGGCCGATGAACTCGGGGATCATGCCGAACTTGAGCATGTCCTCGGGCATGACCCGGCCGAACACGTTGCCGGGGTTGGTGTCGAGGCCGCTCTCCATCGACGCCGTGAACCCGAGCGCCTTGCGGCCGATGCGCTGCTCGATGATCTTGTCGAGGCCCGCGAACGCGCCACCCACGATGAACAGCACGTTGGTGGTGTCGATCTGGATGAACTCCTGGTGCGGGTGCTTGCGGCCGCCCTGCGGAGGCACCGACGCGGTGGTGCCCTCGAGGATCTTCAGCAGCGCCTGCTGCACACCCTCGCCCGACACGTCGCGCGTGATCGAGGGGTTCTCGCTCTTGCGCGCCACCTTGTCGATCTCGTCGATGTAGATGATGCCGGTCTCGGCCTTCTTGACGTCGTAGTCGGCGGCCTGGATCAGCTTGAGCAGGATGTTCTCGACGTCCTCGCCGACGTAGCCGGCCTCGGTGAGCGCGGTGGCGTCGGCGATCGCGAACGGCACGTTGAGCATGCGCGCGAGCGTCTGGGCCAGCAGCGTCTTGCCCGAGCCGGTGGGGCCGAGCAGCAGGATGTTGGACTTGGCCAGCTCGACGGAGTCCTCGCCGCGGCGCTCGCCGCCGGACTGCACGCGCTTGTAATGGTTGTAGACCGCGACCGACAGCGCCTTCTTCGCGGCGTCCTGGCCGATGACGTACTTGTCGAGGAACTCGTAGATCTCGCGCGGCTTGGGCAGCTCGTCGAACTGCAGGTCGCTGGACTCGGAGAGCTCTTCCTCGATGATCTCGTTGCACAGGTCGATGCACTCGTCGCAGATGTAGACCCCGGGGCCAGCGATGAGCTTCTTCACCTGCTTCTGGCTCTTGCCGCAGAACGAGCACTTGAGCAGGTCGCCGCCGTCTCCGACTCGCGCCACGTGATCGTCCCTTCGTCGCCGCACGGGAGTGCGGGGCGTGCGTGCAGGTGCGGCGGTCGCCGACGGGGGACCCGTACGGGTGACGCCAGGTGAGACGGTACCCCGATCGGCCCTCCGGGTCGCGTCTCGTGACACGCCCGGCGGCGGGTTTACGCCGACAGCGCAACGCCCGCCCGAGTCGTGCTCGGACGGGCGTCGTGCCTGGTCAGCGCCGGTGGACCGGGCTCACGGGTGCGCTCAGGCCGTGGCGGAGGCCTTGCGCGAGGGGATCACCGAGTCGACGATGCCGTACTCCACGGCGGCCGTGGCGGACAGGATCTTGTCGCGCTCGATGTCCTTCTGGATCTGCTCGGGCTCCAGGCCGGTGTGGCGGGCCAGGATGAGCTCCATCTCGGTGCGCATGCGCAGCAGCTCGTTGGCCTGGATCTCGATGTCGGTGCCCTGGCCACCGCCCTCGGTGTAGGGCTGGTGGATGAGCACGCGGGCGTGCGGCAGGGCGTAGCGCTTGCCGGGCGTGCCCGACGCCAGGAGCACGGCTGCGGCCGACGCGGCCTGGCCCAGGCAGACCGTGGTGATGTCGGGCTTGACGAACTGCATCGTGTCGTAGATCGCCGTCATGGCGGTGTAGGAGCCGCCGGGCGAGTTGATGTAGATCGAGATGTCGCGGTCGGGGTCCATCGACTCCAGGCACAGCAGCTGCGCCATGACGTCGTCGGCGCTCGCGTCGTCGATCTGCACGCCGAGGAAGATGATGCGCTCCTCGAACAGCTTGGAGTACGGGTCCCAGGTCTTGGTGCCCTGGGTGGTGCGCTCGGTGAACTGCGGGAGCACGTAGCGGGCCGAGGGGCCCGCGGGCGCGATGCCGGACGGCAGCGGGAACTGGTTCATCATCATCGTCTCCGTGTCCGTCGTCAGGCCGTGCCGCCGCCGCCGGTGACGTCACCCGCGGACGTCACGACGTGGTCGACGATGCCGTAGTCCTTGGCCTCCTCCGCGGAGAACCACTTCTCCCACTCGGAGTCCTCGACGATGCGCTCGACGGGCTGTCCGGTGTGGTGCGCGATGAGCTCGGCCATCTGGCGCTTGATGAGCAGCATCTGCTCGGCCTGCTTCTGCACGAGCGACTGGACGCCGCCGAGACCGCCGAGCGGCTGGTGCATCATCACGCGGGCGTGCTTGAGGGCGTAGCGCTTGCCGGGTGCGCCCGCGGTGAGCAGGAACTGCCCCATCGACGCGCACATGCCCAGGCCCACGGTCGCGACGTCGTTGGGGACGAACTGCATCGTGTCGTAGATCGCCATGCCGGCCGAGACGCTGCCGCCGGGCGAGTTGACGTACAGGTAGATGTCCGACGTCGGGTCCTCCGCCGAGAGCAGGAGGAGCTGACGGACGATCTCGTTGGCCATCTCGTCGCGGACCTCGCCCTCGAGGAACAGGATCCGCTCGCGGAGCAGCCGCTCCTTGATCGAGTCGCCGTAACCGGTCACCCCGGTCCCGGGCCCCCGGTCGCTCCACTCACCGGTCACGGTGTCCTCCGCTTCGTTCGCACTGGTTCGCATGTCGTTGCGACGACCCTAACCAGAGAACACCCCCATGCCATCCCGGGCACGGGGGTGTTCGCCGTAGGCGTGACGCCGGATGCCCCGGCGTGCGGACCGCTCGGTGCCGTGCGGGCGCCGAGAGGGCCTCGATCAGTCGTGGTCGTGACCCTCGTGGTCGTGGTCGTGGTCGTGACCCTCGTGGTCGTGGTCGTGGTCGTGACCCTCGTGGTCGTGGTCGTGGTCGTGACCCTCGTGGTCGTGGTCGTGGTCCTCGTGGTCGAGCGACATCGGGACGTCGAGCGCCTCGAGGTCGACCGCGTCGCCGTTCGAGTCGGTGATGGTGGCGCGCTCGATGACGTGGGCGAGCGCCTTGCTGCGGCGCACCTCGGCCACCGCGGCCGGCACCTGCCCGGCGTTCACGAGCTCCTGGGCGAACTGGTCGGGCGACATGCCGTAGCGGGGCGCCTGCGCTACGAGCCAGGAGGAGAGCTCGGCCTCGGAGACGGAGAGCTGCTCGGCGTCGGCGATGCGGTCCAGGACGAGCTGGCTGGTGAGCGACTCGCGCGTCTGCTCGACGACCTCGGCGCGGTGCGCGTCGTCGCCGTGCCCGTCGGCGAAGTGGTCCTCGACCTGCTGGTCGAGGAACGACTCGGGCAGCGGGATCTCGGTCATCGCGATGAGCGCCTCGGCGACCTTCTCGCGGGCGGCGTAGCCCTGCTCGAGCGACTTGACCTTGGCGAGGCGCTCGCGGATGTCCGCCCGCAGCTCCTCGATGGTGTCGAACTCGCTGGCGAGCTGGGCGAAGGAGTCGTCGGCGTCGGGCAGGACCCGCTCGCGGACCTGGCTCACGACCACCGAGACGTCGAGGTCCTGGCCGGCGTACTCGCCGACCTCGGGGGTGAAGACGAAGGTGCGGGTCTCGCCGGCCTCGGCGCCCGCGACGGCGGCGTCGAACCCGGGGAGCATGCCGTCGGTGCCGAGCTCGTAGGACATCGCGGTGCCCTGGAGGTCGTCGACGGCCTCGCCGGCGAGCGTGCCCGACACGTCGACGAGCAGGACGTCGCCGTCGGCGGCGGCGCGCTCGACCGTGGTGAGCGAGCCGAACCGGCCGCGCAGCTGGGTGAGCTGCTCCTCGACGTCGTCGTCGCTGACGTCGACGGCGTCGACCTGGACCGCGATGCCGTCGTAGGCCGGCAGCTCGAACTCGGGGACGACGTCCATCTCGGCGGTGAACTCGAGCGGAGCGGCGTCCTCGTAGGTGGTGATGTCGACCTCGGGGCGGCCGAGCAGCTTCACCTCGTGCTCGCGCATGGCGGCGTCGAGGTTGAGGTTGATGGCGTCGTTGATCGCCTCGTCGAGGACGGCGCTGCGCCCGATGCGCTGGTCGATGACGCGCTGGGGCACCTTGCCCTTGCGGAAGCCCGGCACCGTGATCTGGTCGGCGATGCGCTTGTAGGCGGCGTCGAGGGCGGGCTTGAGCTCCTCGAACGGCACCTCGACGGTGAGCTTCACCCGGGTGGGCGACACGTTCTCGACAGCGCTCTTCACGGCGATCGGTACTCCTGCTTCGGTGCGGGCGGTGGCCCACGGGTTCGGGTGGCTGGCCCGCGGGCGGGCGGGCGTGACGGTCGGGACGGGCACGGGCTGGCGGGCCCGGGACCGGGCCTGCAGTCGGGGCGGGGAGACTCGAACTCCCGATCTCCTGCCCCCAAAGCAGGCGCGCTAGCCACTACGCTACGCCCCGGATTACCGCCCCGAGTCTAGGGGACGCGGGGCCGCACCCCGACCGGCGAGGGCGCTCCCCGCCCTGTGGGAGGATGACACCCGCGCGAGCGCGCTCGCGGGTGTAGCTCAATGGCAGAGCCCCCGCCTTCCACGCTGGTCATGCCGGTTCGATCCCGGTCACCCGCTCGGACATGACGAGGACCCCCAGCTCTATCGGGGGTCCTCGTCATGTCCGACCTGGACACACGTCCGGGATCGGGAGGACGAGCGCAGCGACGACGGACGACGACGCGCCACGTCCGTCGAGGGACGTGGCGCGTCGTGGTCGTGCTGGGGCGGCATGCCGCCCCTGCGATCAGCGGACGATGACCTTCGCGGTCTGCGAGGCGCCGACCAGCCGGCCCGCGGCGTAGGCGCGCACGATGACGGCCATCGCCTTGCCCCTCCAGGCCGAGGAGATCCGGATCGTCGGCTTGGCCATGAGGGCGACGATCTTGCCGTTCACGACGTAGACGTACCGGAAGTACGCCGGCCGCGCCGACCAGCTCCCCGCACGGACCGACACCGACGTGCCGACCTTCGGGAAGGCGACCCAGGACGGGCGCACGATCGCGACCGGGGCCGCGCCGAGGCCGACCTTCTTGGCCGCCGCGATCGAGGTCACCGACCCCTTGGTGTTGATCGCCACCAGCTTGCAGCCCAGTGACTTCCCGACGTAGGCGGCCGGCACGCGGAGGCGGGAGGCGGTCACCCTCGCCACCGTCGACCCGTTGACCGTCCAGCGGTAGGACACGGCGCCGTTCTTCGCCGCGGCCGAGCAGGTCGCCACGGTGCCGACCCGGGCCGTCCCGACGATCGTCGCCTTGGTCGTGACGGTGGGGAGCGTGGAGCTCGTCGGGATCGGGGTGGGGGTCGGGGTCGGCTTGGGAGCCGGCGCCGGGTTGGTGACCGCGGGGTCGGACGCCCCGCCCGAGCGCAGGCTCGAGACGCCGACGTACTGCAGGTCCTGCACGTACGGCGTGGAGTCGACGATCGAGGTCGACGTGACGCCGGTGACGGCGCTGCCGCCCCGGGTCACGACGACGGATACCGAACCGGCGCGCAGCGGTGCCAGGCAGACGCTCACGCCCGCAGGCACGCTGCAGGACGTCGACACGCCGCCGACGGTGATCGTCACCGTGGAGGCCGCCGTCAGGAAGTTGAGCGACTCGACCGTGTTGCGGGCAGGCGTGCCGCCGCGCAGCTTCTGGATGATCGTCTGCGGGTAGCTCGGCATCGCGGCGTACGGCTGCTTGCGGTGGGTCAGGTAGACGCCGTCACGCACGATGGCGGGCGCCGAACCGGTCTTGAACCAGGTGATGTAGTAGGCCATCAGGTCCAGGAACGTGTAGCCGTGCAGCGCCGACGGCGCGATCTCGCTGTTCTCCGTGTAGTCGTTCCACGTCGGCAGGAGGATCCAGTCGGCCTTGCCGTTGCGGGCGATGGCCCAGGTGTCGCGCAGGTTCTGGGTGTTCGCGGCCTCGTCGTAGATCCCCTCCTTCATGCGGGAGTCCTGCACCGAGACCGGCTGCATCCAGAGCTTGCCGAGGCTGTGCACCTTCGCGATGCGACCCACCGGCGAGGTGCTGGTGGTCGCGTTCGGCGGGTTCCACTGCGGGTTGCGCGAACCCCAGTTGCCGATGCCGATGCTGATCGGCGCGAAGCTCGCCGCGTAGGTCTGGTCGTTGTTCAGCACCGGGAACAGGTCGACGGGCAGGCCATAGGTGTTCGCCATCGTCGACTTGAACGAGGTCCACCAGGAGACCGAGCGGCGCTCGGCCTGGAACGGCGACACGATGAGGTGCCCGTTGCTGTTGTTGAACGCCGCGGGGTACTTGCCGAGCGCGGCGGTCGCCGCAGCGATGGTCGCGAGGTCGCGGCTGGCCATGGCCGACATGTCGGGCTGCAGCATGATCTTGAACGACGAGCTCACGTTCGCCGCCGCCTTGAGCAGCAGCGTGATGTTGACGTAGGTCTGCGCGCTCGGCGACGGGTTGAGGATGTCGACGGCGAACCCGTCGATCCCCGCCGAGATGGCCTGCCGGACCTCGGTCTCCATGTCGGCGAGCTGCCACGCCGACGTGGACAGCACCGAGCGGGTCTTCGGGCGGTCGCGGAGGAAGCCGCCGTAGGCCTTGTGCTTGCCACCCTCGCCCGTGGGCGAGAGGTAGTTCACGGCGTAGTAGTCGCTCGTCGGGGTCTTGTTGTCGAGCGAGATCGGCAAGGACGGCAGGTAGTGGGCGAACACCAGCTTGGAGTTCGTCGACAGCGCCGGCTTGTCGAAAGGCAGATAGGGGGTGGTGGCCGCGGATGCGTTCGGCGCCTTCGCGCCGGTCGCGACCAGGAGCCCCGCCGCGAGGGCGGGGACGACCAGTGCGATGCCGATCTTGGCCGTCGTGCTGCGGGACAGCGACAGGCCGGAGCCGTGTCGTCCACCCAGTCGTACGTGCCTCATGCGTTACCTCTCGTCCGTGTGCGCCCGGGCGGACGCGCGTGACTACCGTTCACGCCTTCGTGTAGTAGGTCGTCGCGGGAGACAAGGCACTTGAGGCCCGGGTCCACCTGCGGCCCCCGGGGAAGGGGGGCGACCGCTGACGACCGCCGCAGTCTGTCACCCGTTCGGCCTACCTGCGCATCATCCGTCCGATAGACGAGACAGGCTCGGGTGCCCTCTCGTGACCCTCTGTGGCCATGAGCCGCACGGGATTTCGGCCGTCATCGCCGCAGGTCGCAGCGTTGCCCGAGGGCGTGGCCTGCGGCGGAGGCGGAAGGGTTCCCGGGGACAGGTGTGACGTGTGTGACGAGGATCCACCGATGTTCCCGCTGCGGATGCGGACGGCGAGCGACACGTCACTCCCGACCGCCACGGCGCGTGATGTGACCCGCGTCACGACCATTCTTCGAGACGCGCGCGTGTCGTGCGACGAGCGATCAGGGCACCGTCAGCACGAACGGAACGGAGTCCGACGGGACCCTCAGGGAGGGATCCGCCGGCGCGAAGGTCGCGATCACGGTGTGGCGGCCAGCCGAGAGCGGTCCGGTTCCCATGCCGCACCCGCCGAGGTGGGGAGCGACGCACACCGAGACTCTGGCTCCATCGACGAGCAGACCGTAGGAACCTGGGACATCCGGCGTGGCCGACACCACGAAGCGCGACTCGGTCGTGGACGACGCCGCCAGCGCGGCGAGCGTCACCGTCACACGACCGGCCGTCGACGCGGACGACGGCGACGTGGCGGATCCCGAGGGCGCAGCGGCTGGAGGCGACGCCGTCGACGACGCCCTCGGTGTCGGCTGTGCGGGTCGGGTCGGCGAGGGTACCGACGACGCGGCGGCAGCCGGCTGCGCGATGCCGCTGCGCAGGCTGCTGACGGCGACGTACTGCAAGTCCTGGACGTAGGGCGTCGCAGTCACCTCGTACGGCGACACCACCGAGACCACGGCGGCGCCCGAGCGCGTCACGTCGGCCGACACCGAGCCCGGCCGCAGCGGCGCCACGCACGGCGAGACTCCTGCCGGCAGGGCGCAGCTGGTCGCGGCCCCTCCGACGGTGACGGTGACGACGGCGGGAGCGGTCAGGAACGCCAGAGCCTCCACGGAGTCGCGGGCCTGCGTTCCGCCGCGCAGCACCATGAGCTTCGACTGCGCGAAGACCGGTGCAGCCCCCGCCTGCTGAGTGCGATGGGTGAGGTAGACGCCGTCGCGCACGATCTGCGGCGCGCGCCCGGACTTGAACCATGCCGTGTAGTACGCCATGAGGTCGAGGAACGCGCGGCCGTGCCGGAGCGACGGCGCGATCGCGGTGCCCTCGGCGTAGTCGTTCCACGTCGGGAGCAGGACCCAGTCCGCGCCGCCGTCGCGAGCCACCTTCCAGGTGTCGCGGAGATTCTGGGTGTTGGCGGCCTCGTCGAACAGGCCCGCGCGCGGGCGCTCGTCCTGCACCGACACCGGCTGCATCCAGAGGTTCCCCCGGGCGTGCGCCGC